>CAJBSZ010000031.1 GCA_903958395.1 uncultured bacterium | reverse complement strand
GACACGCCCTGGCACTTTACCGGAACCGACAGTGGAAAGACCATCGCGGCGGTATTCCGCAAGTCCGCGCCGTGGCCTGTCGTGGCCAGTGACACTGCCCGGCCGGGATTAAGTGTTTCCTACTTTGAAGACGCCTGGCCCAAACTCTTTGCCTACGCCGGCATCGACGGCGCGCTGGCTCCGAAGGCATCGGGCGATGTGGCAACGTTGCTGAACCCCCGGGATATTGAAAAGTTGCGCGCGACGGACCGCGCGTATGCCGTACGCTATGAGGGCCTGGTGAAGATTCCCAAGACTGGTGTGTACTCCTTCTATGCCCCGGTTCATTTATACACGGCGACGATGGACGCGGGCTACGATCTGCGTGTGTTCATCGATGGGAAGGAATGGTTCCCATCGCCGACCCTTCACGCGGAGAACATCTGGGACGTGGCACTGCAAGCGGGTCTGCACCGTATCGCGGTGTCCTACGTTGATTACCGCTGGAAGACCTTCCGCAACGAATACTGGATGACCTGGCAGGAGGAAGAAATGTGGCAGGGCACGCCAGTGCTGGAGCTTTCCGGTCCGGGCATTGACCGTCAACCTATTCCCGCGGCATGGCTGTACCGGGCTTCAGCCAGGGAACGAGGCGCAGTGGGCGCAGGAGCAGCAAAGTAGATGGCCTCACCGCGCATAACGGAGTTTCTTATGTCTTCTCGCCCGTTGGAGTTGTATCCGGATCGACATCGCAAATCTCTTTCTGCCGCGCTGTTTCGCAATCCCGGATCCACCTATCGGGGGGCGCCGTTCTGGTCCTGGAATAACCAGCTCGACCTTGACCAGTTGCTGCGTCAGCTTCGGCATTTCCGAGACATGGGCATGGGCGGGGTGCATATTCACTGTCGCACGGGACTTGCCACGCCTTACCTGGGTCCACAGTACATGGAGATGGTTCGGGCGTGTAACAAGGAGGCGAAAAAACTCGGGCTCCTCACCTGGCTCTATGATGAGGACCGCTGGCCTAGCGGTTTTGCCGGTGGGCTGGTCACCAGGAACCGGCGATACCGGGCGCGTAAGTTATTGCTGACACCGCGCCCCTATGCCTCAAAGTCGAAGAACAGGGCTGCGGCGAATACCATCGCCCCGCATGGAGTCCGCCCGGAACACGGTACACTCCTGGCCCGTTACTCGGTGAAACTGGCCGACGACGGTACGCTGGCTTCCTACCGCCGGCTGACCGGCACGTCACGTCCCTCGCGCGGGGCCGATGTGTGGTATGCCTACCTGGAGGTGGCCGAGCCCTCCTCCTGGTACAACAACCAGACATACGTCGATACGCTCAACCCCGCCGCCATCGAGCGGTTCATTGAAGTCACGCACGAGCGATATCGCCAGGCTGTGGGTGCGGAGTTCGGCAAGTCCATCCCGGCCATCTTCACCGATGAACCGCAATTCTCGCACAAGACCCTGCTGGTGGATCCCTTTTCCAAGCAGGACCTGGTGTTGCCCTATACCGACGATCTTCCCGAGACCTTCCGCGCCGCCTGCGGGCTGGACCTGCTGGAAACTTTGCCGGAAATGATCTGGCCGCTCGCCGGGCAGCAGCCCAGCCTGGCGCGCTACTGGTTTCACAATCACGTGGCGGAACGTTTTGCGAGCGCCTTTGCCGACACGTTGGGCCGCTGGTGCCGGGGGCAGGGTATCGCCCTCACCGGGCACATGATGGAAGAACTGACGCTGCGTTCCCAAACCGGCGCCTTGGGCGAGGCCATGCGCAGTTACCGCGCCTTTGATATTCCCGGGATCGACATGCTCTGCGACTGGATGGAACTGACCACGGCCAAGCAGGCGCAGTCCGCCGCGCGGCAGTACAACCGCCCCGCGATGGCGAGTGAACTCTACGGTGTGACCGGCTGGCACTTTGACTTTGCGGGCCACAAGCGCCAAGGCGACTGGCAGGCGGCCCTCGGCGTGACCGTGCGCGTGCATCATCTGGCCTGGGTGAGCATGAAGGGTGAGGCCAAACGGGACTATCCAGCGCCCATCTCCTATCAGTCTCCCTGGTTCCGTGAGTATCCAACCATCGAGGATCATTTTGCCCGGCTCAACACCGCGCTTACGCGCGGCGTGCCGCGGGTGCGCGTGGCCGTCATACATCCCATCGAAAGCTACTGGCTGGCCTTTGGCGCGGGCGCAGCGGCGCAGCGCGAACGCGACCGTCTGGAAGAAACCTTCAGCAGCCTGACCCACTGGCTGCTGTTTGGCGGGATTGACTTTGACTTTGTGGCCGAGAGCCTTCTGCCGGCGCAGACCCCCTTGCAGGAAGGGGCGCAATTCCGCGTGGGGGCCATGGCGTATGATGCGGTGGTGGTGCCGTCGTTGCGCACCCTTCGCAGCAGCACACTGGAGCGGTTGGAAGCCTTTGCCGGCGCCGGGGGCAAAGTGATCTTCGCCGGCCGCGTGCCGACGCATGTGGATGTGCGTCCGTCCGGGCGCCCGGTGGATCTGGCCGCCCACTCCCAACATGTGGAGGTACTGCGCGCCGATCTGCTCGAGGCACTGGAGCCTTACCGCCTCGTGCGCCTCACGCCCCCGCCCCTGGACATTGGCAAAGATGGCGGACCGATCCATCCGTTCCTGCACCAACTGCGGCAGGATGGCGCGAAACGTTACCTGTTTATCTGCAATACCGATCGCGACCGGCCCCGGCTCGGCACCCGGATCGAATTGGCCGGCACGTGGCAGGCTACCTTGCTGGATACCTATACAGGCAACCGCCGCCCACTGGCGGCGGACTACGCCCGTGGCTGGACGCAACTGGTGTGGGATTGCCCCGCACACGGCAGCTTGCTGTTGGAAATGGCGCCGGGACAACGCGTCAAAGGCGGCACCCTGCGCGACCGGCCCGCGCGCGAGGTCGGCCCCTTGGCGGACCGCGCGCCGGTGACCCTCTCCGAGCCCAATGTGCTGCTGCTGGACCAGGCACGGTGGCGGCTCAACGATGGTCCCTGGCAGCCCGTGGAAGAGATCCTGCGGATTGGCAACCAGGCCCGGCAGAGCATGGGACTGCCCCGACAGGAAGGGCGCATCGCCCAACCGTGGGTGGAAACCGGGGCGGCTCCGGTCGTGGGGACCTTGCAGTTATGCTTCACCATTGAAACGGAAATTGCCGTGCGGGCCCCACGATTGGCCTTGGAGGACGCCGCGCAGACCGGGATTACGCTCGATGGCGCGGTCGTGCCCAGCGCCGCGGACGGCTATTTTGTCGATGAATCCATTGCCACCGTCGCTTTGCCGGACCTGTCGGCTGGAACCCATGAGCTGTTGCTGACGCTGCCGTTGACGCGGCGGCGAAATGTGGAATGGTGCTATCTGCTGGGCGACTTTGGCGTGCAGGTGCTCGGGCGCACCGCCCGCATCACCGCTCCGGTCCGCAGTCTGGCCTTTGGGGATTGGACGGCGCAGGGGTTGCCTTTCTATGCCGGAAACGTGACCTATCACTGCACGTTGCCGAAGGGACGCGGCTCGCTGGCGGTGGAGGTGTCCGATTTTGCCGGCCCGACACTCCGGGCCGCGCTTGATGGGCGGGATTGCGGTTCTCTGGGGCTCGCGCCGCATCGGGTGGAACTGCCCGGGCGCGGTCGGGGTCGGCTCGACCTGACGCTTTTCGGCAACCGCGCCAACGCCTTTGGCCTGGTCCATTACGCCGGGCGCCACCTGTGCTGGTACGGTCCTGGCATGTGGCGTTCCACCGGAGCGGATTGGAGTTACGAGTACCGCCTCAAACCCATGGGAATCCTCATCGCCCCGCGGATTCTTGAGCCTCTTGAGCCCCGGCCAAAATGAAAAGGACCTGATGAACACATCCTTGGAAATAAGACGTGAGGGTGACGCCCAGTTCCATCCACTGGATCCGGCAACACTGCCCCCGGGAACTCGGTTTGAACTTTTCCCGGGCATGGTGAAAGGTATGACCTTCGATGTGTTTGTCCGGGAACTTCCTGCCCGGAACGTGACCGTCGAACTCGGCTTTGTGGATACCGAAAGCAAATGCGCCCAGCAAAACACGTTCGCGGTGGCCGCCAACGGTTCGCCGCTGGACGCGTATCTCGATGTCTGGTCCAAGGCAGGCGGCGCCTTCAAGCCGTGGGTGATGAAGGCGGCCTACGCCCATTCCGGCGGACCGCTTGCCGTTCAGTTCGCCGGCCTGGGAAGACCGGCGTTTGTGAGCTATGCCCGGATTAGCGATGTCAACGGGAAGGAACTCGCGTTCGGCAATGCCGCCGATTGGAAGAACGGCGAACGCATCACGCTTCGCGATTCCCGGTCGCGCCCCTTCCGAAAGGTCAAGGTGGGGGACGTTCCCTTCTTTAACGCCGACCACAGTCCGGTCGGAACCTGGGCCAGCTTCATCTATGGCATGGAAGAAAGTGGCGGCGTTCAGGTTGGCAAATCACTCAGCGGAAACATGACGTTGATTCCTGACCAGGGTGTGATCGTCGCCGTTAAGAACGGCCAGACGGAACGCCTCATGCCCTTCGCTGTTAATCAGCCCGCCCTCAAGACAAACACCCGGATCATGGACAAGGAGGTCGCCCGGAAACTTGGCGCATGTACCGATGAGTGGACGATCCCGATGGGTGTGTGTTGGACCCACTACACGCCGGTTTGGCCGATGAAGGACTGGGAGAAGGCTTCCGACGAGGAAAAGCGCCGCTTTGCACTCCCTGTGACGTGGATGCATTACCGCATCGACAACCGGTCCGGAAAAGAGGAGACGCAACTGCTTTTCAGTTTGCAACAGCAGTCGGTACGGGCCAGGGGCTGGGCCGGGTTCGACGGCTACGTGGTTGACTCGACGAGTTCAATTGCGGTGGCGACCGGTGACGCCGAACTGCTTTCCACGGAGCAGGCCAAGCAGCGCTTCGGCGTGGATGGCGCCACTTCCGCGTTCTGTATCCATGTGCCTGCGGGGATGTGCAAGGAGGTCACTTTCTATATTGCCCAATACCAATCGGGGAACAGCGGGCAGATGGAGGAACATCGTCTCCGACTGATGTGCGACGCCTTGTATTCCGACATCAACGACATGCTCCGGACGGCGAAGGCCAGTCTGCCAGCGGTGGTTGCCCGTTGCAGGGAAGCGGATAGGAAACTGGCCGAATGCGGGCAGAATGAGGAGCGCAGGTTTCTGGCCGCGCATGCCCTCCATTCCTACCAGTTCAACTCCGTCCTGCAGGCGACGGAACAGAAGGACCCTGTCTGGTCCATTGTGGAAGGCGAATGCGGGTTTGCCAACACCCTTGACCTGACGGTTGATCAGGTCTTTTATGAACTGGCGATGCATCCCTGGACGGTCCGCAACGAACTGGAGAACTTCTCGCGACTCGCCTACACCGATGAACTCACCTTGCCGGGGCAGACGCAACGATTTCCCGGTGGCCTTGGATTCTGTCATGACATGGGGGTTGGATTTGGTTTTACCACCCGCGAGGCAGGGGCGCGCTACTCCAAACTGATGACGCAGGAGGAACTGCAGAACTGGATCATCTGCGCCGCGCTCTACTGGAAAACGACCGGTGACATTGACTGGCTGGAGAAGAACCGGGATCTCTTCAAGCAGGCGCTCCTTTCCATGCAATTGCGCGATGACCTTGATCCCGCCAAACGCGACGGAATAACGTCCTATGTCTCCAACTTCAGGCAAAGAATCGGAGAAATCACGACCTACGACGCGATGGATCATTCGCTCCAAATCCCGCAAAACAACCTCTACATTGCCGTGAAATCGTTCGCCTGTTATCTGATGTTGAAACCTGTATTCCTCCAACTCGGGGAGACGGCACTGGCCGGGGCGGCGCAAGAGGCCGTGGCCTACACGTCAACGGGCATCCTGTCACATTGGGATGAGAGTCGCCAATCGTTCCCCGCCGTCTTCGATGGACAAGGGACTTCCAGTATTATTCCCGCCATTGAGGGGCTGGTGTATCCCCATGTCATGGGGTTGACCAGCGAAGTGGCGCCGGAGGGGCCCAATGCTGAACTGATCAACCGTCTGAGGACCCATTTGAAGACCATTCTCGTTCCGGGAGTGTGCGTGGATATCGAGACCGGCGCCTGGATCCTTTCATCCACGAGCGCCACCACTTGGGTGAGCAAGGTCTATCTCAACCAGTTTGTGGCCGAGACTGTTCTGGGCGTGATAAGTGCGGCGACGGGTTCTGATGCCGATGCCGCGCATTACGCCTATGAGGTACTCGGCTCGCCTGTCGTGTGTTGGAGCGACCAGATTTATAATGATACCCATACGGCCTTTGGTTGCCGCCACTACCCGCGCGGCGTCACCAGCGCCCTGTGGTGGCTCTGGCCCCCAAGCCAGTTGCGCACCGATGCAGATGAAAGGGCAAAACGAGATTCCACAGTCGTGATTGAGCAGTTTCGAGGTAACGGGTCGAAGCTAGGGGGTGACGGCAAGTGAATTCGGAGACGATTCAAGTTGGCGGCACGACAGTCATGCTCTCTCTCGACTATTGTGAGAATGATGCTTGGCACTCTGTTTCCCTGGAGGGTGGGGCGGGGTGTTATCGGGCTGAATCCGACAGAGTCACCGTAAACCTTGAGTTGAGTCCTGCGCCGCATGGATATTCGTACGAACTTCGCGTCCGGACGTCGTTCGCCACCCGTGTGCGACTGCGATTGCGGCTCCCGGGGGCGCGGGATGTCTTCCATCTCATTCCCTGCAATATTTATGGCGACAACAACCTGGCGCTGACGGGGCCGGGAGAATACCCGCACCTGACCGATCAGTTTTCGGACGATCTGTTTTGCGCGACCTTGTGGGAATTCCGGGCCGACCGTGCGGCGTTGCCGGTGTCGATTCTCTGCCACGCAGGCGGGGTTGTCGGTATTTCCATCGACCCCTACTCGGAACAGGAGCCTGACCGGGTCACGCTGAACGATCATGGGTTCATCCGCAATGGAGTTTTCGCCCAATTGCCGGATACCTTCGGTGTCTCGCTCGGATACGGCAATGAGCCCGCTTCCTTCGTGGAAAAGCAGTGGCTGGGTGCGCCGACCTGCCATGTCTTCCGCCAGGCGTCGGCTTGCGGGCGCATTCTCGCGTTTCCAGGGGATCGCCGGGCCGCCCACCGGATTATGCGCGAACTCTACGGGCAGAGCCGGGAATTGCCGCTTTACCGCAAGACAGAACGCGAGGCGGTGGTGGGCCTGATGGATGCCTGGCTGAACGTCAACTGGGGGCCGGTCAGTTCCCTTGGCGGGCGGGAATACTACCGCAATGGTGGCATGTCCTTCGATGCCCGAGGGCCGACGGACGGGCGTCCGCTGTGCGAGATTGGCTGGACCGCCGGTGGGCCAATGCTCTACCCCTTCGCCCTGGCTGAATCTATCCTCGGACTGACCCGCGCTGATTTTGGACCACGCAAGAACGCCGCCGACCTGATCGAGATGATTGTCGGCGCCTATAACCCCGCGTCCGGTTTCTTCAACGAACTTACGATCGATTGGCGACTTGCCAAGCCGTTCTGGGATAAGGTTCCCCTGGATCCCGCAAGCCGCAACAACGGCTGGTGGGCGGGTTACATCGTCGGCAACCAGCACACTGCTTACAACAACGGCAGCGCCTGCTATTACATCCTTAAGACCATTGATTTCTGGCGGCGGCAGAATGGGGTGGAGAAGACCGAGTGGATGGCGGTGGTTTTGAAGGTGTTGGATACGGTGATCGCCCTCCAACGCGAGGATGGCAACTACGGGTATGCCTACAGTGAGAAGGAGCCGAAGGTTGACCTTTGGGAAGGGTTCGCCGGTTGTTGGTTCGCCGCTGCCTGCGCCTTTGCCGCCAAGTTAACAGGCCGCAAGCACTATGCGGACTCCGCGCGCCGGGCAGTCGAATTCTACCATCGCTTCGTCAAAGACCTCAATTGCTACGGCGCACCCATGGACACCCTCATGGCGGTGGACGAGGAAGGGGTGCTTGCCTTTATTCGCGCCTGCCGCGTGTTGCACGAGGTGACTGGCGACGATGCGTTGCTGGCGATGATGAACGACGGCGCCGAGTACGAGTATCTCTGGCGGTACGGGTTCAGGGCGCGGCCGGAATATGCGCCATTGAAGGATTCGGGTTGGAACAGTTGCGGAGGCTCTGTCACGTCGGTCTCCAATCCGCACATCCATCCGATGGGCGTGTTCATCGCCGATGATCTCCGCTACTTGGCGGACCGGACTGGCGATGACTATCACCGCCGGCGGGCCGAGGACTCCCTGGCGTGGGCGATGCAGTGCCTGGAGGTTTTCCCCGACGTCGCCCAGTGTGGAAGCTACGGTGTCATGACCGAACGCTTCTGTCCGAGCGATGGTTTGGTTGTTGAGAAGAACCGCGACGGCACACCCTACAGCATCTGGCGATGCTATAACGGCTGGGCTGCCGCGGCAATTCTGGAGGGGGTGGCGGAGGCATGGGTGAGGAGATCTGCAAGAACGGAATTAACAGAGAAATCATTATGACGACAAAAAGTAACGAAGTAACCAGCATAACGACCGGCAATGCGAATTCCAATGCCGCAACCGATCAGCACGCGGCCTTGGGCCTGGATCATTCCCCCAAGACGTCCCGGCACACCCTGCATCCCGAAGCCCAGTGGTTCCCCCGCGCCGGTCTGGGACTCTTTGTACACATGGGCATTGCCAGTGTGCACGGCAACCTGGACCTTTCCTGGAGCATGATCGCCAACACCCCCTATGACGCGGCCGCCAAAGGAGCCAATAAGGTGACGCCCGAGGAATACTGGCGCCTGGCGGACCGGTATAACCCCACGGCCTACGACCCGGATAAGTGGCTCGCCGCAGCGGCCAAGGCCGGTTTCAAGTACGCGGTGCTCACGGCCATGCACCATGACGGCTATACCCTCTGGCCCAGCGGGCATGGCGATTTTGGCGTGCAGAGCCATCTGGCCGGCCGCGATCTGGTAGGGCCATTTGTCGAAGCCTGCCGCCGTCATGGTCTGAAGGTTGGCCTGTATCTCTCTCCGCCGGACTGGCGCTTTGACCGCCAGGTGATGAGCTTTAACTACTACACGGCCTCCATGGATCCCAGTAAACCCCGGCCGAATGCCGCAGGGCATCCCTGGTTTGACCAGCGCCATCAACCCATCACGCCCCTGCGGCGGACGCCGGCGCACGAGGAACAGCGCCGGGCCATGTTCCATGGCCGCGTGGAAGAACTGCTCACCCGCTATGGCCGGATTGATTTGCTCTGGTTTGATGGCGGCACGCATGACAACGCCATCCGCGACCGGGCCCGGGAGCTTCAGCCCCACATTGTGATCAACAGCCGCAGTTGCGATGGGGATTATGATTGCACGGAGTGTTCGCTGCCGACCCAGCGGTTCACCGGCTGGTTTGAAACCTGCCACTGCTGGCAGGCCTCGGAAATTCCGAACCAAACGGGCACCGGCACCATTGATGTGTGGGGTTATCTCAAGGCCGAGCAGTACAAGTCCACCGCCTGGATGCTCGAGACGCTGGTGCGCCTGCGCCAGTGGGGCGGGAACCTTCTGATCAATGTCAGCCCGCGTCCCGATGGCGAACTGCCGGATGTGGTTTATCAGCGCCTGGCAGAAACCGCCGAGTGGATGAGCTACAATCAGAAGGCGGTCATCGGCACGGAGGTGCCCCTTACGTCAACCAAGCCCGCACAGGAGTCCCCACTATGATGCCCACCCTTGCCACTACCGAATCTCTGATCCGCGATCTCTCGGGATGGGACTACACGGTCATCTTCGCTTACCTGGTGTTCACCTTGTCCATCGGCATGATCTGCCGGCGGCTCAACCGCAACGCCAGCGACTACTTCCGTGGCGGCGGGAATATGACCTGGTGGGTCGGCGGCTTGAGCGCCATGGGCGCGGGGATCAGCGTCTGGACCTTCACCGGTGGCGCAGCCAAATGTTATAATGACGGCTTCGTCTTCCCGCTGGTTGGTATGCTGGCCGCAGTGCCCAGCCTGATCGTCGGACTGTTGATGGCCCCGCGTTTCCGCCGCATGCGGGTCATCACCTCCATGGAAGCGGTGTTTCGCCGTTTTGGCTTTGGCACCGAACAATTCTACACCTGGTTCTCCCTGCCCATGGGGCTCTTCTGGGGCGGTATCGGCCTCAATGCCGTGGGCGTCTTCATGGCCTCGGTGTTCCGCATGGACCTGACAGTCACCATCCTGGCGATCGGCTGCATTATCACCTTTCTCTCGGCGCTGGGGGGCCAGTGGGCTGTGGCCATCGGGGGCGTGGTCCAGGCTGTGCTACTGCTGCTGGTGGTGCTGGTGGTGGTGTTCTTCTCTGTGAACCTGCCGGAGATCGGCGGAATCACCCATCTTTACACGGCGCTGCCGGCGCGTCACTTCCACTTTGACACGGATTGTTCGTTCGCCATCGTTTGGCTCTGGGTCGGGTATGGCATGGTGTCCAACACGATTGGCGGATTGGATATCCGCAACTGCGGCCGGTTCGTGCGCGTCAAGAATGACCGCAGCGCCCGCCAGATGGTGCTCCTGTGTGCCGCTCCCACCTTCCTGCTGCTGGCGCCAGTCCTCTACCAACTCCCCGCATTCTGTGCCGCGACGGTTTTCCCCGATCTCCAGAGTGTCTTTCCCAATCTCACGCAACCGGCGGAGGGGGCCTGGATCGCCATGGCCTTCAAGGTCCTGCCGCAGGGCCTCCTGGGCCTGATGGTGTGCGCTATGTTCAGTGCCTCCATCGACAGTGGCGACGCAGCCCTGAACTCCAACGCCGGCTTTTTTGTTCGCAACGTTTATATCAGTTATATCCGCCCGGACGCCTCCGAGAAACGCCAGGTCATCGTCGGCAAGATCACCACAGTCTGCTTCGGCCTCCTGATCATCGGAGTGGGACTGGGTGTCAATGCCCTGCGGACCCTGAACCTTTTTGATCTGTTCCAGGTGCTCAATGCCATCCTGCTGCCGCCCATGATCGTGCCGATGGTGCTGGGGGTGGTCATCCGCCGCACGCCGGCGTGGGCGGGCTGGAGTACCGTGATTGCCGGACTGGTTATCGGGCTCCTGGCCAAATGGGCGTATTCGCCGGAGATGGTGCAGCACCTGTTGGGCCTCACGCGGGCATTGTCCGCACGGGAGTTCAATGACTCGCAGGCCATTTTCGTGGGCTCTATCGCGTGGGTTGGGTCCGCACTCTGGTTCTGCGGCACCATCCCGCTATGGCGGATGAGTTCGGAAGCCCATCACCAGCGCGTGAACGCCCTCTTTGCCGACATGAAGCGCCCCGTTGATCATATTGCCGAAGGGGGCCAGGATCAGGACACCATGCAACTCCGCGTGGTTGGAGCCCTGTTCCTGATTCTGGGCGCCTTCCTGCTGGCCTGCATGGCCATCCCCAATCCGCTGAGCGGACGGTTGGCCTTCTTGTTTGTCGGCGGGGTGCTCTTCGCACTGGGTCTGCTGCTCTGGACCCTCTATCAACGCAAGGCCGCACGCGCGGCGAAGACCCGTGAGGAATCTCTGTCAGCCAGGCAGGTCTTATCTTAGTACAGCATCTCTTAAATAACCACTCGAATGAAGATTGTCACGTCCTGATTTAAATTTGACACATTTTGTTGTTTTGGAATGAACATTATTTCACACAGTAGATTATGCCAGGCGAAGCTAAGTTCCCATTGGGAGCCGGTTGCATGGCGCTTGAGTGGGCGGTGGTCTGTGCATGGGCAGCAACCAGTCCTGCCTCGCTGTGCGGAGCCCGTCCCCGAAGGGGTGGCCCGAAGGGCCAAGGGCGGAGCACGGCGAGGCAGGACTGGGATCGGGGTGCGCCGCTCATGCCGCCTCCGCATGTACAGTCGCCGGGAAGCGCATACTCAATTTCAGGTGCGGCCTCCGGTAGTTGTAGAGCCATACAGCCTGCTTGAACGCCATTCTGGCTTGCTCCTTTGTGCGGAACGTGCGATCCATTTCGTACTCCTGTTTGAGGATGCCGTTGACTCTCTCAGCCAGGGCATTTTCGTAGCAGTGCATGACCTCGGTCATGCTGATGGGCATGCCTCGCGCCTGCAATCGGCCGACATACTCGTGGCAACAATACTGGGTTCCCCGATCCGAATGGTGGATCGGATGCTTGTCTGCGGGCAATTCACTCAGTGCCAGATCCAATGCTTTCAGGCAGCCTTCCGCCTCGAGAGTGTCACCGATGTAGTAGCCGACGATCTTGCGCGAAAACGCATCGGTGATCAGGGAGGCATAGAGAAACCCTCCATCGGTTCGGATGTATGTCAAATCACTCACCCAAGCCTCATTCGGGGCCTGCAAGATACGTCCTGTCAGCAGGTTGCTGAAGACAGGCAGGTAGTGCCGACTGTTTGTCGTGTGCGGTCTGCCGGGCTTAGGAACGACCAGCATGTCGTTCTCGGCCATCAGTTCGAAAAATCGGTCCCGCCCCAAATTCACACCGGCTTCCTTCAATTCTGGATCCAACAGGTGCAACAGCTTCCGCCCGCCCAGACGGGGCTGCAGCTTCCTCTCACGTCTTGCCAGGTTCAAAATCAAAGATTCGTCCACCTCGCGACGCTGGCGCAACCGTCTGGCCGCATAATAGTTCTGACGACTCATCCCCACCTTGATGCAAAGCTCGCTTACGCTAATCGCGCTTTCCTTTTCGCCGTGATCCACCACGTCGTTTACAGCTTCCCAGCGTGCTTTTTTTTAAAGCCCTCAACATCGGCTATGCCCGCGTTCCGGCAGGCGATCTTTAGGTATGCCGCGCCCAATTTCGAATCGATATGCGCATCAGCCAACGCCTTCTCCAACTCCCGAACCCGCTTGCGCAACTCTTTGACTTCACTAATTTCCTGTGCCGTTTCCACTCGTATCACCTTCCCTTGTAAATGTGATTTCCCGTACTTCTTGGCCCAATACCGTATGGTGCCGACCCCACTCAATCCATATGCCCGCGCGGCTGCCGCCACGCTGTCATACTTGCCATCTTCCAACTCTCTCAGTACCTGCGACTTGAACGCCTCACTATACCTTATTGCAACACGCACTGAAACCGGCCTTTCTGTTGCAATGTGTCAATCTACAGCCGGACGAGACAGGAACAATTAAAGCAAAAGAAAAAAGGAAATATATCGTCATGAAAAGCAAACACATCGCCATAAAATACCTCATGAGCAAATTCCTGCCTGCGGCTGTGATGGGCATGGGACTCTTGGCCTGTGCGGCAAGGGCGGAGGCCTGGCGGCCCGCCCCCGCGCCGCTGATGACACGCTGGGCCAAGGAGGTGTCGCCGGAAAACGTCTGGCCGGAATACCCCCGCCCGCAGATGGTCCGCACCGAATGGCAAAGCCTGGACGGGCTTTGGCAATATGCCGTCAGCGAGCGGGCTGCGGCTGCGCCGCAGGCATACACCGGCGACATCCTCGTGCCCTTCTGCATCGAGTCGGCGCTGTCGGGCGTGGGGAAGAAAGTCCTGCCGCAGCAGGCGCTCTGGTATCGCCGCGAGTTCCAGACGCCCAAGAAGTGGACGGGCCAGCGACTGCTTCTGCATTTCGACGCGGCCGACTGGGAAACCACCGTCTGGCTGAACGGCAAGCAGGTGGGCACGCATCGCGGCGGGTATGACCGCTTCACGTTTGACATCACCGACGCCCTGACCGCCGACGGGCCGCAACAGCTGGTCGTGCGCGTATGGGATCCGAACAACGCCTGTTTCAGCGAGCCGAACGGCACCTGGCCGCATCAGCCATTCGGCAAACAGGCGGTCATCTATATCGACGCCATCCACTACACGTCCGTGTCGGGCATCTGGCAGAGCGTGTGGCTCGAGCCGGTCCCGGCCGCCTCCATCGAGAGCCTGAGACTCGTCCCCGACGTGGGAGGCGGGTGTCTGCGGCTGACCGCGACCGCACGCGGTTCGGCCGAAGATTGCACGATCGAGGTTGAGGCGAAGGAAGGCGAGAAGATTGTCTCCAGGGGTGCGGGAAAGAGCGGCATCGAGATCGTCTTGCCGATTGCCAACGCGAAGCTCTGGTCGCCCGACCAGCCGTTCCTCTACGACCTGAAGGTAACGCTCAAGGACGGCTCGGGCGCAAGCGATACCGTCACGAGCTATTTTGCCATGCGGAAGATCGCCATCGGGCCGGACAAAAAGGGCGTAACCCGCATCTTGCTCAATGGCAAGGCGGTCTTTCAGATGGGGCCGCTGGACCAGGGCTATTGGCCGGACGGACTCTACACCGCGCCGACCGACGCGGCGCTGCGGTTTGACGTTGAGCTATTGAAACGTCTCGGGTTCAATGTCGTTCGCAAGCACGGCAAGGTCGAGCCGGAGCGCTGGTACTACTGGTGCGATAAGCTGGGCATGATGGTCTGGCAGGACATGCCT
>CAJBSZ010000030.1 GCA_903958395.1 uncultured bacterium | reverse complement strand
TTCCATCCTCGGGCATCTGGCTGACAGCAAGGCTGTCACCCTTCTGCTTGATCAGGGTCGCCGTAACGGTTCGTACGAATTCCGGAGAATCCGCCGGAACAACGGCAGGCATTTTCACCTTGCCGGCAACCGTGGCAGGAACCTTGACGGGCTGGATGGCGGCAACCGCGGCATCCACAGCCTGGAAGTTTGACTTAACCACATCGTCGCCCTTACGGCCGTAACTCTTCTTGATAGCCTTCTTGAGGCTTTCAACGGCCTCTGCCTGGGGAAGAACCCCGGAGATGCTGAAGAAGCAGGTTTGCATCAGGGTATTGATGCGCGCACCCAGCCCGAGATCCGCCGCCAGCTTATTGGCATCAATCACGTAGAACTTGATTTTTTTGTCAATGATCTGCTGTTCCAGTTCGTCGGGCATATGATTCCAGACTTCCGCCGCCGTGAACGGGCTTGCCAGCAGGAACGTGGCGCCCATCTTGGCCGTCGCCAGCATGTCGTACTTCTCGACAAACGAGAAGTTATGACAGGCCACGAAATCGGCCTTGGTGCAGAGGTACGGACTGCGGATCAGGCCGGGCCCGAAGCGCAGGTGCGACACGGTGATCGTGCCGGCCTTCTTCGAGTCATACACGAAATACCCCTGGGCGGAGAAATCCGTGTCATCGCCGATGATCTTGATGGAGTTCTTGTTGGCACCCACCGTGCCGTCGGAACCCAGTCCGTAGAACATGGCCTCGATCCGGCCCTTGTGCTCGAGTTGGAAAGACGGGTCAAAAGACAGGCTCGTCTTCGTCACGTCGTCGTTGATTCCGATCGTGAAGTGATTCTTTTTTCCGGTGACGAGATTGTCGAAGACCGCTTTCACCATGGCTGGGGTGAACTCCTTGGAGCCGAGGCCATAGCGGCCGCCAAGCACCAGGGGATAGAACTTGGTCTGCATGAGCTTCTCGCTCTGCGCCTCGCCGATCGCGGTCCGGACATCTTCATACATCGGTTCGCCGATGGAGCCCGGCTCCTTGGTGCGATCCAGCACGGCAATGGAACGAACGGTTTCCGGCAGGGTCTTGACGAAAGTCTTGATATCCCAGGGACGGAACAGGCGAACCTTGAGCACGCCGACCTTTTCGCCCATGGCGACCATGGCCTCAACGGTCTCATGCACGGTTTCGGCACCGGAGCCCATGATGATAATCACGCGCTCGGCATCCGGGGCGCCGATGTAATCGAACAGGTGGTACTGGCGACCGGTCAGCTTGGCAAACTGGTCCATAGTCTTCTGCACGATGCCCGGGCAGGCATCGTAGTACTTGTTGACGGTCTCGCGGCCCTGGAAATACACATCCGGATTCTGGGCGGTACCCCGGATCATGGGACGATCCGGCGACAGGGCGCGCCGCCGATGGGCAAAGACGAGTTCGTCGGTAATCATCGTCCGGATCACATCGCTGGAGATGGATTCAATCTTCTGGACTTCATGGGAGGTCCGGAATCCGTCGAAGAAATGCAGGAAGGGAACCCGTGCCTGCAGGGTAGCCGCCTGGGAAATCAGGGCGAAATCATGCGCTTCCTGAACGCTGGCGGAGGCCAACATCGCAAACCCGGTCTGGCGCACCGCCATGACATCCGAGTGATCGCCGAAGATCGACAATCCCTGGCAGGCCAGAGAGCGGGCGGTGACATGGAACACCGTGCTGGTGAGTTCGCCGGCGATCTTGTACATATTGGGAATCATCAGGAGCAGTCCCTGAGAGGCCGTGAACGTGGTTGTCAGGGCCCCGGTGGCCAGAGCGCCGTGAACCGCGCCACTGGCGCCGCCCTCGGACTGCATCTCCACAACCTGGGGGATGGTACCCCAGACGTTTTTCATGCCGGCGGCACTGTACTCATCGGCCCATTCCCCCATCGCAGAGGAGGGGGTAATCGGATAAATCGCGCAAACTTCGTTCGTGGCGTGGGCGACATTGGCAACCGCCTGATTTCCGTCCACCATGATCATGTTCTTATTCTCAGCCATAGCATTCAACTCCCTTTCTAGAGTTTTTCCGAGTGATTCATTCAGCCGGTTGATTTCCTGATCGAGCACAAAAAAACAGCTAGACTGTATTACTTCATCATCCTCTGTTTCAAGCCTTTTCCCTTCCCGAAAGCGTCAAATAGTTAATCCATTGCGAGGCATCATCACGCCAAAACAAAACGGGGTACCCCGCCAGGCCCTGATCGGGCGCTGAGGCAGGAATACCCCGCGAGAACCGTCAACTCAAGAGAACCTTACGCGGCGAGCAAACGGGCCAGATCAGCCGCAGAGGCGGCATCAGGCGCATAACCATCGGCGCCAATTTCATCGGAAAACGACTGGGTCACCGGCGCTCCGCCGATCATGATTTTCACCCGGCCGACAAGGTCTGAAGCCTTCAAGGCATCAACCACTTCCTTCATGTTCGTCATCGTGGTCGTCAACAGGGCTGATGCCCCGATCAGCGTGGCATTGTTCGCCCTCGCCACCTCGATGAATTTAGACGCCTCGACATTGATACCGGCATCAACCACTTTGAACCCGGCGCCTTCGAGCATCATTCCAACAAGATTCTTGCCGATGTCATGAAGATCGCCCTTGACGGTTCCAATCACCACAACACCCCGGGGCTGCACCTTGGCTGCCGCCAGAGCGGGCTTAAGAATCTCCATGCCGGCCTTCATGGCACGGGCCGCAATCAGCACTTCAGGAACATAGACCTCATTTTTTTTGAATTTTTCGCCAATGATGCCCATTCCACCGAGCAATCCCTTATTGAGAATTTCAGCCGCGCCCAGGTTTTCATTCAACGCCTGCTGAACCAATACCTTGACGTCATTGGCCTTGCCCTTCATCAACTGTTCCTTGATCTGCTCCAACACTGTGCTCATTCGATTCTCCTTTGTTTGTTTAAGCTCATCACACCTTTACTCCTTTGGCAATAATTATCTTGCACAATACAGTTTTATTATTGGATAATATGGCACTATGAAGTCCGATACAACCCCGAAAATTAAACATCTTCTTGAGGAGGTCGGGCACCTCACCGGGCAGGGGGCACTCTATCACGGCTTGTATGATCAACAGCTTCTGCTCAACAAAAAGGTCTGCGCTTTCTGCCGACACGCTCTTGACCATCCTGTGGCCGCCAGCCTTTGCCGGGTCGCGTGTCGTAACGCCACGATTCATGCGACGGCCTCCGGGGAGCCCCACTTTTATCGGTGTTGGGCCAATCTTCTCTTCATCACCATCACCGTCGCCCCCCACAACAAATGCTGCGGGGGTGTTGAACTCGGAGGCTTCTGTATCGCAGGGGAAGAAAACGACATACGGGTTGCGGTGACCCAGGTGACCCGGATTTGGCCCAATACGGATCCCAAATTATTCCTGAAACATATCCCCTCACTCTGCCAAATTACGCCGAGCGCCCTGCGCGGATTGGGCACGCTCACCCTGGAGACCTCCTTTTCAGCAGGACTCAACTCAAGCGCGTTCTTTCGTCGCCTGAACGAGAAGTATCTCCAGCAACGCAAGATTGCGGAAGCCGTCGCTGATATCCGGAAACAGGAGACCACCCCCCCGGATATTCTTGGCGACACGTATCACCTGCTCGCTTTCCTCAAGCAAAGGGACAAGCCGGGTGCTATGGCTTTTGTCTCGAAATACCTTGCCAAACTCCTGATGGCAAGCAACTGGGACCAGACCAAACTCAAGGCGCATATCAGGGTTCTTCTGGCCGTGATGACCAGTCAGAAAATCCTGGGAGGCACCCCCTGGCCGGTGGCGACCAGTCGGGAAATGCGCCAGATGCTCAGACTGGAACATGCCACGACCACCGAAGAGAGTTGTTACGAGGTTGCTGAATGGATCCAGGAGTATTTCGCCGGAACCACTCCGGCCCTGCAGGATACCAGTCCCCTGCCTGAGCGGGTGACGGACTGGCTTCAGTCCCACTTCCAGGATCGCGTCACCCTGGCCACGGCTTCCCGCGCCATTGGAATCAGTGCCTCGACTCTGGTGCATCGCCTGCGGCGGGAAGCCGGAAAAACCTTCAAGCATCTGCTCACGGAAATTCGCCTTTCCGAGGCCAAAAAGCTCCTCGCCACCACATCACTCGGGATCAGTGAAATCGGGGGCAGTTGCGGTTTTTTTGACCAGAGCCATTTCACCCGCGAATTCAAGCGCGCCGTCAATCTCACCCCGGGCGAGTTCCGGAAACTCCTTCGCGTTCCGGATGATGCCCTGCTCCTGACTGGCCTGAAAAATCTGGATGAAGCCGCCTCTGTTATTGGAGCGAACAGGTCATGAGAATACTCGTTCATCAGGTTAATGTTCCGCTCACCTATGACAATCCGGTGATTCTGCATCAGGTGGGCCGGAAAATCGGCTGCGAGCCGGATTCCCTATCCAACCCGAAAATCATCCGCCGCTCCCTGGATGCCCGGGCCCGGAACCCGGAACCGGTGTATGCCCTGACCGTCGAAGTGAACTTCAATCTCCCGACCCTGCCCCCTTCGGCCAAGAGCCCAGCCGTGGAAATCGTAACCGGTTCTGCGGAGGATGAAAAACCCGGCGCAAGGGTTCGCTTTTTACCTGAAGGCGGCGTCCGCCCCGTTGTGGTGGGTGCCGGACCCGCAGGCTTGATGGCCGCTTACCAACTCGCCATTGCCGGGGCGCGCCCCCTTCTGATTGAACGCGGCGACGATGCTCAGGACCGGGCCCCCAAAGTCGCACAGTTCTGGAACGACGGAATCCTGGACCCGGAAAGTAATGTCCTCTATGGAGAGGGGGGCGCGGGGCTTTTTTCAGACGGTAAGCTCACGGCACGAAGCAAGGAACGGGGACGCATCCGGGATTTCATGACGCTGCTGCATGCCTGTGGAGCGCATGAGAATGTCCTGATCGATGCCGAACCCCATGTCGGCAGCGACGCCCTGCTGACCATTGTCCCCCGCCTCCGGGAACAAATCCTCGCCGCCGGGGGCGAGGTGCGTTTCCGGTCCAAGCTGGAGACCTTCATCATTGAGGCGGGCCAGCTTCGGGCGATCGTGGTGAACGGACAGGAAATCGCCTGCACGCATTGCGTTCTGGCGGTGGGACACAGTGCCCGTGATGTTTATGAAATGCTGGCGGAACAGGGCGTGGCCCTGCAGCCGAAACCTTTCGCCGTAGGCGTGCGTCTGGAGATTCCCCAGTCAGCCATCGACCGCGCCCAGTACGGACGGTTTGCGGGAAGCCCCCTGCTGGGAGCCGCAAGTTTTAGACTGACCCGTCGGGAGGAGGCCGGACTCCGGTCCTGCTACAGTTTCTGCATGTGCCCCGGCGGGAAAGTCATCACGTGCGCATCGGAACCGGGGTTTCTAACCACGAACGGCATGAGTTACTCAAAACGGTCATTACCGCTCGGCAATGCCGCCTTTCTGGTTCCCGTCGGTCCAGCCGACTATCCTGAGCACGCCATTCCCGCATTGGCAGGTGTTGAGTTTCAACGTAAACTCGAGCGCGACGCCTTTACAGCGGCGGGGGGCGGCTACAAAGTCCCTGCCACACGCCTGGTTGACTTCCTGGCTAAAAGCGTTTCTTCCGCACTTCCAGAAGGGGGTTCGTGCCCCGTTGCCGTACCGGTTGAATTCCGCACCATTCTTCCTGATTTTGTTACGACGACATTGGAAAAGGCAATTCCCCCGATGTTACAGGAATTGTACGGCGTAAAACTGAAGGACGCCGTCCTGTATGCCCCGGAGACCCGCAGCTCAAGTCCCCTTTGGATTACCCGTCATCCGGAGGGAGAATCCATCAACACACGGGGCCTCTATCCCGCGGGGGAAGGCTCTGGCTACGCCGGCGGCATCGTCAGTTCCGCCATCGACGGCATGCGTGCTGCGGAGCATCTTCTGAAATCTCCCGCAAAACCCAATGTTTCCTGAATTTATTTCACTGGCGTCCCATAGGGACGTCAAGGCTGAAGCGGTTTAGGCTGAAGACTGAAGGTAAAACACGAATTGATGAGCCGGGAATTATCTACAATGCGTTTCCACCTTGTAGGGTGGGCTTCCCCGCCGAAGGCGGGGAGCCTGCGTCTTTCCCCAGTGCCTTCTCCCCATGGGCGAAGTCCTTCTCCCCATCATCAAACACCCGCCGCCGATCCACGACCCGCGACATGATGTGATAATGCGCCGCCCCCTCCTCCACGATCCTCGATGTCCTCATAGGTGTCTCTTTCCAGGAACAACCCCTCACGATCATCCCTTACACCGTATAACGACTCGGCAAAGTATTATATTGTGTTCTATTTTAACTATCTTCCTGTCCCTGATCCCTCCATGGAGACGAGACTGGCATGTCGGCCGGGAACGCATCATGGACGGGAGCGCATGAGCGAGGCACGCTGGCCTGGAGTCAGGGGTGCTGTGGCAATATAGGCTGCCGCTTTCTGGGGATCGGTTGTGATCCACTGCCGTGCCACACCCATAATCGTGTTGTTCCTGATTTTGGGATCGGCAATGGTCCCTGCCCACATCACGGCGGCCTCGGGATTCGAGTTCATGATCGTTCCGACAAAGGCACGGACGGATGGATCGAGACTCGGGGATGGTGGCCGCATGCTGAGCAGCCAATCGGCCGCGTTGACCGGGTCATACTTTGCCCAGGACCTGGTAATCTGGACCATTTCCTGGCTACGCAATTCCGCATCAGGAAGGGTCATCACCCAGGCCGCAGCCGCGGTCGGGTTATCGCCCGCCCACATGCTGACGGCGGTTGACATCGCCGCTTTCTTCACCAGCGGATCAGAAAGCGTCATAGCCCATCCCACCGCCTGTTCCGGGGCATACACAGCCCAATTCTGGGCCAACAGGGAGGCGTAACTCCTGCGCTCGCCAACTGCCTGCAGGGAATCCATGTAGGAGATCATTGACGGCATGATTCCCTCCCGACTGGCATATCCCATCACGGCGCCGATAGCAGTCAGGCGGTCGGTACCCGTCCCCAATTCCATTGCCATGCGCATGGCCTGTGAAACACTACTGGCCGCGGCAGCCGAAAAAACGGGCTTCAAGCCCAGCCGGAAGGTATCCGGAGACGTCTCACGGTTCGCCAGAAGACAACTGTAGGCACCATTGAGATCGGTTTTTGCCCAGGAAGCGAAAACCCCACTGACCAAGGCGGCACGGACCCGCCTGCTCTCGATTCCAAGCGCATAATCCAGGGCTCCTGCCGGATCACTGGCCGCCCACTTGCCGACCGTATTCTGCAGCAACTGCTCGGCCGCCGGCCCCCATGGCATGGCGGCAATTTTGGCAAGAGCGGCCACGACGTCATTGGTTCCAAATACGCGGGGAGGACGGACAAGTCCTGCGACCTGATTGCTGACAACCGCGGCCGCATCCACCAGGGCGTTCGGGGTTGACGGCGTGAGGTGAGCCACGTCCGGCTTGGGGACATCCCGAACCCGCTCCGCAAATTCCCGGGATTCGGCATCTGATGGGGCAATCTCCGGATCCTGTACGGTCACTCTCGACTCCGATTGACCCGACATGGCCTGGAGGTCGTCCCCGGCCTGACCGGTCTCCTGTTCCTGCGGAACCTCCTGTTGCCGGCGGATCATCACGGCAAAGGTAACCGTCAGAACCGTGGCAGTGATAATAAGACAAGTCCATTCGAGACGCGTAATTTTCGGCATGACTCCCTACCTTTCCCTAGGCCCTACCGTTCACTCCCGTATTCAGCGCGTCCCTCACCAACGGCCAAGGTTCCTGGGGACGAGGGAGCGAGTTCGAAATGGCCAGCCACAATGCCTGGTATCTTTTGCTCATATCCCTGATTCCAGAAATGACTTCCATGGCGGCATGGTGCTAAAATGAAGCCCATAGTTCAAGCGGGATGATGCATCCGATGGTCGTTACTGCCGCCTGGGCCCACCTTCACATTCAGGTGTCACATTGTCGTCAGCGCGCCTGAACGAACACAACGTAATTATTCGCACCCACTGGCGGCTTATCCGTCGCACTTCCCGGATCACGGATTGGACCGGAACAGAGGTCTTCCGAAGCCTCGATTGAATGCCTTCCTGGTCGCTTCGGTGCGCCCCGGGCCCGGGAAATGGCCGGGGAATGTCCTGCTACAAAACACTCTTGCTTGATGGTACTATATGCAGTATCGTTACCGAATAAGATTGCACAGGGCTGTTATCGACACAAATGTCTTGTATTCGGGGCTCTACTCAGCTGGCGGAGCGTCTTACAAACTCCTCCTTTTGATAGAGAGTGGACGCTTGGTTCCACTCCTTTCGACAACGTTGATGTTTGAATACGAGGAGGTGCTGAAGCGCAATCAGGCGAGACTCAGACTCTCTAATCGGGACATCGACGACGTTTTGGATGGATTATGCAAACATGGCGAATGCCGCAAAATCCACTTTCTCTGGCGGCCTCAGCGTTCGGACGCCAAGGATGACCATGTATTGGAGTTGGCCGTGGCCGGCGGCGCTGCGGATATCGTAACATACAATATCGGTGATTTTGCACAGGCTTCACCCTTTGGAGTAAGAATTATAAAACCAGCGGTACTATTGGGAGAGATAAAATGAGCGCTTTAAACTTACGCCTTCCGGATTCCATTCATCGCCATATCCGGGCGATCGCCAAGCAGGACGGGGTCTCCATTAACCTCTTTATCACCTCTGCCGTGTCGGAAAAGATCTCCGCCCTGACCACAGAGGATTATATCGCCAATCGCGCAAAGAATGCCAGGCCAGGAGCCTTTATGAAGGTGCTTAAGCGCGTCTCATCACGCCCCCCTCTGCCAGGGGATGAGCGAGCCCATTGAATCCCGCATCTTGATACCGATTGTTGGCGGAGGACCGCCGGGATCATAAAACACTTGCAGAATCATACTATCAGATTATATGATTACCCCATGAAAACAATGACGGTAACAGAGGCCTCGCGCCATTTCTCGGAGTTTATCAGCCGCGTGCATTACCGCGGGGAATCGGCCATCCTTCTCAAGGGGGGCAAGCCGGTGGCCAAGGTGATGCCGGCGGTCAGAGTAAAAACCGGCCGGGATCTGGCATCACTATGGCAGCATCTACCGCATCTCAGCGTGAAAGAAGCTGAGGCCTTCGGTCATGACATCAACAATTCCCGGCTCAACCTTCCTCCAGTGGCGGCAAAATGGGACTGATTCTTGACACTTCAGTTTTGATTGCCGCCGAAAAACAGCAGTTTGACCTGCCCCGGTTCTTCGAAGACTACCCTGATGAACCGTTTTTCGTTGCGGCAATTACCGTCTCCGAGTTGCTCCACGGCGTTGAACGCGCACCCGCAGGCCTCCGCCGGAATCAACGCTCAAGTTTTGTGGAGGGCGTCCTCGCTGAACTCGGAATCATCGACTTTGATACCGCCGTCGCTAGGCGTCACGCCGCCGTGTGGGCGGCACTGGAGAAGAACGGGCGGATGATTGGGGCGTACGACCTGCTGATTGCGGCCACCGCCAGTCACTATCACCACGGCCTGGTCACCCTGAACACGACTGAATTCAAACAAGTGCATGGCCTTCTACTTGTTGAAACAGCGCCGTACAAGAAACGCCCTTCACCGTAGAGTGGCCGCCGTTTTCACGCCCAATCGCGTCGGCACCGGGGACCAGCCTTTGTCCCGCATGCGAGGGACTACGGCGTCGCAGGCTCCGCCCTCCATTGTGCTTCCGCGCCAGCTCTTCTCCCTTGGAGGGTGGGCAACCTGTCCTGCGTAGTCCCGTATTCCGGGACGAAGCGGGATCCTCGACCGCCCAGGCACTTCCCTGGTCACAGTGGCACTGCCGTCTTGACACTCACCGTTATTTTCGCATAATTGTTTACAAATTTAGGAAATGTAAACATGACGCACACAACCACTTTATCCATACGGCTTCCCACTTCGGAGGCCGCGCAGTTGGAACGTCTGGCGCGCAATGTCGGACTGGACCGCGCTACGCTCCTGAAGCAGGCGCTCAGGGAAGGCTGCAATGATGTCCTGTTCGAGCGGGCCGGCGCTGCTTATCGCCGGGGCGAGGTCAGTCTCTCGCGTGCGGCGGAGATGGCGGGCCTGCATTTAAGAGACATGCTCCTTCGCCTGCGCACCGCCGGAATCACCCTGAATTACGGAGTCCAGGATCTGGAAGAGGATCTCCGCCCATGATCGTCGTCGCGGACGCAAGCCCCCTGATCTTTCTTGCGAAGATTGGTCAACTCGACTTGATTCACAGACTTTTCCCGGGCACGGTGTTAATCCCGCATGGCGTTCACGGTGAACTCCTCGCCTCCCCGATCACGCCCACCGAGGAACAAGGCCTGCTTGGATTTATCAAATCTTGCCGGGTTGTAAATGTTTCAAGGCCCCGGCATTACGCAACCGCGCTGAGCAAGCCGGATAATGAGGTGTTAACCCTCGCAAGCCGGCGCAGGGCAACGAGGGTGCTGTCCGATGACCGCCTCCTTCGTCAACTGGCTACGACGGAGGGGCTTCGTCCCATGGGAACACTGGGCCTGCTACTTCGCGCCATGGAAAAGGGGTTGGCCACTCAAGCACAAACCCGCCAACGGGTGGAGCAGTTGATTCAGCAACATCAGTTTCGTATCAGTATCGAGGTCTATGACGCGATGCTTCAACGAATCGAGGCATTTCGCGAAAGATAGGCCGAACAATCACCACTCCGCCTTGGCCGCCACGGCGCGCAAAGGCCTGCGCGCCCAATCCCTCACCGTGCCCGGAATTTAGCCACGGCCTGGGAGCGGGAATGAACCTGCAGCTTTTCGTAAACTCGCGTTCCCGCGGTGACAGCGCTTCGCCTTCTGGTGCCGCCGCCTGCTGGAATGACTGAACCACCTTACGGGCGATTTGCGCCGACATCGGCCATGGCGCGTTCAGCATTTTCAAAGGCACCAACCAGACTCAGTCCATCCTCCTGTGCAAGCCAGTTGCTGAAGGTCTGTCGTAATGCGGCATTATCCTCAATGATCGCCACCCGCATCTTCATACTGCAACAAGGCAGATTCATCGAATCCAGCTTTAAACTTGAAAGCAACCTAATGCCCCCCTATCATTCCGCCGTCATTTTTACCCCCGTAGCTCAGCTGGATAGAGCATCGGATTTCTAATCCGGCGGTCGCAGGTTCGAACCCTGCCGGGGGTGCCAGTTTTGAAAGTGTGAATGTTGAATGATGAAGTATGAATGGCGACTCGTAAGAATAAAGAGGAGCACAGCATGCGATATGCGGTGATTATGGCGGGGGGATCGGGAACGCGGTTGTGGCCGATGAGTCGGGAAAGCCAGCCTAAGCAATTGATTCCTTTTATTGGCGGAAAAAGCCTGGTTCAAATCGCGGCACAACGGCTGGAGGGGCTCGTGCCTGCCGCCCAGCGGTATATCTGCGCCTCCAACAAGCAGGAGGCCCTCATGCGGAAGGCCCTGCCTGAACTCGGTTCTAACCAGTTCCATGGGGAACCTTGCGGACGTGATACCCTCAACGCTGTCGGCTTCAGCGCCGCCATCCTGGCCAAGACCGATCCGGATGCGGTTATCGCGGTCTTTACCGCCGACCACATCATCGAGCCAATCCCGGAATTCCTGAAGATCGTCGACCAGGGCTACCGGATTGCAGAACAGAATCCCGACACGCTGGTCACTTTTGGAATCGCCCCAACTCAGGCCACCACGGCCTATGGTTATCTCCAGCTTGGTCGGGCGCTGAGCGGCGGCGCCCATATTGTGGATCAGTTCAAGGAAAAACCGGCTCAGGATACGGCCGAAACTTATTTCAAGGCCGGCCCCACCCGCTACCTCTGGAACAGCGGTATGTTTGTCTGGCGCGCCAAAACCCTGCTCGATTGCATCCGCCGCTATCAACCCGAAAATTTCGCCATCCTGGAGAAAATTGCCGCCGCCTGGGGCTCGCCCCGCCAAGCGGAAGTGCTGAACGCACTCTACCCTACCCTCAAGAAAATCAGCGTGGACTTCGCCGTCATGGAGCCCGCCTCCCGCGACAATACCGTCAAGGTCGCCGCCGTCCCGATGCCGCTCCAGTGGTTGGATGTTGGCTCATGGCCCTCCTTTGCCATGACCTGTCCGCAGGATGCCCATCAGAATGCAACGGGCGAAGGGAAGTCACTGCTGCTGCGTAGCGAGAACATGCTTGTCGCCTCCAATGATCCCAACCATCTGGTGGTCACCGTCGGCTGCAAGAATCTGATTGTCATCCATACCCCGGAAGCCACCCTGATCTGCCCCGCCGATCAGGCGGAGGCCGTCAAGGAAGTCCAAAAATTGGTGACGGAAAAATTCGGCACGAATTACGTCTAACTCAATCGCGGGAAAAATGCTTGTCCGAAAGCGCACCGGGAACAGGCTGTGCCTGAGGAGCCAAGACGAGTGTGCCGAAAGCCAGTTGCGCGGCCCGTTCAAGTGCCGCACTCTTCAGAACCGCATCCCTGACCGTCCGGCCCCAGGTAAACGGGCCGTGGTGAGCCACGAGGACCCCTGGAATTTCCAGGGGGTCAAGGCGCGAAAACCGCTCGACAATGACGCCGCCCAGGCTCTTTTCATAATTCCGCTCAATTTCAGGCTTTCGAAGCGCCCGCGTCACCGGAATCTCTCCCTTAAAGCAGCGTGCATGAACCACACCCAAACACGGGATCGGACGTCCCGCCTGGGCAAATAGGGTTGCGTGGGGACTATAGGTATTGGCAATCCCGGAAATCTCAGGAAACGCATGGTACAGGAACAGGTGCGCAACCAGATCCGGCGCGGGAATCGAGTCGCCTTCCATAAGGGCCCCCGCCAAATCGACCACCAACATATCCTCAGGCGTCAGGGTGGCATGAAGTTTCCCGGCTGGTCGCACCACCACCACGCCCCGTTCCCGGTCAATGGCGCTGGCACCTCCTTCATCCAGGAACAACAATCCATATCGCTCAAGCTCCCTGTTGGCCTCACAAACACTCTTTCGGATGGCTTTATAACTCATAAGGGGGCCGAGTATAGAAGCCCGTCGATTGATCCGTCAACCCCCCTCTTCCCTCATTGACACCACCGGATCCATTTCCTACCCTTCCGCCCCTTATATGGACGCGACCTCCTTTACAAATGAAATTGCCCGGCGGCGAACCTTTGCCATCATTTCGCATCCCGATGCCGGGAAAACAACGCTCACCGAGAAGCTTTTGCTTTACGGCGGCGCCATCCAGCTCGCCGGCTCCGTGCGCTCACGCCGGAACCAGAAAAACACTACCTCGGACTGGATGGAACTGGAAAAGGAACGCGGCATCTCGATCTCCTCCACCCTCCTCCAATTCGAGTACGGCGGCTGCGTCATCAACCTGCTCGACACCCCCGGCCATAAGGATTTCAGTGAGGACACCTATCGCGTCCTGACGGCCGTCGACAGCGTGGTCATGGTCATTGATGCCGCCAAGGGCATTGAGGAGCGCACCCGAAAGCTCTTCGAAATCTGCCGCCTTCGCGGCATTCCCATCTTCACCTTCATGAACAAGATGGATCGCCCGGCGCAGGACCCCCTCGCCCTCGTGGACGAGCTGGAGAAAGTTCTGGGCATCAACGCCTTCCCGATCACCTGGCCCCTGGGCAGCGGCGTGGAGTTCAAGGGCGTCTATGACCGGCTGAAAAAAAACCTGCACCTTTTCGAGCGAACGGCCCACAATGCCCACCGCGCTCCCGAAAAAGTCACCGGCATTCATGACTCGCACCTCCTCGCCCGGATCCCCCCCCATATCCGGGAACCCTGGCTCGAGGAACTCGAAATGCTCAATGTGGCGGGCGAGACCTTTGACGAGGCCGCCGTACTAGCCGGCCAGATCACGCCCGTCTTCTTTGGCAGCGGCATGACCAACTTCGGCGTCCAACTCCTGCTCGATTACTTTGTCCAGCATGGGGCCACACCCCAGCCGCGCCAATCAACGAATGGGCCCGTCGCCCCTGACTCCAAGGATTTCTCCGGCTTCGTCTTCAAGGTACAGGCCAATATGAACCCGCGACACCGCGACCGCCTCACCTTCGTCCGGGTCTGCTCGGGGCTGTTCGAGAAGGATATGGTGGTTAATGACCCGGAATCCGGGAAACCCGTCCGCCTCTCCTACCCCCAGAAGCTTTTCGGCCAGGATCGGGAATCCCTGGAAGTCGCCTATCCGGGCGACATTGTGGGGCTGGTCACCCACAAGGCGTTCCGGATTGGCGATACGCTGACCTCGAACCCGGCCATCCGGTATGATGAAATCCCCAGGTTCCCACCCGAGGCATTCGCCTTCGTGCGCAACAGCGGGGCCTCCAAGCAGAAACAAATGCGCGCCGGCCTGACCCAATTGCTCGAGGAAGGCGTTATCCAGTCCTTTGAACTTCTCGATGGAATCCAAACAGCCCCGCTCCTGGGCGCGGTCGGTCAGCTCCAATTCGAAGTGGTGGCCTACCGGCTGGAAACGGAATACGGCGCGAATCCCCGAATGGAACCCGCCCCCTTCACTCAAATCCGGTGGTTTGCACCGGGAATCATGAAAGAAGACCTGATCAAACTCTATCTCGGCTCAGGCGTGCGACTCGCCACCGACATCCGGGGCCAGTTTGTGATTCTGTTCCCCGACAAATGGTCCGTGGATTATTTCGTCAAGGAACACCCCGGATTCGAGCTCCACACCGTCTCGCCTCACGCCCTGACGAATTGAAGATCTCGAAAAACACTTTGCTTAACGCGTAAAGCAGGCAGATTTACAATCCCAAGGACTCTTTGAATCCCGGGATTTCAGCCTCAACGGCTTCGGACAACCCGGCCCAGAAATCGCCTCCGGCGGCGAGCATGACCCCCATATAAAGAGCCACTTCGCGAGGGGGGAACTGATCCCGTACGACGCAAACGCCCTTCTTTAAGGTCTCCACACTGGGTGCCTTCGCGGTATCGTCCACAATCCCGTCGGAATGAGCCATCCCCTGGGCTTCCACGAAAGCAATCAGCATCGGGGTCTTCCGGGCTACCATCCACGAACGGAATACATCCTCACAAAGGTGGCGCAGGGTTGGGGTGTCGAGAAGCCGGCGCAAATGGCGCGCCTTTTCAACCGGCTTCAATCGCTTCAGGAACATCTCGCGGAACCGCAAAGCGGTGGCGAGTTCCTTCAATACTTTCGGCTGGGCGTCACGGCTGAAGGTATCCGTCCCCTCCCACAACGCCAGACAGGCATCCTCTTTTTCAGCCGGGGTCAACGCCGTCCACAGTTGCTTTGTCGTCATCTCAATCATAGGGGTATCCTTTCAAAAACCATGTATTCAATGTCAGACTCAACCCGGGATGCCGGTTTCAAGCTCTGTCTCGAACCGCACCGTCTTGTCCCAACTTCGCTCTTTCCGAACTACGACATCGTGATGAAACGCCCGCGCAATGGCAGCCATCCAGAGGTATCCGTAGAAAAAATACATCAGAAGCCCAACCAGCAAGTTCAGCGGCTGCGCCTCCCGGTCAAAGGTGAGGATATACCAGATCTGAGCAAAATAGAAAAAGGCGGCGAGTGTCCAAAAGTAGACCAGCCAGCCGGCACCGTGATTGATGTCACTGAACCCGCAACACGACAGGATTAAGGCGGTTTGCGAGACAACCACGGCAAAGAAGAACAGATAACTCATCATCAATGTGACGAGATTCTCGAAAGTGCGCCACTTGTCTTTTGACGTTCCAAAGGTGCGGATCAGCTTCATGATCGCGTAATTATTCCCGCGCGCCCACCGGGTCCGCTGCTTCATCCACACGTTCAGGGTCTCCGGTTCCTGCTCCCAAGTCTGTGAATAAGGCACATAGTCAATGCGGTGCCGTTCCCGGTACAAGCGGGTGGAGAGTTCGCTATCTTCCGCAAGCGCCTCTTCGTCCCAGCCACCGACATCCAGAAGAACGCTCTTCTTGATGACGTAGTTGGTGCCGGTCAGAAAAGCGATGTCGAGAATCATGTGACGCCCGGCCTGCACCAGGCTCTGAAAGCAAAGCCCCTCAATATTCACGCACCGGGTGAGAAAGTTCCGGCTCCGGTTGCCGCAGCGGAATTTGCCCACAACCGCCGCCAGCGAGGGAACTTCGATGAACCGCGCCATCAACCGCAGCAACGAGTCGGGCTCGGGGCAGTTGTCCGCATCGTAGATGGCAATATAGTCATCCTTGACGCGCAAGGCGGCGGCATTGAGGGCGGCGGCTTTGCCCCGCCCGCCGATCGGCTTTTGCCGGTGATAGACCAGGACACGCGAATTCTCCGCGTGCAGGCGATCCAGAATCGCCCCGGTCTCGTCGGTCGAGGCATCATTAATGACCATCAGCGTCAGTCTATTCTCAGGGTACCGCAATGCCAGTAAGGTTCTGACCGTGCGCTCGATTACAACCTCTTCGTTATGGGCCGGAACCAGGATCGTAATCGGCGGGTATTGATCCAACTCAGGCAGAACACGCCCCATCTCCCTGACTGACCGGCGCCGGTGGAAAAAAGCGCCAATGGCCAGAAACAGCTGATACGCCACCATGATGACAATCGGCATCGCGGAAATGACCGCGACATAATGCAAAATATCAACCCTCATTCGACATAAACCCTCGCCAAACAGTCTCAGAATTTCAAAAAACTTCGCGGAGTAGACCACATCGCCCCCCGCATGACAAGCTTCCCCGCTCGCCCCCTTCAGGAAAGGGCATCGCGCAGGGTCTTCAGGAGTTCCCGGGCCGCCGATTCGGGATCGGAAGCGGCGGTGATCGCCGTGACCAGGGCAATGGTCCGGGCGCCCGCCTTAATCAGCTCCGGAATGTGCGCCGCCTTGATCCCGCCCATGACACTGAAGGGAACGCGGGCCACTCCGGAAATGGTTTTTAGGCCGCCCAGCCCCAGATAGTCGCCTTCCCACACCTTGGTTCCCGTGGGATAGATCGGGCCGATGTTGATGGTCGAAGCGCCTTCCGCCTGGGCACGCAACGCCTCTTCAACCGAATGGGTGGACGCCCCGATGAGCATATCCGGCGCCAGCCGCCGCGCCTCCGCGATCGGGAAATCCTCCTGCCCCAGATGCACCCCATCCGCCCCCACCGCCATCGCCACATCCACCCGGTCATTGATAATCAGCAACGCCCCGGCGTCAGCCGTCAGCGCCCGGACATCGCCCGCCAACTTCACGTAGTCCCGCAAAGGCATCTCCTTCTCGCGCAACTGAATCAAGGTTACCCCGCCCGCCAATGCCGCCTTCACAATCTCCGGCGTTGTCCGCCCCGCCGACAAAGTCTGCGAGGTGACAAAATACAACCCCGCCTCCCGAAACCGAATCATTCTCTCATTATGCAATGGGTTCTTGATTCTGAATTCTGGATTCTGGATTCTGGATTCTGGATTCATCGATACACCTTGTCCCAATTTTTAAACACCGGCTCCAGCCCCTTCCCCTTCAGCATCGCGCAAAAGGTCTCGATATCGCGGTCGTCATTCACATGAAACTGCCCGTCAGGCGATTCCACGGGCCCCTGATACCCGCCTACCGTGGTGCGGCTGGCAATGCTCATCTTGTTGATCCCCACGCCGGCCATGCCGTCGCGAAAACCCGGCGCCTCGCGGGTGGAAAGCACCAAGGGCACATCGGGCATGCAGATCCGGAACGCAAAAATTATTTGCGCAAGAGTCCGGTCATCTACCGGGAACGGCGGGCTATACCCGCCTTCCTGGGGACAGACCCGCGGAAAGGACAGGGATACGCCGGACTGCCAGTAGCGACGGCGTAACTGCATGGCATGACGGTACAGACAGAGACTGTCAAACCGCGGATCACTGAGCCCCAGAAGCGTCCCCATTCCCACCGTTCGCATTCCCCCCTCCAGCACGCGCGCCGGGGCGGCCAGACGATTGTCATAGTCCCGCTTCGGTCCCCACCGGTGCATCTGTTCATACTGAACCGGCTCATAGGTTTCCTGATAAATCGTGACCCCGATGGCACCCGCCTCAGCCAGCATCCGATACTCATCCGACGCCATGGGAAAGGCCTCGATGGTGACCGCTGAAAACCGCCGTGCGGCTTCCCCCACCGCATCGCGCAGATATTCCAGATCGGCTTGAGGCGTACGCTCGCCGGTTAACAACAGCACTTCCTCGAACCCCATCGCCTTGATGGTATCCATCTCACGCATCATCTCATCCCGCTCCAGCCGTCGCCGTGACTGCGGGCGATCAGCCGCAAAGCCACAATACACACAGCCACCCGAGCAGTAATCCGAGAGATAAAGCGGAATGTAGAGCGTCAGGGTCTGCCCGAAATGACGCCGCGTCAACTCGCGAGCCCGGACGGCCAGGGCTTCCAGCTCGGCCCCGGCGGCAGGCGACAGTAGCGTTGCGAATTCGGCTTCACCCGGTTGGGCGGCATGGAGCGCCCGGCTGACATCCGCCGACGTGGCGGTTCGGGTCAGGGAAAGCCAGGGAGCCGGATCCAGAGAGGGTGGAAGCAGGCTCGGCATCAGGCTCCCGTCAGAAAGGAGGTCAATGGACTGGTGGCCACCGCGTGGTCGCACCGCGACATCAGGCCTGCTGCCCGGGCGGAAAACCCAGCCTTGACGGCGGCCGCAAAGGCGGCGGCCATGGCAGAAGGATTCCCCGCCGCCGCGATGGCGCTGTTGACCAACACAGCCGAACAGCCCATTTCCATGGCGGCGGCGGCCTCCGAGGGCGCGCGCAGACCGGCATCCACGATCACCGGGATCCCGCTGTCGGCAATGATCAGCTTCACCATTTCAGCCGTGGACAACCCATGACCGGTTCCAATGGCCGAACCCAGTGGCATCACAGCCGCGCAACCGACCTCTTCCAACCGCTTCGCCAGGACAGGATCGGCAGGCATATAAGGGAGTACAATAAACCCATCCTTCGCCAGTTCCCGGCACGCCTCATAGGTCTCGATCGGGTCCGGCATCAGGTGATGGGGATTTGGATGGATTTCCACCTTCACAAAAGGGCTTCCGGAAAGTTCGCGACCCAACTGGGCGGCGCGCACCGCCTCTGCGGCACTCCGGGCCCCGGAGGTGTTGGGAACCAGGGTAATCCCAAGCTGGGCCAGTGGCCCCAGCAGATCATCGGCAGGCCGTTCCCGGTTGAACCGTCGAAGGGCCACCGTAACCAACTCGGCCCCGGAGGCCTTGATCGCCTCGATCATGATTTCAACGGAGGAGAATTTGCCTGTCCCCATGATCAACCGGGACTCGAATTCTTTCCCACCCAGATTCAATGTCTTCATTTCGTCCTTCCCGCCCTCTGACTCACCCGCCGCCGATAAAGGTCAACACTTCGATCCGGTCCCCCTCATTCAATCCAAACTCATTCCGTCCGGCCTTGGGAATGATCCGGTCATTTACCATGACCGCCACCCGCTCCGGAACGATGTCCAGCTCCTTCAATAACTGGCCCAGGGTTTCCGTCCCCTTGAAGTCCTGCGAATTTCCATTGACCACGATCTTCATAAAAAAAGCGCCTCCATGAGGCGCTCCCACAACTGATCCCTTCGCCGGCATGACCCGGATCAGGTTCAACGGGTATAATCTCAGCCCCTGCGGGCACCCCATGTATTTCGATAAACTATCTCAAACCACCCCACCCCGCAAATTATTTCGGCCCCGTCCCCACCCTTACAGTGGAAGACTCATTCTGGTCAATTCGGGCACCCATTCTGACCATAACGTCTAGATAATCGTTTCCAATATCTGTTCAAAGTTGTCGCAATAGTGTGAGCAAAGTCCGCGCGTACCGCTTTCCTCGATGTTGCCGCCGCTGATGCCGATACACGCAAAGCCAGCCAAACGGATGGAGCACACCCCCGCCCCGCTGTCCTCGATGCCCACCACCTGGTGCCGATCCTCGTAAGAAATCCCCAAGCCCACCTTGGCGACTTCCGCGTATAGCC
>CAJBSZ010000029.1 GCA_903958395.1 uncultured bacterium | reverse complement strand
GTCAGCTTGTCCATGGCCAGCGGGCACAAATTCCCGTCTTCATCGGTCATTTCGACAGTGACGTAGCACAGATCCATGCAGTCGGCCTTGAGTTGGCTGCGGTCGGCGGTGAGTTTCAATTTTGCGCCTGCACCGGCGGTCTTGACGACTGCCTCACCGAGTTTTTTGCCGCTTTGATAGGCGACGGCCTTCAGTTCGCCCGCTTCATAGGGCACCTCGAGCCAACGCAGGCGGTAGTTATCGACGATTTTAAAATACGGGTCTTCCGTCTTCACATCGCGTTCAAGAACTTCGACTTCACGGTTGGCGATATCCAGTCGATCGCCGCTTCCTTTCTTTTTACGTCCCAAGCTTATCCCATTGAGGAAGAGTTCGGCTTCATCGCCGCTGGTGTAAACAAAGACCGGCACCGCCTTGCCTTCATGCCCTTGCCAATTCCAATGCGGCGCCAGATGGACGGTGGGTGACTCAGGCAACCAATAGCTGCGATAAAGGTAATAACTGTCCTTGGGAAGTCCGGCCAAATCCACGATTCCAAAGTAGCTGCTGCGGGCATGATTGTGGGGTGTGGGCTCGCCGAGATAATCGATACCGGTCCAGACAAACTCACCGGCGACAAAGGTATCCTTGCGCATGCGTTCAAACTCGATTTCCGGAATATCCGCCCACCTAGCCGAGGTCAATGAGTAGGCCGTCAGCTCCCCATCGTTGCCAAAGTCCGTCTTGTTTTTCGGCAGCGTCAACTTGTAGGCGCCGCGAGTTCCGAAGGCTGAAGCCGATTCGCTGTAGATGATTGGCTTTTTCGGATAGATTTTGCGCGCGGCCATATACTTTCGGGTATAGTTCCAGCCACTGGTGTCCAAGGCGTCGATGATTCTGCTAGTGGCTAGGCCGGGATTGTGGATGCCGAGTGTGGTCGGACGGGTGGTGTCATACTTTTTGAAATAGCCAACCATGTCATCAACGTGTTCCTTCTTCAGATCGGCTATCTCATTTCCAATCGACCACAGCACCACGCTCGCGTGATTGCGGTCACGCAAAATGAAATTCTTCGTTTCCCGTTCGGCGTAGTTTTTGACGTACTCGTCGATCCCGCATTTCACACCGGCGGTGGGCCCATATTTGTCAAACAACTCGTTCCAGACCACGAAACCCATGCGGTCGCAAAGTTCCAGCAACTCGGGCGCGGAGGGGTTGTGGGAGGTACGGATCGCATTGACGCCCATCTCTTTCATGATCTGAAGCTGGCGCTCCATGGCGCGGGGAAAAAACGCCGCGCCCAAGGGCCCCTGATCATGATGCAGATTCACTCCCTTCAACTGCACCCGGCGGCCATTGAGGTGAAAGCCTTCGTCGGCGGTGAAGGTGATCGTGCGAATGCCGAAGGTCGTTTCCTCGCGATGAATCTCCTGCCCATCAACCACCAGTCGTGTAACCGCAGTATAGAGTTGCGGGTGTTCGATGTCCCAGAGCGCGGGATTGGGAATTTTAGCTTTGAGGGTTGAAACGGCCACCTCTCCAGCGGCGATCGTCAGTGCCGATGTTTCCTTGGAGACTTCTTTGCCCTCGGCATCAAGGATCGCGACTTCCACGCCGACGCTTCGGGATTCCGCCGACGTGTTGCTGACATCCACTTGGGTATGGACCTGCGCCATGTCCTTCCGCACAAGCGGTGTTGTAACAAAGACACCCCAGATCGGGATGTGGATCGGGGAGACCAGTCGCAGGGTGACTTTGCGGTAGATTCCAGCGCCGGGATACCAGCGGGATTTGTGGTTGCGCGTGTCCGCATGCACGGTGAGCACATTCGTTTTCCCAAACTCTGCCGCATCGGTGGCATCAATGGAAAACGAGTTGTAGCCATAGATCCAGGAACCGACTTCCTTGCCATTGAGATAGACTTTCGGGCTGGCCATCACCCCATCAAAAAGCAACTGCACGCGCTGTCCTTTCGCTGTGGCAGGCAACTCGAACTGTTTGCGATACCAACCCTCGCCGCTCCACGGCAGCTTGCCGGTGTTGCCACTCTCATTCAGAGGGCCGAACGGGCCGGAAATGGCCCAGTCGTGGGGCAGATCGACATGTTCCCACTTGGAATCGTCAAAGTTCGGAGCAATGGCCGCCTGCTGATCGCCTTTGGCAAACTTCCAGTCGAAGCCGAAGCCATCGACTGTCGCCGCGGAAACATGGAGCGAGGCCAGCGGCGCCAGCAAAAGGGCAGTGAGGGTGAGGATGTTGTTTTTCATAGAATAAGTTTTTTTGAATTGGTTTAAAGAAGCTTGGTTGTTTCGCCTTTGGCGGAGCGGATGGACTTGGTTGCGCCGTTGATTTTGACTGAGCAGGGGTTGCCGTTGAGGTTGTGAACCAACGCGGGCCAGTAGTTCATCTGCACATTGATGTTCAGGTGCCAGGCGCGCATCGGTCGGCAAGGTTGCTATTGATTACCACCTTTCTTGAGCATTTTTTTCGCTGGCAGATTGAAGATTTCCCAATCGCGAAAGCGGCCTTTTTTCGCGGAAGGCATTTGGTAGCCGCGCAACCAGACCTGACCATCCTTCTCGAACAATGAAGTCACGGCGAGGGAGTCATCCTTCACGCTACCCCACGATTTTTCACCGGCTCCCTGGGCAATGAAAACCGGGGCTGTTAGCGCCTCAACCTCGTGCGTGGCCGCCACCCCATTCGACGAGTCGGACGGAATCAGGAAATACTCGAGCTTTTGCCGCCCGTAGAGACGCAAGTCGTATTTTGGGCAGCGTTTCATCCACCAACTGTAGTGAATACGATTACTCCATTTTTTTCCGCCCCAAGCCAGCGTGTTGGCGACGACCCCGTTGCGCACCCAATGCTTGGGAGTGCCACGGTTCACATACGTCAAGCCGCCGCACTGGACCCAGTTCAGCGCCAGTAACTGTTCGCCTTCGCTGACCGGCTCGAAACCAAATGGCGCATCATGCCGGATGTCTCCACCTGGCGTGGGGTAATAGACGTTGAGCTTGGTTTCTTCGAGGTGGAAGTCGCCGATTTCGTCGCCGTCAAAGTCGAATTCAAGTTCGACTTTGATAACCGGTTGATGCTTGAAGAAAATGTAGCGCTCGCGCAGCGGTATGCCGCGACCGATGATTGCGCCGCGCTCCGCTTGCCCGAATGTAGCGGTGCGTTCCAGCACGCTACACACGTCGCCGTCGTAAAACTTGCACGTCGCCGTGCGATTGTTCACCCAGCGATTGCTGATAACGCCGCGGATTTCACCGCCGAGATACTCGCCGCCGGTCACGAGTTTCCGTCCGTTGGCGGTGGTGAGCGTGTCAATCAACCCTTCCTTCGATAGCTGCACGCGGTAGAACTCCGTGTCCAGATGTTCCGGCATTGGAACTTCTTTTGACTCACCACCGGAATCCTTGGCGAGCGGGAAGCTCCGATAACCACTCGCAGGCAGATCAACAAAACCCACAAATTTCTCTCCCACCTTCTGCAACTTTGCCCCGCCACCGGGCACTTCATCGGCACCGACTTCCAGCAAAGCCGCGCGAGGCCGGGGCAATCCATTGAAGACGGCGATAGAGCTGGGGTCCGGTTGCACCAGAGCAGCCGCGACTTCGCCCATCAGCTTGCGGTCTTCGGCCACGACGTGTTGGAACTGGCCGATGGCTTTGCGGCGCAGATCGGTGACCTCGATCCAGGTGGCATCGTGATCCTGATATTTCAGCACCGTGCGCCAAAGGTCGTTGAGCTTGTCCTGGCGGTCGAGCGGCACGCCGGCCAATCGCGCCATTGCCAGGAGGTTTCCTGCCTGGACCGTGGCTTCTTCCGCCATTTTGCTGGCGCGCTGATGTTCTTCAGCCCAAATTCCTTCGGTGTAGGAGTAATAACTCTGGATCTTGCCGCTCGCGCGCGGCGGCGCGGCTTTGAACCGTTCTGCCAGGGCAGGTCCGAGTAAGACCGGTCGAGCCAGGTCGTTCGGATTGTGGTATTCTTCAAGGTCGGGAAAATCGATCCAGAGCGGCGGACAGCTCCACAAATCTTTCATATATTCGTCATTAGGCTTCGTCTGCCGGACGTTGGTGGCGAAGTAGGCCGGAAGCTTCGTGCCGTCAGGCGCGGTGGCTCGGATGAACTCGTCGCCCTTCAGCAGGTAAGTGCCACTCTCATGCCCGAGCATTTGGAACGGCCCCTCGGTGATGGTGACTGCCCAGGGAAAGCTCGGCATTACCAGATACTCGTAACCAAAGTGCCGCAAAACTTGCGGGAGTTGCGGATACAGTTGATTTTCCTGATGCGCATGGACGGTGATGCGCTGACCGAAAAGACGCTGAAAGACCTCCAACCCCAGCTCAAACTGTCGCCAGTCCGCCTCGGAACCATACGTCATCGTGTGTGCCAATGAATACTCACCACCGACAAAATCCAACTGGCCCCGTTGGTGCGCCGCCTGCATCCGCTGCATCACATCGGGAAAGCGAACCGAAATGTCTTCCAGCGCGCACGCTGCCCATTCGTAATTAAGCGTCAGCTTCGGATCTTTCTCCAGCGAGGCGAGATTGCGCTTCACCCGCTCCAGGTATTGCTCAGCGGTAGCCGCACCCCACGGCGGAACGCGCTCGCCGATAATCGGCACACCGCGATCCTCGTCCACCAGCATATACATCGGGTGGTAGCAGATGGCAATCTGCCAGTCGAAATACTGTTTCTGGTCGAAGGTGTCACCGTCGGCTCCGCCCGCCTCAGTCGAGCTGATGATGCGTTTTGCGGAATCAGCACTCTCGTCCACGCTGGCCGGAGTCCCAAGCCCCACCTTGATCGATGCCAAGAGACACAAGATCCCTATTAAAATGAATTTAGATTTTATTTTCATAATTTATGCTGACCACTTTCTGTTTTGCTTTCATATGATTATAGAATCCAGCTCATTGGAAGCCATCGCCGGAAGTTTGTAATGCTGAAGCGTATTTTCTCATGACCGACTCACTCCCTGCCACCAACTTCAATCGAAACCGTTTCGGTCGTGGACAACGGCAGCCAGAGCACAAGCGTGTATGATCCGTCCGTGTCCACCTCGATGCCTGCCCGATAATCCACGCCGTGCGTTTTGGCCTGACCGTTGATTTTCAAAGTCACGCTGCTGTCCGGGCTGCCCCAATTGGCGATGATGAACGCAGGATTTTCCAGCGGCTGCTCCTTGCTGGCGCGCAGTGTGAAGGCGACGGGCCCGGCGGTCTTCACGAATTTGAAGGCGCGTTCCCGTTTCTCGTAGCCGAGGAAAACGCAGCCGTTCGTATCCGTGACGGCGGGTGCGAAGTTCCAAGAACGGTTCAAGGATGCCAGTTCGTCGGGCTGTTTGTCGGTCAAACCATACATGACCATCGCTTCGATGTTGTTGCCGTTGGTATGACGCAGTTCGTGGAAAGTGGCGGGGCATGTGGACGACGGGCGATCAAAGGTCTCGACTCTCGTGCCGTCGCTCGGAATGAGCTGCACGGGATAATGGTTCCAGCCCCGCCAATAGACATCTCTGTTCAGAAACGTCTCGCTTGAGGCGCCGATCTCGCCGAGCTCGAACTGCTTGGTCCGGCCCTTTAAGTTGATGATCTGGAGATTCCAGTCGCCATCGCCCTTCTTGGCTTGCGGGCTTGAGCGTCCGATGGTCCTGGTCTGGCCGGATGGATTGGCCAGGATCACCGCGTCGTTGTGCATGACATCCTCGACGGCCTGGCCGGGGTGGCAGAGGATTTCGTTCTGGTTCAATTCAGCATTGATCGGCTTTCGGGTGTTGTTGTGAACCAACTGGTGGCGGATGGAAATGCCGTCGGGATAGATCGTCCAGTATTCGTCCGTCCAAATCCCCCAACCGTTCCTATCCAGCGCGGGCCACCGGTAATCTATCGAGACCGAGGCGTTCCGCCAATGCACCACCACGCGCGCATCGCTGCGATGAATGATCCGCGCGTTGGAAAACCGGCAGAGCATGTCGGACATGTGTTCGAAGCATCCGAGTTCCTGGCCGCCATAACGCTCCGGGCTTTGATCGTTGCTCCAGATGCCGTCGCGACCGTAGCCGGTGACCAGCGACGGCAGATAACGCGTACCGCGCCAGAAGACGTAGCGCCACGGCTTGTCGGCAAACGTCACCACGATGTCCGCGGAGTCGCCCACGCGCCATAGCCCGTCCCACTCCGGGCTGTAGCGCAGCTTCGTGTATTCGGCGCGAAAGCCCGGCGATACTTCCGGCCCGGCGGGCAGCACCCACGGCTTCAATGGGCGCGCCTCTGACGGCTTGAGCGCGGCGTGTTCTGTGTTCACTTCCGATTCGCTCAGGGCTGTGTCGAACAACTGCGCCTCATCAATCAAACCGCTGAACGCCATGGTTGTCTCGAATTGCTTGGTCACCGCGCGCTCGGCAAACTGCGGGAACTGCCGCACCGAACGGGTCATCCCGATGGCGAGGTCGGCGTTCGTCGTGTCAACGAAAGTGGACGCGTTGGTCGCGGTGGCGACCGGTTTGCCGTTCAGATAAACGACCGCAGCCGCGCCGCTCTTGGCGACAGCGGCGACATGCACCCATTCATAAAGCGGAACGCGCTCGGTAGTCACCGACTGAACAGCGTCGCCGTTGCCGATCTTGAATTCGACCTGTCCCTTGGCATTGACGCCGAGCAGATAACCTTTGTTGCCGTCCATGTGGTCCACGATTGCGGCGAGATTGAAGGGATACTCCTGAATCGCAATCCACACGGAGACGGTAAATTCGCCGTTGAGGTTCGGGCACTGTGCCGCAGGCAACGTGACGACACTGCTGTAAGAATCAAACGACAGACACGTGCCGGACACGCCCGGCCGCCAATGCGCCTCCACACCACCGATGTCACAGGCCTTGCTGGATTGCGCTTCCGTGGTCGCGCCGCCGGCCCCCTCGTCGAAACGCCAGTGCCGGATCAAATTCTCGGTGCGCCCGGACTTCACCGGTGAGCCGGTGACCGGGTGTTCGGGAGTCTTGGAGAGTTGCGCAGGACGCAAGGCCGTTTCGCGGATGCCCTCAGGCCCTAACTGCAAGGTCTGTTCGATCTGATTGCGCGGATCGTTCCACTCATCGAGCCGGTAACATCCGTTCTTCACGGTGCGGTCCACTTTGCCGTCGGCGTGGATGGTGAAGGTTTCGTCCGCGTAGTCGGCATAGAACGGCGCGGGAGTGCCGGCCGCATTGTAAGCCGCGCGGAAATCGGTGAACGACTGCTTCGTGATGTCCGGGGCGTAACGCCAGTGGACGGTGACGCTCTCGTCCGTCTGCGCGACGATGGCGGCGTTGCACGCGATGTTGTGATTGTCCGGGCGCTCGTCCGGGCCATCGCCCTTGCGCGGAATCAGCCGGGTGACGGATTGTGGTTTGCCGCCGCGCGGCAGCCACCGGGGTTGATAACCAAACTCGCGGCTGAAGATGAACTGTCCCCGCTGCGGCAACTCGACGACGATGTCGGCGTATTTGCCGGTGAACCCGTGATCGTCATACGGGAGCCGCGTGAAGTATGCCTTGATGCGTGATGTCGAGGCGTCGGCGGCAAGAGCTGCACCGGCTGCGAGCGTAGTGATAACGGCCATAGCGGCTACTACACTAATAACTCTGAATTTGCGTGCGAGCATTCTGCTTCTCCTAAATCTTGTTTCATGGCGTCGCGGATACGTCAATCCCGATTAAAAAAATACCGCGATTCCCTTTCCGTTATAAGCCACTGTTTTGTCGCATGCGGGTTCGAGCGCAATTCCTGTCGCCTTCCCGGGGCGAACAAGGACTACGAGAAAAGACCGCTTTTCCAGCATTCCTTTAAATGCGCCTTTGCGGTCACCGATCGACAGTTCCTTTTTCGCGTCGTTCCAGGTGAAAGTAATTTCTGAGCACTGGCCTTGTGCATAATTGTGATTCTCCCCCTCGTCTTCATAGAGCGTAAACGCGCCGTCAGCACCGGGGTAAATGCGCAGCTCCAGCGCATCCCACGGCTTCTGCTCCGCCCACTCCACATCGGGGCCGCACGGCAGAATGCTTCCGGCTTTCACAAAGAGCGGCAACTGATTCAACGGGGCAGCGGCAGTCATCGTGTCTCCACCCTTTGCAACGGTACCGATCCAGAAATCGACCCAATCCGGTCCGGCGGGCAGATAGACGGAACGCGAACGCGCGCCTTTTTCCGTCACTGGGCAGGCCATGATCGCAGGGCCGTACATGAACTGATTATAAATGTCGGCCACCTTGGGATCATGCCCGAAATCCATCGGCAAACCGCGCATCAGAGTATAGCCATCGTTCGAAACCATGCGACCGAGTGAATAGGTGTAGGGAAGCAGGCGATAGCGTAACTTGACCATATCGAGCAGATTCGAATACGTCTGCGCTTCATAGCGCCACATCTCGGTTGCGCTCTGATACCCGTGAATGCGCTGAACCGGACAGAAGGTTGAATATTGCATCCAGCGCGTGAGCAGTTCCTGAAAATTCTTCGAAGTATACTGATCCCTATCGGCACCGCCATCCGCCACCGGAACCTGCCCCGGCTTGCGGAAAAAACCGGCCGTATCGGTGGTCCAATAAGGAACGCCCGCCATGCAAAAGTTAAGTCCGGCGGCGATCTGCTTGCGGTAATGATCCCAGGTGCTGGAGATATCGCCGGACCACATCACGGAGCCGTAGCGCTGCTGCCCGCCCCAGGCCGAGCGGGTCAGAATCACCGGACGGGTTTTACCGCCATCATCACGCACCTGCCCCTCATACGAAGCCTTGCTCACCAGCAACGCAAAATCGTTGTGATGCATATAGCCGGGTCCAAACTCGGTATCTGTGCGCTCCGGAATCGGATAGCCTTCCGTTCCATCATGCCAGTAGGCGTCGATTCCCTTCTTGAACACGTTGTCCCGGAGATCGGTCCAGTAGGCCTCACGACCGGCCTGATTATAGACGTCGTAATGACTCCCATTAAAGAGCGCTTTCCCCCATTTTTTTTGATCACCCGCCGCACCGATTCCCCAGACGGAAGCCATCACCCGGTAGTTCAGCGACTCCAACTCGTCGCACATCGCTTTGGGATCCGGATACTTCTCATTCCATGCAAACCGGCCGTTTTGGGTCCACCACTGCCAATCCTGGACAATGACATCGACCGGAATATTGCGTGTGCGGAACTCGCGGGCGTTCACCAAAATCTCATTTTGGTCTTTGTACCGCTCGCGGCACTGCCAGAAGCCAAACATATATTTCGGAGGAATCGGCGCCGCACCCGTCAACTGACGGTAGCCCTGAATCTGTTCATCGATCGTCTTTCCGCCCAGGAAGAAATAATCAAGATCTTCGGCCGCCTCAATCGCCACATCAAACCGGTTGTCCGGCGGGGTTACATGAAACGTCGAATCTTTATTTGTTCCTTCAAACTTGATCGTAACGGTTTCCCCCGCCGCCAGCTTCACCGAGGCCCCCATCGCCGCCTCATTCCAAAAATTAATGTAATGCAGAATCTCCTGCCCATTGATCCAGATCCGCATCGGCGACTTTCTCACATCAGCCCTTGATGCATGGCGAATATAAAACCCGTAAACACCCGACACTTTGGGCGTAAACGTGGCCGTGCCGGTGCAACCTGCATCAAAATTGGAATTCTTCGCCCGTTTCGCGCCATCGGTCGCCATATCCGCCTCGGTAATTACCGGGCCATCTTTTTCGACATTAACGATCTTCAGATCAACGAGACCCTCCGGCGAACCGCTATTGATGTCCATATAGGTCATGTGATTGAAATACAGCCCGTATCCGGCGGGCGACACCACGGTCGGCAGCGAGATCCGGGTATTGTGCTGCAGCAAACGGGTCGGAACATGACGGCGATTGAAAAACCCATCCTGATGCTGTCCCATGCCGTAAAGCGCATCCTCATCTCTCATATTGAAAACAAGCCGCCCCGTCTGCGTCTTCACCGGGCCAACTGTCGCCGGCGCGAACACCCGGTTTTGATCCGCCCGTTCGGACAGCAGCTCCTTGCCGTCTGCATCATAAAACGCTACCGCCGAAGTTTTCCGATCCACCGCCACCCGCAGAGCTTTGCTTTGCAGACTCAACACATCCGGACTCTCCGCAAACGTCCATTGAACCGGCTGGCGCGCTCCATCGACCAGCATCGTTTTATCCAGCTTCACCTTATCCGCCTTAAACGGCTCCTGCCCGGGAACAAACCGGACACGCACGATGGAATCGGCATACCAGTCCAGCGCCAGCTGCCCTTGCTCTGTTTTTACCGCGAGCCCCTGCTCATTTTTCGAAAACGAAACAACACAATCTCCCGCATGAGCAAGAGGCAACAGCCCAAGCAAAAAGCCAACGATCACATTGAACCGACCCAAGCGAACTATCATTTTCATCATCACTACTCGATTTTCTTTGCGCCGCCTGCCGCGAACTCTATGTAGTTTCCAAACTCCTGAAGTGTTTCCCACCATGCCATGATATTCTCAGGCGGAACACCGCCCTGGATGACATGAATCGGAGCGAAAACAAAGCCGCCGCCCGGTGCCAGATCCTCAATTCTGCGCTTCGTCTCATCCCTGACCTCCTGCGGCGTGCCGAACGGAAGCACCCGCTGGGTGTCGCAGCTCCCGCCCCAGATGGTCAGCTCCTTGCCCCACTCGCGTTTGAATTTTGCCGTGTCGTCCATGCCCCTGCAATTCACCTGCCATGGATTCATGATATCCACACCAGCCTCAACCAGCAGGGGCAGTGAATCATAAATCGCGCCGTCATTGTGGTAAAAGATGTAGACCTTTGTCCTGGCTTTCTTCTTGATGAATTCAAACAGCTTCCGGTGGTAGGGCCAAATCAGCCGCTTGTACATGTCGAGCGATACCAGCAAGCCGTCCTGGCTGCCCAGATCGTCCGCCTCGGAAATCACCACCGTGTGCCGGTCCAGCAGCTCCAGCACCCGCCCCCAGTACTTCATCTTGATTTCAAGTTCCTTGCCCATGATGGCATGGACCATCTTCTCGTCAGAAGCCATATCCATGAAGAACTGTTCATACCCGCGCATCCACATGGCATGTTCCCACATCCCGGAATGCATCCGTTCGACCACCAAACCTTTTTGCTCATTCAGGACAATGCGATCAGCCTCGGCCGCCAGATCCTTGAAACGGGCCGGGTCGAGCGGATCCGGCCAGGGATAGTTCTCAATTTCCGCCACGCTCTCAGCACCGGCCAGGGGACTGTGATGCAAATCGAAATAAAGCCCGCCATTTCGCGGCATCTGCCAGCCCATCCCGAACTCATCAACAAGTCGATAATGCTCACCAACAAGTCCGCAATCTCTGGAGAGCCCCGGCAAGGAGGGCGGCCCCGGACGTATATTCTTCACATCCACCTTCAGCAGACCTGCAATACGTTCGGGTATCTCCGCCATCTGGGTTACCAAATCCTGAACCTTGACTGCGTCCGTCCATCCTTTAAATGAACAGAGATTCCTCAATGCTCTGACATTAATTCCGCTGACAATGGTGCCGCCAAGGTCAAACGGAATTCGATCAGGTTCACGATGCGCCAGCGTCGTTTCCAGCCTTGTATATGCTGAAGTCAATGCTCACACTCCTTTACATCTGCTATTAAAATACTGACCACGCTCTCTTGCGCGCTATTTCCATGGTTACTGATTCTTCTGCCGCACCCTTAAACGCTTCCCTTACTCGCACACTTAACCCACACTCTTACTCGGTTACACTTAACTGACCCGCTAACACGATTTCGCCTTCCTGGACCACTAGATATTGGGGCGTCCCACACAAAACCCGGAAGCCCCAATCTGATGAATGCTGTTTTGTTCTTCACTTCGCATCCTGCCATGTCTCAAATACCGTCTCAATATTTTGCCGTGGATTCTGTTTACCCCATTCGCACTGGGCTATGACACCGCCCTTTCCGCCATCAAACACTTCTTTGACTCTTCTTACGGCCTGTTGAACTTCTTCTTTCGTGCCGAATGGCAATACGTGCTGTCGATCGACTTCTCCCCAGAACGTAACTTTCCCCCTGTACTTCCTGCTCAACTCTTCGATATTCATCACAAACAACTGGGAATTTATGGCGTCCATTCCGACCTCAACCAGGTCGCCGAAAATGGATTCCGTGTTGCCGTCGGTATGAAAGAAGGCAAATTTACCGGCAGAATGAATCATATCGCAGTACTCTTTATACAGGGGTTTGAACAGCGCCCGCCAGACCTTCGGGTCTATCAGCAAAGACCTGTTTGTACCCCAGTCATCCATCAGGAATACGGCATCCACACTGGAGGCACACCACTGCCTGACATCCTCCAGGTAAAATTCGTGCACCATTTCCAGCAACTTCCGCATCTCGGCGGCATCATAGGCTATATCCATGAACAGATTCTCGGTGCCCCTCAGGAACTGCAGACGCTCGAACGGACGCGCTGTGACATCCGACAGCATGAATTTGTCGGATTCCTCGCACGATTTATTTGCATAAGATAAATCACGTTTCCGAATCAGATTCCAGGGCGGCTGAAACGACTTCAAACTGTCCCAATCGTACAGCGCAGGCTTCTTCACTTCACCCACAACACCAGGCTCACCGACCTGCCATTCGCTTCCCCAGTCGTCCCTATACGATCCGGAGGCAGCGGATGCTTTGATAACTTTATCACTCCAACCCGGACTTAACTGCGACGTGCCGATATCCATCGGATATTTCCGTATCACAGCATCGAAACTTTCCTTTTCAAAGAGGGTTACATAAGGCAAAGCCCATAAATCCCTGGGAACACGGTCCGGATTATTAAAAGTCAGCGCCGCTTTCACTCTTTCTCTTCCCGTCATCTCGTTCTTCATTATTTTCACCTTTCGCATCATGTAATAATTACCGTAACTAATTACCCGGCAACACAAGCCATGTCATTTGCCGGTTATTTGCTGTTTCAACGGAACACATCCTTAAAAGCCGCCCCTTACAACATCTGTGTTTATCGCATCCAGTAATACGAAGCTCCAACCACAACCCCAAGAATCAAAGCCACAATCCGTGGATCAGTCAGTCCCGCTATCCTGCCATTTAGAAATGCCAGCGGATGATCCCAGCAGACTTTGCTGACAGCCTCCGGATCCATGGCAGGAGTCAACAGGCTGGTGACAATATAAATCACGGCGCAGAAAACAACCAGGATCGGCCCGACCAGCATGAATGGAATACCCAGGCCGGCAACCGGATCCGTCACCAGGCCACTGAAGTCCGCAGTTGCCTTCCCGGCCCCGAGAATCGCCTTGCCGACCTTCGGCAAATCCATGATGAAATAGACAATCCCGATCGCCGAACCGGCATAAAGCGTCGTCATCGCCGCCTGCCAGTTCCCTCGTTTCCAGAATATGCCCAGCACAAATACGGTTGTAACAGCCGGCGCAAAGGTCATCGGAATTTTGCTGATTGCCTCAAAAATCGTACCAAACTGATCCCCCTGCGTGGACCAGAGCATTGCCAGTACCATGATGACTCCCGTGGCAAACCGGCCGATGGTCACCACGCGGGTATCCGGCGTCTCGGGCCGGATACGTTTCACAATATCCATCGAAATCAGCGTGGCGCAACTGTTGAGCGCCGCCGCCATACAGCTCATCAGCGCCGCCGCCATACCCGCCGCCAACAGTCCCTTCAGGCCCGTGGGGATGAGACAGTTGATCATGGAAGGCAACATGGTGTTGTAATCCGCATGATTGGTTCCCGCAACCATCTGCAGCTGAAAGGCACCCTTCTGCCACAGCACATAACCTATTACCCCCGGCAACACCATCAGGAACACCGGCAGTATTTTCAGGAATCCGGCAAAGAGCACGCCGTTCTGCGCGGCATGCAGATTCTTCGCGCCCAGCACCCGCTGAACGTGTGTCTGGTCGGCACACCAGTACCAGATGCCGAGAATCGGATAACCCAGCAACACGGCCAGCCAGGAAAATCCATTCAGATGTCCTTTGGCATTGCAAATCGGCTGAAGCATGCTCAACTGCCCCGGGTTCACCGCCGCCGAAAAGGAGGCCACGTCATGGATTCCCACCCCCGGCAGGGCCCGAAGCCCCAGCACCGTCACCAGCGTGGCGCCCAGCAGCAGCAGGACCACCTGAATATTCTCGGTCATTACCACCGCTTTGAGTCCGCCAAGCGCCGTGTAGATCACCGTGAGCAGGGACAGCACGATGATCGTCGCATACATGGGCACCCCGAGAAAGCTTTCGAACACCTTGGCGGCGGCAAACAGGCTGATGCCGATATGGATCAGCAGAGCGCCGAGCAGGCCGATGCCTGCCAGGAACATTCGCGCATGGGGACAATACCGCCTTTCCATGAACTCAGGCAGAGTGGCCACTTTCGAATTAATGTAAAATGGAGCAAACACAAGAGCCAACATTATCAACGTAAAACACGCCATCCATTCGAAGTTGCCGATGACCATCCCATCCTTATCCCCGCCCGCCGCCAAACCCACCAGATGAATGGTGGAAATGTTCGACGTAAACACCGCCGCACCAACCGTAAACCAGCCCAACGACTTGTTCGCCAGGAAATACTGCTCGGTGGAAGCATGCCGCCTGAAACCCACCCATATTCCGAATGCCGTTATTCCAATCAGATACGTCAGTAGTACCGTTGTATCCACCCAGTTCATCGACCAAGTCAGTGTACCCATGTCAAACTCCTTTGCGCCTTATGATATGCTTCCCAAGCCGCCTTGAACTTCACATAGTTCGCCCGGGTTTCAAAGACCTGGCTGTCATTCCATAACACGCGCCAGTCGCCATCGGCTTCGGGCCACAGGAATACCTGGCCCCAGATCAGGCGGTTGTTGGCGTCGATGCCCGGATGCTCCGACGTCCCGTCACCCGAGATCCTCACCATCTGCTCGGCGGTGAGGATAGGCCCGGTGGCCGCCCTGAGATTATCGCGCAGCCAGTCCGAGCGCGTGGCCATGGCCACGAACCCGCCGCTCCGGTTTTCGCGCTGAGTGGCCCAGTTCAAGCCCACCAGGGCCGGGGCCACGCCCGCTTCCCGGGCAATCGTCTGGATGACCGGATCCATAATATCGGCGCGGTGTTCCTTAAAGGTGTCGCGCCCCGGCCGCTTGGGCGAACCCAGCGCCATGTAACCTGTGCAGACAATGCGCTCGGACTCGAAATAGCGGCGCAGATCGGTTTGCTGGAAGAGCGGGTGCATCTCCATCTGGTTCGCCACCGGGCGCTCATCCGCGCGCACATCCCGGAGCAGGAGCCTCATGGTCGCTTCCGTATGGTTGGAGGTGCCGATGTCCACGATCTTGCCAGCCTTCTTCAGCTTGACGATCTCGCTCCAGGTTTCCAGGAACGCCTCGTGGATGTAGGGAACAGCATCCGGATTGCGATGGGCTCCGGCACAGCCCGGCGTGTGCACATTGGGCCAGGGCCAGTGGTTCAAATACAAATCCAGCTTTTCGACGCCCAGTGCCTTGAGCGTGGCATCGAGGGCGGGCGCCACATCCTTCGGGGACATGTGTCCATTCCAGAGTTTACCCGTGATAAACAGGTCGTTGGCCGACGCGATAGTGCCCTTCTTGATGGCCTCCCGGATCGCCTCGCCCACCACATCCTCGTTCTCATAGGCACGCGCCGTGTCAAGGTGGCGCCAGCCCAGCCGGATCGCCTCAACCGTGGCATCCTTCATGTACGCCTGCGCCCAGTCGGAATGAAAGGTTCCGAACGCGGCCGCGGGCATCATCACACCACTGGCCAGCTTGATCTTATAAACCGAATCCGGGGCGATCGGCGCGATACCCGGATCAAAACATACCTGCTCAATTCGAACGTTAGTCGTACTCATATCATTTCACCTCTGTAATGTTCAGTTGACATCGATCATCACCTTCATGGCTTTGTCGCCTTGCGCATCAATAAAACGGTAGGCGTCGTTATACTCCGCAAAGGGGAAATGCCGTGTCACCAACGGTTCAGTCCGCACCGCACCCGAGGCAATCCACCGGACCGCCTGGTCCCAGTCCTCATGCCGGTACATCATCGAGCCCTTCATCGTGAGCTCATGCTCGCAAACTACCGACATATCAACCCGCGGTTTTTCGCCATAGACCCCGACAATCACGAGGGTTCCACCCTTACCGATTCCCTTCATTAGGGCTGTCAGGCTGGCCTCCACGCCGGCGACCTCGATGCCCACCTCGAACCCATCGGGCCCGAACTCCCGTCTGGCGGCCTCCAGCATGGGGGTCTTGTCCACATTGCAGCAGGCCGCAATCCCCACCTGCCGGGCGATCTCGAGACGATAATCGCTGATATCGGTAATGAGGACCTTGGCGGCGCCGCGGCTCAGGCAAGCCTGTGCCACGAAGTTTCCGATCGTTCCAGCGCCGGACACCACCACATACCGGCCGGTCAGATCCCCGATCCGGCCGGTCACATGCGCCGCCACGGCGACGGGCTCGACAAAGGCCCCCTGTTCAAACGTGAAATCGGCCGGCAGGTTCACCAGCTTGTCAACCTCCGTCACAAAGAAGTCCTGTGCGCAGCCAGGCGCCTGGAATCCCCGAACCTTGAGCACTTCGCATGCGTTGTACTGGCCACGACGGCAGGGCGGGCAAGTTCCGCAGACCTCCTGTGGAGTCGCCGTGGCCTTATCGCCGACCGCCACGCTCGTCACGCCAGGCCCCACAGCCGCCACGACCGCCGAATATTCGTGCCCCTGGACCAGCGGATAGGTCACAAAGGGATGTTTTCCATGCCATACATGGATATCCGAACCGCACACGCCGATGCGGCGGATGTGCAACAGCACCTGGCCTGCGCCTGCTTCAGGCTCCGCCACATTCCCGAAATCAATCCGGCCTTTCCCGGCCATGACAGCTTGTTTCATAACTTCTCCGTTTCATCATCACTACTCGATTTTCTTTGCACCGCCTGCCGCGAACTCTATGTAATTACACAACAACTTGCGCGCCACATCCGCTGGACCGGGTCTCCCGTTTAGATCGGCGAGGATCTCCAGAGTGGAAAAAATGATTTTTCCTTTGCCGCAGGACACGATACCCACTGCAGTACCCAAGTCACAGGCCGGGCTGTTATAAGCACCGGCAACAAGCTCCTCGCCTTCCAGCCGCAACGCATTACGACTGCCGGCTTGCACCACTGATTGGTAAGGCCAGTTCAGACCCTGGTTCACCGGCAAATCCTTGAACAGGGGATGAGCGCGCACAAAATACTGGCCGCCGACCCAGTTCTTCCCAACCTGGAAAGCACCTTTGTACTCCACAATACCCTCTTTTCCAGCCAGTTCAGCCCACTGATCGGCTGATTCCACCACGACCAGCGTCGTTCCATCCTGCCGTACACGCTGGAACAGACTGGCGGTATCGATCGTCCGATTCGGCGTAGACCAGAACAATTGCACCCTCCCAAGTCCCTGCCCTTTGGCGAACTCGACACGGATCGGAAGAGGTTTCCCGGCTGTCGCACGCACCTTTCCCTCGACGATACTTCCCGGCCCTCTTCCCTTCTTCTGTTTCTGCTTTTTGGCATCTATCCACAAATTGCCCTGGCCGCCCTCGCACCGGAACTGCACGTGATAGTCACCGTCAACAGGCGGGAGAAGTTGTCCCTCGAAGACCACTGTGTACCCGTCGATCTTGCCTACAGCGTCGTCCGGCGTCGCGCCTGACGACCATTGGAAGTCGATCTGTTTGTCGACCCTTCGATGCAGCGGCTTATTAAATTCCTTATCCCCATAAAATACAGTGGTGATCCCGCCTTTAGCAAAGCGGTCAGCCTGCACGACCTGCAGTGATTTAAGCGGTTGAGCAAGGATGATCCAGTCAAGCGGAGCCTGCGCATTATCATAAACCGGCACTTCAAAGCCTTTTTGTTTCTTCAGGAAATCCTTTACCCGGCTTCCGTTTTCGCAGACAGCGCCTTTGCCTGACAGTTTCGCGCTCTTCCAGTCCACCGACAGGATCTCATCGCGGCCGCGCGCTTGCACGGCTCCGGAAGCATCCGACAATTCAGCTTCGATGCGGATCATTCCCGTCGCTGCCGCCACAGGTATTTTCACGCCTTCAACCAACAACTGACCGTATACATCGCCGCCCATCAGAGAGACAGACTCCTGTCGCGTGAAGAGCTCACGCCCGTCTGGCGCCAGAGCCCGCACCTTCAGAGCGTAGTTGCCTTTCAAGTTGCTCTCGTTGATCGCATAGAAGTCTGTCACAACTTCACCGGGAATCTGCACAATCTGGCTGCGCACCTTCACCGCAATGTATTGAGACTGCGTGTAATAGGCCATCACCGCAGCATCGGCTTTCGGGTTACGGAAGCAGTCCACTATTCCGGAGTGGTTCTCGAACGGCTCGGCTTCCCAACCGTTCACAGCATAACCATCATTCACATCGCAAATGCGTGTGTCCTCGATTTTTCGACCCTGATGTTCCAGACTGATCGTACCCATTGCACAGGTTAGAGTGTCCACGGTCGGGAAATATGGGGTGAGGTTCTTTCGCTGAATGAAATCAGCAAAACGCTTGTACCAGTCCAGATAAATCTGACCATCCCAGCCTGGATATTTCATCTTCTCGACATCAGCCTTGATTTTCTCCAGACGGGGCGGAGCCGACACGGCCCCCTCCTCGCCCCAGTAAACGATTTCTTGGATATTACTAGACAATCCATAATGCTTATCAGGTCCGTCATAGAATCCCTGATGCCAGACCGTAGGTCCCGCGGCCCGATGACTGTCCCACCAGCCGCAGAGATAAACCTGATCATCCATCGGCCGCATGTGCGTCCTGACGCGGACATGATCCTTCTCCGCCCAAGCGGAGGTATAAAGGAGTGTACGGCTGGGATCGATCGCATGGGCAGCGCGCATATCGTTCGTATGGACAGTATAGATTGCATCATTTTTGTCAGCGCCGAACTTAGTCCACTGCTCATTGATCATATTGTAGAGAACCAGACTTGGACGACTGCGATCGCGCTTCACCATTCGCATCAGCTTCTCCCTGGCAATGCCCTGCCCCAACGGCAGTTTGCCTCCGGATACGTAACCGCCAGGCTCTTCAAAATAGAGCAGGCCCAGCTCATCGGCCTTGTCCATGATCACGGGGCTACCGATACACCGATGAAAGTTGAGCATATTCAGGCCCAAATCTCTGGCCAGACGAATCTGCTTCTCCGCCAACTCTGGCGTAGGGGTGATGCCGTTTACCGGCCAAAACCCCCAACTGATTGCCGTGCGAAGGACGATACGCTTACCGTTAAGCCGCAGTACAGCGTTGCTTCCGATCCCCTCGAGGGAAAACCACCGGAAGCCGAATGATTTGGAATAGTTATCATGTGATTGTTTCCGACTCTCCGCAAGTGAAGCGGAGCACGTATAGAGATTCGGGCTCTCCAAATCCCAGAGTTTAGCCTCAGGACCCGACACCTTAACCGTCACATGGCTTTCGCCAGGCGTGAAAACCACGTCCTTGATCACCTGCTTGAAAACTTCTGCTGAAGGGTTGGTCTTCTCCGCCACCCGGATCAGTACATCCCGCTTAACAGGCTCGGCCATGCTATTTCGAACCGTTACCTGTACGTTCACTTCGCGCAGCGACGGTGTATTCTGTACATAAAGGTCATCTACATAGACCGGCAGTACAGCAACCAGCTTTACACGGCCGGTAAGCCCACCGAAGGAGTGTTGGTGAGGAATCAGTTTATCGCCCCAGGAAAACTGCTGAAAGTCAATCCAGGTCCAATTGCCACCGGGATTGGTAATCCGCACCGCCAGCCGGCACTCCTCACCCGTTTGCACCACATCCGTGATATCGACTTCGAAAGGCGTGTGTCCGATCAGATCATAGCCAACCAGCTTCTGATTGACGTAGACTTCCGCCCGCATAGATGCCGACTCGAACTGCAAAATTAACCGGCCGCCAACCGGAACCGCGGGGATTCGCATCGTTCGGAACCACCAACTCACCCCCTGCAGAGGGCCGTACAGATTTTTGGGATTCAGCTCGCCCGGATTTGAATTATTAAACAGAAACTCTTCCACCGTGCCTGGAACTGAAGCAGGCACCCCAAGATCAGCCTTCAGCGCATCCCATCCACCTGTTGGCGGATTCACGGGCAGAGTCTTGAGATTGACGTCACCCGGCAGGTACAAGGCATCGTTCCTCCATTCCGCTTTGTCATCCTGCCATACTCGCCAGCCTGGCCCGCTTAAGTCAACCTGTGATCGCCCCAGGACGTCATCCGCAAATCCCGCCAACGTCATCAACCCCATCGACAACACCGCAATCATCAATCTCTTATTTCTGTTCATGCTTGGTTCCCGTTTTGTTTCTTCTTATTCCGTTGGACGCGCATGCAGCGCGTGCAGGCTGGCCTTTTCGCGGTCGCCTTCGACGAGCGAGACGGTGAGCGTGTGCTTGCCGGGCGTCTTGAAGGTCAGCAGGCCGTAGGGATAGGCCTGGTAGACCGCCGTGGCGTTCTGCTGGTTCTGAACCGTCACCCCTTCGTCGGTTTCGATCCGCCACACCAGACGGCCTTCGCCCTTGTAGGCCAGTTCCACCCGGTAGTCGCCCGCCTCGCAGACATCCACCGTCCAAACGGCCTTGCCCGTCTCACTCCAGCGACTCACCTGCTGGGCGGCCTTCCACTCACCGAACTTTTCCATCCATCGTATGCCCTTCTTCTCCGCGCCGCTCACCTCGGCGGACTCCACCAGCAGCGTGGTCGGGCTGTTGGGATGAAGCCCCGGCGTCTGATCCACCGCAGCCGGGCCCTTCAATGTGAGGGAGACCACGGAAGCGGGCGCGTCCGGCCGGGCGATGGGCACCCGCAGTTCCGTCCAGGCGCCGTGCCTCGTCCAGGTGACCTGACATGCTCCGGCGCCGACGACTGCGGCCGAGGCGATATCGCTCTTTAGGCCGGGCAGCATCAGCCTTCCGTCAGCGGGCCAGTCGAAGACCACGAGGTTGAGCGTGTTGCTACCCTGCGTGGTCACGTCGCCCCACGGCATGGCATATCCCCACGGCGACGGCCCGGCGGCATAGATGACCTGCGGGTAGCGCTTGATCCACTCACCTGTCTTCCTGAGATACTTCGCGGCCTGAGGCGGCACCCGCCCTTTGCCATCCGGGCCGATATTCAGGAGGTACGTGCCGCCGCGCCCCACGGTCGAGACCAGCCGGTGCAGAATCTCCCGTGCGTCCTTCCAGTTCTGGTCATACCAGGCGTACGACCACGAATCGTTCGAGGTGTCGCAGGTCTCCCACAGCCCCTCGCCGTTTCGCGCGGGCACCTCCATGTCGCCTTTGCTCTCATAGTCGCCCATGCCATGGCCGATGCGGCTGCACAGCATGGCGTTCGGCTGCAGCT
>CAJBSZ010000028.1 GCA_903958395.1 uncultured bacterium | reverse complement strand
GTGATTTTCAAAGTCACCGCCCCTGCCAAACCCCGTTCCCGGATTTGGATAAAAGCATCAACCAAGGTTCCGAGTCCCAGCGATTCGGACATTCGGGAAAGATAGCCAATGACAGGCTGACCGGGGATCCACTGCGCCTCTCCATAAGAATCCGTGCTGATCCCGATCGGAATCACATGGAACTTGTCGGAGGGTACCCCCTTCAGCCGATCTTGCATCACCTGATTATAATACTGGCTGACAGGAATGAAGGCCGCGATATCCCTCGCCTTTTCCGTCATCAGCGCCCAGGCCTTCCTCGCCGCCACGGGCTCCATGGAATCAATCCAGGAGTCCTCATCCTGCAAGGTGCAGATAACCGGCACGCCCACCTCACGCCGGATCCGTCCGGCCAGTCCAAGTAGCAGGGCATTAGAAAGGTGGACCAGATCGGGTTTTTCGTCGTGCTTCAACCAGGACACCAGACGATCCAATTCCTCCTTTTGTCCTCCATTCTCGCCATTCAGAACCGAAAGTGTCATCTCCTCAAGGCCATGGGCCTGAGTCGTTCCAGCCCGTTTGGAAACCCAGGTCAGAAGGCGTCGTGAATCCAGATGTCTCCGGAACCCTTTGGGGAGCAGCCGGAACCAGGGAAACATCTGGGCGAGATAGACCCCCACGGCACCGTAGAACACCGGAATGTGCGATGCCCCCATATCTTCCCCCTCCGTGAAGAGCGGCAGATACATCGGCACCAGTACCACATCATGCCCCTTCGCCCGCAAGGCCATCACAAGCTCCTTGTCGCGCATGCAATTCTGGCAATAAAAGACATCGCCAGTCCCAGGGATAATGTGAACGATTTTCATGATCGCTATAAAACGCGAAACAGCCGACTCCCCTTCAACGCCTTGTCAAATGTCACGGTATGATCGGCACCAAACCGACCATTCGCACGACCGATCAGATAGTCCGAGAAATCACCCTTGCCGGATCGATAATCACCCCATGAACTCCACACGATCTCTTTGTCAAGAATCGTGAATTGGGCCGTTCGGAGAATCCGGTCAAGCGTAGCAGCCACGTCGCTCCGGTCATAGTCATAGGCCGACTCCAAAACCCACACGAGCTCGCACAGCACAACCGGATGGATCAGGAGCTTCTCGCCCTTCGCTAAAGCCTCCTCAACGATTTTGGATGCCTTTCCGGCCTGACCGGGATCATCATGAGTGAGATAGCGAACAAGGACATTAGTATCCAACCCGGTCATGCCCCTGATCCTCCCCGCCGTCGAATCGCCTGCCGCATGGCCTCCACTGAGACAGGCTTTCGCCCAGGCTTGTAAAGAACGCCCTTCAGGCTCCGCACATCCTCGATGGCGGGACGCATCAGCACCTCTCCGCTTTCCTTGACGAGAAAGTCCAAGGTGTCGCCGGGATGCAGATGCAAATAATCCCGTATGGGCTTGGGAATCACCAGTTGCCCTTTACTTGTCAGCGTTGCAGTTGCCATAATCTCCTCATTCTTACAGATTTATTGAATTCTTACTTGATGGTATGATTATTACGCATCTCTGTCAATCAACTGAGCGGTCCATTGAATGGTTTTTTCCACGCCAGTGCCCCGGTCGGGCATTTTGAAACACATTCGGCGGCGGTGCTGCCCAGGGCAGATTCCAATGAATCGCCGAAGGGGACGCCCACAACGGTTTCGTAGCCGCGACCAAGGAAAGCCAACCCGGAAAGACGCACACAAATTCCGCACTTGATGCATTTACCGGACTCAAGAATGACT
>CAJBSZ010000027.1 GCA_903958395.1 uncultured bacterium | reverse complement strand
CGATTTGAACGCCAGCTTAGGTTGACGCGGATGGGCTTGGCGGGGACGGAGCGAGACAGCATGAGGACGCGATAGGCTTCCTCTTTGCGGTCCACACGGATGAGAAAGTCACGTGTCTTACCATCACGCCCGCCGAAGGCCTGCCAGACGCGCTGGTGCCAGTCGTAGGTGTCGCGGATGCGGAGCAGGCGCACGGCATCCTCGTACGAGACCAGAATCTGGGTCAGGTGCAGCGTGACGGTGGCCGCGGCAGGGGCGGAAGGTGTGAGAGTGCTCATGCGTTGGTGGCGGCGGCAGTTGGGGGCTCCGTGACGGTCTCGCCGGATTGCCAGAAAGACTTGGCCCACTTCACCCGGATTTCGTCGGCGTACCACGGCCAGTTCCAGAGGTCGGCGAAGAGGCTTTCGTAAGTGGCCATCAGCCGCGACTGCCCGACGGCGGCGCAAGCCGTGAAGTATTGTTTTTCATTCGGTAACTCTCCTTCATTGGTTAGAGCGTAAACGTGTGACCACACTTATGGCAGAGCCATGATTTTTCCCATTGCGCCATGAGCTTGGGGTATTCGGTTTTATTCCATTTCGCCGCCTTGATTTGACGGATGAAGGCAATGACCAGGAGAGGCAGAAATATGACGCTGATAATCCAGAACAGGCCGGAGACAGATTGTTCGCGCGGCGGGGCCACCCGTTGAGCCGTGAGGGTCATACTGAGGCCTTGCATCGTTGCCGCGCCACCACCAAGGCCAGTTTGGCCATTGTTACGAGTTGCGCCTGCCCCCACCATATAGCCCGTTCTGGTTGTTGTGCCGTTTTCATAGGTCATGCGAAAGGTTTGAACTTGATCGGAATTGCAGTTTGGGCATTGCATAATATATTCCTTTATGAGGGTAACTTATTACGGCTCCTCTTGGGCCGCCTCGACCGCATCGGAGAGTGACTTATATGGCCCCTTGTGCGGCTTACCATCCCGCCGTATCACATATTCATTCGAGGTAAAAACACCGCCACGCTTTTTTACAACCGTGTACTTGTGATGCTTCCCATAGACTGTTTCCATAACTTCATCGTCGGACATAGCTTTCTCCTTTTCAGTGGTTACTACGGCTTCAAAACAAACAAGACGGCATTGACTGACATGAATCCTGGATTTTCAACTGGGATGAGTTGTGGCTTTATTTTTGAGACAATGAAAATGACGGGATCACCAACTAAGCCGATGATGAGAAACGGCAAGACAAATATGAGAGCCACAATGCCCTTGGGCTTGTCCGGCAGTTTTTGGCAAATCAACCAGGCGGGCAAACCGCAAACCAACCAGCCAATCGGAGCACTGATGATGAAAACCAGACTGCTGATGTCATGAGTAGCGATGAGCGCGATCAAGGCAATGATGATGCCACCAACGCCGGTGCGAATCATATTGAAGCCGATGGTTTGTGACCAAGCAATGCGGCCTGACTCTGACGAGTAATCAAATGATTGGGACATATTTATTCCTTTGTGAATCTGTGTTTGGGTATTACTCCGCCCTGGTGCGCATCAGCGTCACCGCAATAACGGCCTGACCAATTTCCTCACTGATGCCAAGCGTCCCGGCCAACTGACCGATGAACGCCTCTTCATCTGCGCCGACCAGGCCATCCGCCACGACCATTTCGATCGCGAAGGCAAAAGCGGTTTCCCGGAGTTCCGGCTTGAGCGCTTCCGCCGCTCTCTTTATGGCGTCGGTCCCCAACTGCTCGTTGACGTTGACGGCAAAGTCGATGACCGCATTGTCTTCCTCCTTGGTATTGGCGGAGAAGATCGGGCTGCGGGCGCACATGGAGCGGAGTCGCCCAACCTCTTCATCCGAGACATGGCCGTCGGCGGTGACAGCGGCCACCACAATGGTCATGACCGCCTTTTGCGTATTGAAGGTAGGTTGTGTTTTGGTTTTGAAACTGTCAAAGAGTCCCATGATCAAATCCTTTCGTGTCTGGTTGTTGTCGCTACGCCCCTTGGCGCTTTTACAAACACAGACTTTAGCGATGGCGGCTGACGATATACAAACAACCATTTTTAAGTTTTACTTAAGTTCGACCAGACAGCCCGACTGGTACGAATCAGGGCAAATAAAATGACACGGCGGGAGTTTGGCGTAGGTTGCAATCAAGGCCAGATTGTCTGCCGAAGGAAAAGTAACGCCTTTCTCCCATTGGCACAGGGCTGATTCGGTCAATCCGAGATCAACCGCCAACGCCTTCAAAGGCAGGCGGCGACTTTTTCGCCAGGCTTTGAGTCGCCGGGCGAAAAGCCCCTTTACATCATAGACAATCTTTTTCGTGCGAGGTGGCATACCGTGTTCCTGCATATCGCCACCCCAAAAAAGAGGGACGCGAGCTCCAAGCTCGTGCCTCCTCCTAGGGTTACCACACCCCACTACAGAAACACGAAACAAGGAGTCGCGCCCCATAAGGGCGCGTCCCCGTGAGTCCGCTTCTGTAGAGTGCTTGCTTGCGCAAGCGGTGGTAATTTAGAAGGAAGCGATCTGCGCGTGAACGCAAATTTAAGTTGTTAGTTATTCAAATTCAGTGACTTGTCATTATTGGCTCAGTTTTGATTGAGTCGAATTTCTCCTGATTTCCTTGCCCTCATATATCTACTTCATGGCGGCTCACGTCAAGCCGGGAAAAATGGACAGAAATGACATCCTCCCCGCATTCCCTCGCCGACTCGGTCATACGGGGTTTCCTTTGAATCGCGCTCAGAAGTGTTTAGCCCGAAGCATTCATCCCCGCACTACCAGTGGGGAGACGCCGTGCGGGGTTTCCTGCTAAATTAAAAAGCCCCACCAATAATGATGGGGCCGGACTGACTGGTTTTTACGCCAGCCAGTCCATAAGGTTCTAAGCCGCCCTTGCCGCCGCGACCCCTTGTATTAGTTTCTCAACCGACTGCTTGTCAGGCATCACTGACTGACCGCCAGCATTGAGGATGAAGTCCGTTGCCCGCTGGGCGCAAGCGGCCGCCTGGACAATCAGCTTCGTGTCATTCTGAAGCTGCTTGAGCCAACTGCCGATATACGCCGCCGAGTTGTTGAAGGTCCGATCCAATATCCCGGCCCGACCACAGAGGAAGGAAGCCCCGATTTCGGCCAGAAGCTCTTCCTTGCCGTAGGAATCGGAACCAAACACCCCTCCTTCCATGATCGCTTTCCGTTTCAACCGGGTCTCATGACCGGTCGCATGCACCAGTTCATGGAACAAGGTCGCGTAGTAATCCGCGGGCTTGTCGAACTGGGGCGGCGACGGCAAACTGACCTGATCGTCTCGGGGCGAATAGCAGGCTTTGACCTTGCCATGCTTAATCGCGGGCGGTTGCGGCATCTTGATCGCAATGTCCTTGGCCGCCTGAAGCGGATCACCGGGAGTAGATACTACCGGCATTTCAGGTTCGGCGGTCAATCCTTCGCTTTGAGCCTGATTGAAGACATATTAGTACCGCAAAAACGGCACTTCCATCTG
>CAJBSZ010000026.1 GCA_903958395.1 uncultured bacterium | reverse complement strand
TGCCTGGGAGCTGGTAAAAGAGAAACAGAACCGGTGCAACTGGGAAGAGGAGTATGGGTACTACCGGTTGCACATGAAGCACCTCGATCCCAATAAGGACAGGAAAGGGTTCGGGCTCGGTTGGGCCGGAGGGGGCATGAATACCTTCGCCTATCTCGCCGCCGCCGAACCCCTCACGCGCGAGCGAGCGTTTCGCAATATAGATCAGGTCATCCGTGGCGGGCAGGTGCCCTCGGGTTTTTATAATGTGAGCCTGGAGGGAGAACAGTGGCTGAGAGGACGCCAGTTCGAACCGGGCAAGAAGGCTAATATCAACCTGATTCGTAAGGACGCTGACGCGCTGCTTTTTTTCTTCAAACAACTGATCTGGGTTGAGCAGTACGGCACGCCGGAAGAGAAGGCGGCCGCAGCCCAATGGCGGGATCACCTCAAGCGGTTTGCCGATGCCTTTGTTCGGCTCTGGCGAAACGACGGGCAGTTTGGTCATCATGTCGATTTCGAAACCTGCAGGGTTGCGATCGGCGCCACGGCTTCCGCTGCGCTCGCGCCGGCAGGCCTGGCGCTTGCCGCTGAGTATTTCAAAAATCCCGACTATCTGGAAGTCGCCAAAGCGGCGGCCCGGCTCTATTACAATCGGGACGTGCGCGCGGGGTTTTCGACAGGGGCGCCTGGGGACGTGCTGCAAGCGCCCGACTGCGAATCGGCCTACGCTTTGCTGGAATCCTTCGTGGTGCTTTACGAGAGCACGGGCGAGGCCGAGTGGCTGAAATACGCCGGGGATCAAGCCAGGCAGTTCATGAGCTGGATCGTCTCCTATCAATATGAATGGCCCAAAGAGTCTACGTGCGCGCGTTTCAAGCAGCCGACCACAGGGACGGTCTGGGCGAGTGCTCAGAACAAGTGTGGCGCGATCGGGATCTGCACCGCTTCGGGTGACGCGCTCTTTAAGCTCTACCGCATGACGGGTGATCTTCGCTATCTCGAGCTTTTGCGCGAAATCTATCGGATGCAGCCGCTGTGGGTCTCGAGGCCCGATAAGCCGCTGCAATGCGATAGGAGGAACGCTTCGCCCCTCGACATTCCATCCGGCTACATTTTCGAACGCGTCCAGATGGGGGACTGGCAGTGGTCAACCGTTCCGGTCGGCGCGATCCCCTGCAATTCGGCCAAATGGGCGGAGAGCGCCGTGCTCCTCGCCTGGGTCGAGGTGCCGGGGCTCTATGTCCAGCCTGACACCGGGCTGGTTTATCCGATTGACCATATCGAGGCCAAGGGTTGGAAAGAGAATGGCAAATTCGTGGTGGAGGTCAGGAATCCGACCGAATACCAGGCCCGGATCAAGGTGCTGAGCGAATCCTCAACCGATTGCAAAAAACCGATCGGATTCCTGAGAGTGCCTGCCGTCGAGCCATTAACGCTCGCGCCCGGCGAACGTCGGCGTCTTGAGTATCAATTGTGAGGAGAAGGTTAACAATGAAGCTTGGAATAAAATCTATGAAACTAAACGCCCCCCCTCAACTCACCCATCGTCTCTTCAAAGCGAGACTGCTCGCAGTAGCGTCTTTGACGCTCTGGTTTGCAACCGCTGAATCGCGAGCGGAAAAGCCCGCCAGTGTGCCCGGGCAGGAGTTCACTGCCGAGATTCAGGTATCCTGGATGAACAGTGCTTGGTCCGTCTTCTTCGCCAACAAAGGCAAACAACCCGCTCTCGATGATTGGTGGTTAACCGAAGCCAAGTGGGAAACGGCGCTAAAAAGCCGTGAGGCCTTGGAAAAGCTGATGACGAAAAAAGATAAGAGCGAAACGTTGCCTGTGACTTTCAAATTATGGGTTCCCGAAGGCGTGAAGTGCATCAAAGGCTTGGTGGTGGCTTCGGGGCATGGAACCGGAGCCACTTTTTATAAAAGCGATGACTTGAGAAAAATCGCTGCCGAGTTGCACCTGGGGCTCCTCACATTCATCGGGCAAAATATGCAACGGGGCTTTTGGCCGACCTCCCTTTTTTACGACCAGGTAAAGGGATTGAGCCAGGCCTCCAGCCATCCGGAGCTGGAGAATGTTCCACTCTTTCTCTACGGCCATTCCAATGGCACCGGATTTTCGGGAATTTTTCCCGGACTCCATCCCGACCGGGTTTGGGGATGGATCTCGATGCGCCCAGGCGCGGTCAGGCAGGTTTACCAACCCAAGGCCGCTACTGTGCCTGGGATGGTCATGTTTGGTGAGAAGGATCACTTTTTCTATGAACCCTCGTGCCAGCAAAATATCGGAATTATTGGCGGGCTCCGCAAAGAGCACTCCTCAATGGTGCACATGGTGGTTCAACCGGGACAGGGGCATAGCCCAGACGAGAAGGCGTGGGAGCTGGTTCATGCATTCATCAAAGAGTCTTTTGCCGCAAGGGTGCCTGCTGATAGCGACCCGCTCAAGGGCCCTGTCAAACTTACAAGCCTAAAGCTTGAGGACGGTTATCTCGGACAAAACTGGGGCCCGGCCAAGGGCGGCAAGCAAGAGCTGCCGGTGATGCCTTACTCCGAGTTCAAGGGCGACATGGCAACCACCTCGTGGCTGATCAATGCGGCCTACGCCAAAGCGTGGCAGGAGCTTCAGCGCTAGAGGTCAAGCGAGCAGCAGAACGACGGGCAAAGGAAAAACGAAATGAATATTATTACAGCAACCGCCGCGCGCTTGGATGCGGCATCTGTCTAGAGGAGAGCAATATGGAGAATCAAGACAATCGCGGGATGAAGAACCGGTGTCGAAGGACTATCAAGTCTAACGCAATAATGAATATGAAAATGCGAGCCAAGTGTCTCGTGACCGCCGCGTTTGTTCTGGCACAAGCGGCATCGGGTTCTCAAACGGTTGAAAGTGCGCCGCAGAAGCAGAGGCCCAACTTCCTCATGGTCATGGCCGACGATCTGGACACGCATGAGTTGAGCTGTTATGGCGGGAAGAACCTGATGACCCCCAACATCGACCGCCTTGCGTCCGAGGGGATGCTGTTCACGCACATGTTCTCGCCGGAGGCGATGTGCGTGCCCACGCGCACGGCCATATACACCGGCCTGCATCCGATGCGAAGCGGGGTGGTCAGGAACCAAATGCGGACAAAGGCGTCGGTGAAAAGCGTGGTGCATCATCTGAAGGAGCTTGGCTACCGGGTCGGAATCGCCGGCAAAGTCCATGTCGTCCCACAGGCCGTCTATCCGTTCGAATATGTCGAGGGCTTCCCGAAGGGATCGGGGAGGGATCCAACGCTTGAAATCTATGACGTGAAAGGCATTCGTGAGTTCATGACGCGCGACAGTAAACAACCGTTCTGTCTCTTCGTCTGTTCCTGTCTGCCGCATGCGGCATGGGTGGTCGGGGATGCCTCGAAATTCGACGCGGACAAGCTCATTTTGCAGAAGCACTGGATCGACACACCTAAAATTAGGGAGGAATTCAAACATTACCTGGCTGAAGTAGCCGCTTTGGATCAACAAACAGGAGATGTCCTGAAAGTATTGGAAGAGAGCCAGTTGGCGGAAAAGACACTGACGATGTTCAGCGGCGAACAAGGTTCCTCTTTTCCCGGAGCCAAATGGAGTGTTTACAACGCGGGAATCCGAAGTGGCTTTATTGTGCGACTGCCCGGCAAGATCCAGCAGGGTGTGCGGACCGATGCCATTGCCATGTATGAAGACCTGCTCCCCACCTTGATCGAGATGGCCGGCGGGACCGTGGCGGACAAGAACCTCGACGGCAAAAGCTTCCTGGGCGTACTCTCAGGCGAAAGGAAGACGCACCGCGATTACGCCTTTGGCATGCTTCAAATGATTCCCGATGGAAAGCCCTATTCAAGCCGGTCGATCGTGAATCATCAGTACAAGCTGGTGCTTAACCTCACCCCCGATAATGAGTATACCAGTCCGGTGGTGGGGCCCAACGGCGGTTTATGGAGGACTTGGCTGGCTGCTTCCAAAAATGCGCCTGATGACCGGCGGAAGCTCGATCGGATTGTCCATGCGCCGCCCGTGCAGATGTTCGATCTGCAAAAGGACCCTTGGGAGCTGGAAAACATAGCCGACCGCCCCGAGGTGCAGAGTGCCCGGCAGGAGGTGGAGCATCGCCTGAGGGAATGGATGAAACAGCAGGAAGACCAGGGAGCTGCCTTGGAAGACCTGAGCAAGGAAGAGATGTACAAGATCTGGCCGGGCATGCGCACCAAGGATGAGCAGCGGGCGGCGGGGTTGCGCAAATAGCATGCGGACGCAAGGCGCTGGCACTATCATGCAAAAAGCGCTTCTCGCGACGTGGTTCGTGGCGACTGGCTCACTGGCGTGCCTGGCATCCGAATTGAGTTTCGGGGTGGACGGTAAACCGCTGGCACTGGTGCTGAGCGCGTCGAACAGGGTGAACCGCATCCACTCAGCCGCCCCGGGGCGGGGCTTTTTTGTTCGCACCTTCACGGGGTCAGAAGTTGAAGACACGTTGTTGTCGAATGTTACGCTCGATGGCGGGCAACTGCGTGTGGCCGCCGACTCAGGATTCCCGAGGCTGACCTTTGATCTGAGGCGCCGCGAGCGTTACGTCGCCTTGACTCTCAAGCGGGTTGAAGGGCTGCCCGCCCGGAGTTTGGCGGCGCTCCATTTCGAGGCGCAATTAAGCGCGTCAGACAGCAAAATCCTCGCGCTGGATTACATGACGAAAGCGGAGACCCGCGACAACACGCTCGTGGCGCAATTCCCTTTTCTCTGGCACCGGCATGCTGACGACCCGCTGGGCGGATTCGTCATTTATGCGGCCGGCTCCGATGCCGAGTCGGACGAGGCGTTGCTGGATATCTGGTGCAACGAGGATTTGCCGAAACCGAAGCTTGCCGAACCCTGGACTCCCGCGCGCGCCCGGCGCTGGCTGGCCGATTACCACGAGAAGTTCAAGGACATGACGACCATGATTGTGTCCGCCGGCAGCGAGGCGGAACTCTACCAGCTCACCGATGTTGCGGCGAGCAAGGGGGTCAAAATAATCTACCTGCACACAGACACCTGGCGCGGCGAATACTGGCCGAGGGAATACTCTCATGTGCATGTCAACACCAGGGTCTTTCCTGCCGGGCGCGCCGATTTGAAACGCTACAAACTATACCTGGCCAAGCGGGGGATGAATCTGGCGCTGCACACCACTTCGGGAGGCATCGGACCCTGTGATCCGAAGCGGATTGCCGGGCACGTGGACCGGAACCTGGCCACCTGGTGCAGAGGGCGGCTTGTCGAGGCTGTTGACAAGGATTCAAAAAGTCTCGTTTTTCAGCCCGAGCCCGGATCGGATATTCCATTATTCTCCTCGACCGTCAATGGTCCGGGATTGCGCTGGAGTTTTTTTGATGTTGCCTTTATGCGAATGGGCGAGGAAATCGTCCGCGTGGGTGTTTTTGAGGATAGTGACAAGCCTGTGTGGAAACTCTTCGACTGCCAGCGCGGTTATGGCGCGACCGAGGCTGGCGGGCATCCGGCCGGCGAGGAGATGGCTGGGCTCTATTCGGCTTACGGACAGAATTTCGTGCCCGAAAATGACTCTCCGCTGCTGGAGGAAATGGCCCGCGAATACGCGCAGTTCGCCAACGAGATCGGACTGGATCAGCTCGAATACGACTGTTATGAAATTCACGGCTTGAATCCCTGGGGCCCGCGTAAATACAGCGACAAGGTCGCACGTCATCTTGACCACCCGGTGATCAGCAACACCTCAAGTGGTGTTCCCGTGGCTTCCAATATCGAGTTGCTCTTCAGCAGGATCAAGCGCATCAATCAGTTCGGCTATCACACGGTCAATCTTTCTTTTCAGCTGGATGGACATCGGCCGGCCACGTCGATAATGGATGCCGATTTTGAAATGTCGTCACTCATAGCCAAGGGTGTACGACATTTCCAGGTTCTTAAACCCGAACCCATGTTCGGGTTGTCACTGGAGATTCTGGCTACACATGGGCTGGTTGATGAAATGTTTTCTGCATTCAATCTCTGGCGTGCGGCTTTGCCGCTGATGTCGGAAGGGCAGCTTAAAGCAATGCGTGACACGCTCACTCCGTTTGGCAATCACATGAAGGGTAAGGATCTCTTTCAGGTGCGAAAAGCAGGCGATCGATATGAAGTGATACCGACCCGTGTCATGGTGCGTAAAGAGGGTGATGTGCCGTGGCTGGTGGGACAGGAGTTCGGGCCGGTCGGGCCAAGGCAATTCTGCCGGCCGGGTCAGACATTTGATCTTGAGAATCCGTTTGAGGCTCAGCCGGCCGGGTTTGTCATCAGGGTGCTGGCCGAGCTGGGCGAAGGTAGTTCGGGCAAGACTGTTGCCGCAGGAATCCGCGCCGGTGACGTGATGGTCGACAGCTACCGTACGGGTGCCGACGCGGCAGGTAAGTCGGTCGATAATCGTACGAATGCTCTTCAGGTGGTGCATACTGCAAATGTGATTCAGCCCAAGGCGGGGGATATTAAGAATCAGCGCTTGGCGCAGTTTGCGCAGGACGGCGATACGCTGGTGATGACGGCAGAAAACCCGCGAGGGGAGCCAGTGCGAGTGGAGGAAGATCTTCCATCCTGGCGCAAGGAGTTTTCCATGCCAACGGGGCGTGGCATTGCCATGGAGATTGATGGTGATGGCAGTGGGGCGGTGTTGTTGCTACAGCTCAGCGGGCGGGGTGTACGCGATTATGTTGTGAAGGTTGATTTCAAAGGAACCAGGACGGTGGTTATTCCCAATGGTGAAGCGTCGTGGGCTGACGGGAACTGGGGCTGGCGTTTTGGTACGAAGCACTTTGATTACACCAAAATTTATGAAGTCAGTCTTGGCTTTGGATATATTCCGCCAAAGACGAATCCCAGAGTTCGCATATCGAATGTGAGGGTGCTGGCGGATGTGCCGTCGAAGCTGGTCAATCCTGTGATTACGACCGGAGCTGGCAAGCTTACGGTGAATGGTGAAGTTGAGACAGGCTGTTACCTGCGGTATGAGGGTGGCGATGTTGCCTCGGTTCATGATCGCAACTGGAAGAAGTTGCGGGAGCTGAAGGTTGTGCGTGAAAATTATGTAATGCCGACCGGGTTTGCGCCGGTGCGGGTGACTGTTGCTGCCGGGGCGTCGCGCCCAATGCCACTAACTTTTCATATTATTAATTCTAATATTTTCGCGTGCGACTGAACGGATACCCCTTAGTGGTGGGAACGTTTCACGCTTGTGGCGTTTAGCCCTTGGCTCTGGTGGTCGAGGATTTCTGCGGGAGGGGAGTCTGGCGCACGCAACGTCCTGCAACAGTTTTCTCCAGAACCTGTAAATATGGGTCCATGAACTGGAGTTGAATAGCCAGCGCACCAGTAAACACCGTGCAGTACTAAAGGACAGGTGAGAGGGCTGGATTCCTTTGTCCATTGCGGCCGTAGCCATCACAACGCGGACGAGGTTGTAGGCCATCAAGCCGGACAACCATTCTTTTTCAGCCATATCTTTAGTTTTGCAATCCAGTTGATGGAGATCCATTTGAGTTTTCAGATAACGGAGGTTCAGTTCGACTTGCCAGCGAGAGCCGTAGAGCTCAAGTAGTTCTTGGGCCGGATAAACGGAGGCGTCAAGCAAGGTGGTAAACAGATAGATCCACTGGGGCCGGAAACCCGGGCGGACATATTGAGCAACAATAAGTCGTCCATTTAGAGCGTGTTGCCAGCAGCCGTCATGCTGGAGATCGTCTCGGCTTGGACTCCAAGACACAAGGTAGTCACCAGGACAGTGAAGCCGGGCTGAACTTCCGGCGACTTTTTTGGCACGGGGTTCGGACATGCGGAAAAGGCAATGGGCGGTTGCTGTCAGCACGCATTGAGCCATCTGGAAAACGCCGAAATTGCGATCACCAAGATAAAGACATCCGGCTATACCTTTAAGGATTTGTTGGCAGGCCAAAGTCTGTTCGGGAACAACGGTTGAGCCAGCGGCAGAAGACACCACCATTCCGGTATGAAGGCAGAAGGTGGCCACCACGCGCATTAACACCCAGTAAATCTGCCCATTTTGATTAGAACTGGTGGCGAAATGCTTTATGATGTCAGGAAAGGGGCGCAAGGAAATTTGAGTGCCATCCAATAGCAACACCCGTAGTCCATGCCATCGCCCATCCTGGATTTCGCTCCAGACATCCTGCGCTTGGGCGCCTAATACGTCCGAGAATAAGTTCAGAGGAATCCGCTTGCGGGCATTGCTGAAAGCGGTAGTGGCCAGTGATTTAATCCGCCTCGATAGCGGCTTTTCTTGCTTGCTTGAAAGTTGGTCCGCACCTCCCGAATGAAGATCAGAAACTGCTGCCTGAAGAGTGTGATCGTGAGTTAGGCGCTGGAAAATCATGTACCACAGGGTGACCATGGGCGTGAAAAGTCTGTCATAAAAGCAAAGTTCTGTTTTTTCAAGCGCCAGCTTCAGTTGAGTCTGGCGGAGCAGGCGTTTAAAAACCTGCAGGCATTGCAAAACGGACCTTTTCCGTTGCGCTTCCAGGGAGGGGGGGCATGTGGCGTCTGGTCTGTTAGACATGGCTAATATTTTCCTGTTTTGAGTTGACTTGTATGTATGTAGTATGATATACATACTGCCATGAATAAAGAACATATTTCGAGTTTATTGGCAGGAAAAGGAATGGAGAACCCAGCAAAGAACCTTTGGCCGGCACTCAAGGGATCTTTGGCTAAAGTTTACAAACCATGCATCCGGAAGAACTGCGCCTTGTGCGAGCGCGGAGATAAACATCCCGCTTGGATCTTAACTGTTTCCCAAAAAGGGCACCGGAGATGCTTCTATGTTCCAGAAGAATTAGTACCTATCATTCAGCTGGCCATTCAAAATGGCCGCAAAATTGAGGAATGGCTCGGCAATGCAGGCCCTGAAATAATAAAAGCCTTTCGCCATCAACGAGATAACGCTGATAATAAGAAAAAACGGGCTGCGAAAAGTTAGTGGCATTGGGCG
>CAJBSZ010000025.1 GCA_903958395.1 uncultured bacterium | reverse complement strand
GGTGGCAGCTCTGCCCAGCGGTCGAGCGCCTCGATGCGGCAACGTCCGAGACAGCCGCGTCCGGCATGTGGGCCGCTGTTTACTCGCCCACAGCAGACCGCCTCCCACTGACCATCGGGGTTGCGCGTGACAAAGGCATCGCGCCAAGCCGCCGGGGCGGCCCGTTGCTCGTCCGACTCGTAGGGCGGGTGCAGGCTGCGGGGCCAGACCGGTCCCTGACGTGTCACCTTTTCCCAGTTCACCAGATCGTCGCTCACCAGCAAGCCGTGACATTCCTGCCGTGTCAGCCCGGCGGTGTAGGTCATGTAGTAGCGGCCGTCGTCGTAGCGAAACACCATGCCCGTGCCGACCATGCCCGCGTCCCACTCTCCCTCGTCGCCGGCGAGCCTAATCGGCGGCAACTCCTGCCAGTGCAGCCAGTCGCGGCTCACGGCGTGGCCAGCCAAGCCCCACGCACCGCCGGGAGCATTGGCAAGGAAAAACAGGTGGATGGTGTCATCTTCGGTGATATAGACCCAACTATCCCATAGTCTGAGTTTGGAAGGATCAGGAATGTAGTTCATGTTTTTTCTCCAAGGGTTAATGTTGTGAAGGCGATGGTTTCGTAGGGATGCGTGATCCCGCACTCGAAGAGGCAGGCGATCTGCCCGTCGGGAAGTGATGCCAGGCAGGAGTAGGCCGCCGGCCCTTCATGCAAGACTGCGGTTTCCGTCCAGGAAACACCTTCGTCGGAACTCACCCGCACAGTCAACCGCTCCCGTTTTCGTGAAGCGGGATTCGAGAAAAGCAAACGTCCGTCCTGCAGTCGGATGATGCTGCCTTGGCAGCCGCCCGCGGGTTCGACAAGAGTGGTGTCGCGGCGAACCGCGTCCCAGGTCAGTCCGCCGTCTTCGCTGATTGCCACGCCACGGCAATCCGGCTCCGGCCCGTCATGGCGCATATTGAGCATGATGCGTCCGCCGCTGAGTTCCGCAATCTGGGATTCGTTGAACCCGCCAAGCGGTGAGCTGCCGCCAAGATGCCATGTCCGCCCGTGGTCGTCGGAGTAGATCACATGGGAAAACATGCGTATCGGTCGCGGTTCGAACTCCGTGTGGTTGCAGGGAATGACGATGCGTCCCCGATGCGCCCCCTGTCGGAGCTGAATGCCGATGCCCGGGCCCATGGCATACCAACCCCAGTTCGGGTGTTTGACCGTAGGTGTGATGTCGCGCGGTTCCGACCAGGTGCGGCCATCGTCGTCCGAGGCGAGCAGGCGCACATAGCGCGTGTCGTAGGCCCCGAAATACTCTTCCGAATGCCGACCGGCCCGGTTCCAGTTAGCCGTCAGCCAAATCGTACCGGTGTCGGCATCTTGAACGGGACACGGGTTGCCGCAAGTGTTCTTCCCGTCCTCCCACACGATCTGAGCTGGTGACCAGGTGCGGCCGCCGTCTTCCGAACGCCGGAGCAACAGATGGATGGAGCCTTGGTCATACCCGTCGTTCACACGCCCCTCGCAAAAGGCCAGCAGCGTGCCAGCCTTGGTCGCCAACAAGGCGGGAATGCGACAGGCAAAATAGCCGTCCCGACCGCTTTCGAAGAGGAAAGAGATGCCTCGCTTCCGCATGGCTTCGCGTTTCGCTTCCCGCAGTGCGCCCAGCGTGCGGAGTTCGCGCGGACCGCAGGCCGCCAGCAGAAAGCCCACGCCGCCGCTGACGACTTTCACGGCGATAAGATTGCGGCCGGGCTTGAGCCGCGCCGTAATGCGCCTGATCATCGGACTGGGCGCCACCCAGTTGCCGACCTCAGTGGTGTCGCAAACCACCTCGCCATTGACCCACCATTTCATCCACCAGTCGGCACCCGCGCCGAAAGTCACCTCGATATCCTCAGCGGATTCGACAATTGCCAGCACGTAGGCTGTTTTGCCTTCCTCCGCTCCGCCCAGCAGCGCGCCAAGGTCGAGCCTATGTTCCGCGTCGAATGCCGCCACCTGCGCCGTCAGGTTTTGCCCCTCAATGATCAGTTCCGCCGGAAGCTCCCGCATGTCCGAGAAATTCGGTTCCGGGCTGCTCCATTTGGCTGGGCCGAAAACCGTCCAGACGCTAGGGAAGACGAGGTCAATGGACGACATGTCAAGGTGGTTTTTCACGAATACCTCACTTCTATTGTATCAACTTCTTTCTACCCGACTCCGGTAGCACCACGCGGAATCCGATGTAGATGTATCCGGGATAGCCGGGGTGGTTGAACTCGCGGTCGGTCACGCGCAGCGGCCGTCCGAAGTAACCCCATGACGATCCGCGGATGGTGCGGTAGGGGCTGGGGCGATCCCACACCTGCGGATCGGTCTGCTGTTCGGCCGCGTAGGGCTGGAGCCAGTCGCCGACCCATTCGCTGACGTTGCCTGCCAAGTCCATCACCCCGTCACGCGAGGCACCGGCAGGATACGTGCCAACCACCATGGCGCCGCCGCCAGGATCGCTGGGCAGGTTGACGTTGGGCACCAGCGGATCAGGGCCGGGCCAGAAGTGGTTGTTCCCGGGGAAATGCCCGTGCACCCCCGCCACCGGCGCGTCGTTACCCCACGGATAGGTGCGCCCTTCGCCCCGGCCCGAGGCGACGTATTCCCACTCCGCCTCGCTTGGCAGACGGAACCCTTCGGCCGCTACGTTCAGCCGCCACTGCTTCGCCTTGGTCTTCTCGTCCTCGACCTCGGCATAGGCCGGGGTCAGCCCGGCTTGAGTGCTGAGCCAGTTGCAGTATTTGACTCCATCCAGCCATGACACGTAGATCACCGGTTCGCGGTCGCGCCACGAGAAACCGTCACGGTGTTTGCGGTGGCCCGGATCAAAGCGCTCAAATTCCTCGTTGGTCACCTCATACTTGCCGATGGCGAACGGCGATACGGTAACCCGATGAGAGGGTGCCTCGTCCGGCACGGTTTTGTCGGACCCCATCATGAAGGTTCCGCCGGGAATCTCGACCAGTTCCGGGAAGAGCGCCGAACGGCGCGAGGGCTGAACAGTGGGTTCGACCTTGATCAGCTCGATGCTTGCGATCACCGGCGTGCCCTGGTCGCAGCGCAGTGGAGGATGCAAGCCCTTGACAAGCGGCTTCGCCGTGCCGTTCTCCATCCAGACCGCTTCGAGGAAGCTGGTCTTGTCGTAGAGCGACCAGAGGAAACTGACTGTCTCGAATACGCCTTCGCCGGTCGGCGGGAGGAACAGAGGGATGTAGTAGGGATACTCTCCTTCACCGCGCGGCGGTCCGTCGGCGCAGAGGGTCAGACGTGCCTCCGCCGCAGCCGGGTTGCTGTAGCGCACGCGCACATTATAGGTGGCGGTTGCCAGTCCCTTGACAGCTAGGCGCACGCCGCTGCGGTCCTTGGCCTGATTGCGAACTCCGCGCTCACCAGCCAGGGAGACGATCTCGGCGCCCTCGCGCAATTCGCCTGTGGCGGCTTCGAGACGCATGGCGACCGGACCGAGGGCAGCCCCGCCTGTCCAGGTGCGGTTGGCGAAGTGATCGCCCTTCCATGAGTTCTCCTTGGTCACGGTATTTTCATCAATAATCTGTTTGCGCCCCACGAAAGAGGTAAGTTCTTTGCCACCGCGCGAGAGCTTGAACCGAGGCGTCCCGGCGGCCATGGGCACGTCCACATGCACCACGCCAGCAGGCTGCTGGAATCGGTGCGTCTTTCCGCCCAGTTCGACGAGCAGTTCCGCCGGCGCCGTCAGGAACGTCGTCGCGTATAACTTGTCTTGGACGTCGTCGTGGATCTGGTCGCGCTTGCTCGCCGCCGTCGAGGTGATGTCCAGCCATTGCTCCTTCTCGGGATCCCATTGCTTGCGCAGCCACTGTGAGCGGTTGCGGTAGGTGTAGTAGACCTTGTCCTGTGCTATGGCCGGTTGGCGGCACGACTTGAACCAGCGTGCGTAGTAGCCCGTGGCGTCGAGGAACGATTCGTCGCGGCTGACCACCTGTTTCTCCCAGTCCTGCTGCCAGCGCCAAGGCATGAGCTGTGAGTCCTCGGTGTAGTCGTTCCAGGTGACGATCTCGACCCACTCTGGCCGATCGCGGACGATGCCCTGCCACATCGTATCGTAGCCGCGGAACCCCCGAAAGTCGCGCAGGTTGGGGCTGTTGTAGGCGGGAGCCACTCCGGCCATGAATATTTTCCCATGATGGTATGCCGCGCGGCGAATGACGGCGTTGTCGCGCAACAGGTCATTGACCGTGCCGTCGATGGCGAACAAAAAATAGCCGTCAAGCGGATCGTGACCGGTGAGTTGCCAATCCGCCGCCTCGTGGCTGTAGGCCATGCTGTACTTGGGAACCAAGTGCGTGTTCGGCACGAAGAGGAACTCGTAGCCTTCCCCGCGCACGGTGCGGACCGGCTCTCCCCAGCGCAGCGTTCCGGCCCACCCGCTTATTACAGCCTTGCCGTTCCAGCGGAACTGGTTCGGGTGCTTGTAGAAACGCCGGACCATGTCCGGCAGGAACTGCGTGGCGCCGTCGGGCGACATCATCAGCTTGAAGTCCGTGTTCAGGCGGCGTGCGGCTTCATACATGCGCTCGGCGGCCTTGACATAGTTGCCGTCCTTCAGCTCGCCCGTCTTCGCGTCCTTTTCCGTCCAGGCACCGCAGTTCAGAGCGAAGCCGTCGATGCCGTGGCGTTGAGCCAGCTCGATCTCCTGCATGTAGAACTCGACCGAGTTGAAGAAGCAGGTCATGTAGTGGGCGAAAACGAGATGGCTCCCGTCGTCCGGTCCGCGCTCGGCGGCTGTCGCCGCCTCCGTGCGTGCGGCAATCGCCTCTAAATGTGCGTTGACGTCGGTGGATGCTGGCGCGCCCAAAGCCGACAGGGACAGCGATACGGTTGCCATAATTGAAAGGATGATAGTTTGTGATCTCATAGTATCTCCATGTTTATTGTTTTATTACTGGAATAGTCGTCTCCTTGCTGCTGTTTGACCGGACCCATGACACGTTGAAAGTTTCCGAGACGTATGGTTTGAGCCAGGCTTACCGGAGCAAGGGGGACGTCAATCCGAAACAAAGCATAGGCGAGACGCTCCACGGCAACGTAGTCGTGATTCGGGACGTTTCCACGGACCCCAATCTTCAGTATCCCCAGGATGCTGCCAAAGAGGGGATCAAGAGTATTGTCGGGATTCCGGTTGCGGTCGGCAACATTCTGGTCGGCACGCTTCGGCTGTATTTTGACAGCATGCGGGATATTACCTGGGAAGAGATGGAATATCTCAAGCTGATGGCGGTGCATGTAGGGCTGGCCTTAAGAAAGTCGTTTTATTTTGACGCCATCAAAAATTCGACCACCAATATCCATTTGATGCCGCCGTTCAAGGTCGGCGAATCGATGATGAATCTGGTCAAGACCGCAACGCTTTCGGGCAACTCCAGGGGCTGCTCGCTGTTTCTGATCAAGCAGTCGGAGGGGGTGCTGGAGCGGGTGGCCTCTTTTGGACTGAGCGAAAGCTATATCGCCAAAGGGAATCTCTATGCCGCACAGAGCATCGGTGAGGTGACCACCGGAAAGCCGGTTGTCATATCCAAGGTCGCCACCGATGAACGAGTACAGTACCGCGAGGAGGCATTAAAAGAGAATATCCGCGCC
>CAJBSZ010000024.1 GCA_903958395.1 uncultured bacterium | reverse complement strand
GGCGACGGTGAGGGAGGTCTGGTGATGACCGCCAACGCGCTGGGCCGGAAGACCCCCTTTGGCGTCTATTCCGGGTTCGCCTGCTACGTGAACGAGACGATGAACGGCTTTGAATACCAGGCCGCCGCGCACATGATCGCCGAGGGCATGGTGCAGGAAGGCCTGGCGGTGATGAAGACTCTCGACGAGCGTTACGACGGCAACAAGCGCAACCCGTTCGATGAGGTGGAGTGCGGCGACCACTACGCCCGGTCGATGGCCAGCTATGGGGCTTTCATCACGATCTCGGGCTTTACCTACGACGGCCCGCACGGCGCGATAGGATTTGCTCCCCGCCTGACACCGGAGAACTTCAAGTGCGCGTTTACGTCGGCGGAGGGTTGGGGGACTTATAGTCAGAAGTCAGAGGTCGGAGGTCAGAGGTCGGAGATCCGCGTGAAATGGGGGAGTCTCCGCTTGCGGACCATCAGCCTGGCCACCCCGGTAAAACCAGGTTCTGCCACCGTGAAGGTCGGCGACAAAACAATGGCCGCCTCGCTGTCATGGCAAGACGGGAAAGCGACCATCACGTTGTCAAATGAAGTCATCTTAACCGCAGGTCAATCTCTGGAAATCAACCTAACGAAGTAAACTAACAATAAGGAGAAAGCGGAATGAAAACCTGTCAAATTATTAAGACCTTGCTCGTGCTGATGTCAGTTTCATTGTCCGGATGCATGACAAGAACGGACTTTCAGTCAAAACTTAATCACGAGCTGCCATTGCTCGGGCACCGCAACTGGATTGTCGTTGCCGATGCCGCCTATCCCTGGCAGACGGCGGCCGGAGTCGAGACGATCGCCGCAGAGGGCGAACAACTTGCTGTCCTGGAGAAGGTGCTCGTCGCCCTCTCCAAGACGACGCACGTCCAGCCGACGATCTATGTGGACAAGGAACTGGAGTGTGTTGCCGAAGCCAATGCTCCTGGGATCACGCAGTACCGGGAAAGCTTGAAGAAACTGCTTGGGGCTCGCGCCATCAAGACGGAACTGCACGAGGATATCATCAAGAAATTGGATGCCGCCGGTCAGACGTTTCATGTTCTTCTGCTGAAAACACGGCACACGCAACCCTACACGTCGGTGTTCCTGCAACTGGAATGCGGCTATTGGGATGCCGGGAAAGAAAAGAGTCTTCGCGAAGCCTTGACCGCGCATACTTCCAAATGAATATAAAAAATGCCAGATTGTGTGAAATTGTCGCGATGTTACTGGCGCCGTTGGCATTTGGCCAGGCAGTCCAGCCACCCACGCAACCCAGCCAGGTCATGGTGTTCCGCTTCACCGCCAACCTGCCGGCGTTTCCGTTCAGGACGGATGACTGGTCGCTCAGCCAGACGAAAGGAATATATGGATTCCTCAATTGATTTTTCGATAGAGCGTTGGGATCGGGTTAAGGAAGCGCATCGGTTATGGTGGGCGAATGAATTGCCTAGGCCGCTGATTCATGTGGCTCTGCATGGGGCGCCCAGTCGTCGCACTCCAGCCCTGCATTCGTTCAAGGAGTTTACATCCTTCTACGGGAGCGATGTTCTGGCGGCGGAGGTGGTGGATTCGTGGGATGCCCAGCTTTCGGGGATCCGTTGGATGGGAGATGGCTTTCCTGTCGTCCTGCCAAACTTTGGCCCCGGGGTAGCAGCAGCATTTCTGGGGTGCCGGATGGAAAACGGGGTGGACACAGTTTGGTTTCACCCTCCCGCCGCTTTGGAATTAAAGGATCTGCGCTTTGAATTTGATCCCCGGAATCCCGCATTCCTGTGGATTCAGGAGTTAGTCGCCACTGCGGCGCGCCGGTGGGATGGGCGGGTTCAGGTGGCGATGACGGATATCGGTTGCAATTTGGATGTGGTTGCTTCCTTCCGCCCGAGCGAGCAGTTGCTGCTGGACCTTTATGACTGTCCTGACGAAGTGAGGCGTTTGGGTTGGGAAGTGCACCGGACGTGGTGGGAGGCCTTTGACGCCCTTTCCAAAGCGGCCCAACCGAATCCGGGATACTCGACCTGGTGTCCGGTGTTTTCAGCGGATCCCATGTATATTTTACAGTGTGACTTCTGCTACATGATCGGGCCTGATATGTTTGATGAGTTTGTAAAGCCGGAACTGGCGGCGTCCGCGAAGCGGCTCAAGAACTCCATGTATCATCTCGATGGGCCGGGTGAACTGGTTCATTTGGACAGTCTGCTCACAATACCCGAACTCGGATGCGTTCAGTGGATTCCCGGCGCCGGACAACCCCCGATGACCGACTGGCCACAGGTATACCGGAAGATCCGCGCGGCAGGGAAGAAGATCCAGGTCTACGGGCTGGATGCGCTGGATGCGGTTGCCCGTCAGATTGGAACGGCTCGTGGCATTGTCGCCATCGTTAATGCCCATGTGGATGAGGAACCCGCCATTCGGGAACGCCTGAAGAAGTATGGGGTTGAACCATGATGGCATTGGCCGGCCGTTCCGCTTCGCGCGGGATTCTTGTCTTTCTTGCCAGCGCGCTGGTGTTGCTGTG
>CAJBSZ010000023.1 GCA_903958395.1 uncultured bacterium | reverse complement strand
GCTAATCTTCTGGTGGCCAACGGCACTCTGAATGTGGGCGATATCATTCTCTGCGGTTCACATTGGGGCCGGGTGCGCGCCCTGATCAATGACCATGGCCTGAAAGTCAAATCTGCGGGCCCCTCCGTCCCGGTGAAATGTCTTGGATTGTCTGGCGTTCCTAACGCGGGCGCCCCTTTTGAGATCCTTAAAAACGAGCGTGAGGCGCGAAACGCCGCCGAAGAACGCGCCGCCGCCAGCAAATTAACCCAGCTGACCGCCCCGAAACGCGCCTCCCTGGCAACCCTCTTCGAGAAGATGAAGGAAAACAAGGACCGGATCGAACTCCAACTGATGATCAAGGCCGATGTGCAGGGCTCACTCGAAGCCATCGACCACGCACTCAAGCAGATCAAGAGCGACAAGGTGTCCCTGAACATCCTCATGAGCGGAGTCGGCAGTATCACGGCCAATGACATTCTTCTGGCGAGCGCCTCGGATGCCATCGTGCTGGGCTTCCATGTCTCCATCGAGGATGGGGCCAACAAGATGGCCAAGAAGGAAGGCATCGAAATCCGGCTCCACAGCATCATTTACGAATTGATTGACCAGGTACAGGAAGCCATGGTCGGCCTCCTTAGCCCCATCCTGAAGGAAAAAGTGGTTTCGCACGCCCTTGTCCAGCAGGTCTTTACCATTTCAAAAACCGGCGTCATCGCCGGCTGCATGTGCACCGACGGAAAGATCACCTCCCGGCTCAAGGGCCGGGTCAAGCGCGAGGGAAGCGTGCTCTTCGAGGGCAAGATCGTCTCCCTGCGCCGGTTCCAGAGCGATGTAAGCGAGGTTCGTGAAAGCCAGGAATGCGGCATCATGCTGGATAACTTCACCGCCTTTGCCGAAGGCGATATCCTGGAATTTTACGAAGTCGAACGGATTACCCAAACCCTGTAGCCGGGGGGGTCGCGAACCATGAAGACGGATCGTCTGACCAGAGTCAATGAACTCCTTCGCCGCGAAATCGGCGTGATTCTCTATCGCCTCCTGGCCCAGTCCCAGTTCGATCTGGCCGCCCTGACCATTACCCACGTCATTACCAATAGCGACCTGCGAAGCGCCCGGGTTCTGGTCTCCATCCGCGGCCATGAACATGAACGCCAGGCCATGCTGCACCGCATCCAGCACCTGCATGGCGAAATCCAGGAGGGCATCGCCAAGGTCGTCGTCCTCAAATACACCCCGAAACTCGTCTTCGCCCTGGATTCCTCCATCGAAATCGGTGACCGCGTCCTGGATATCCTCTCGAAACTTCCGCCGCCCGCCACAGGGGATAGTGAGCCGCCTTCTCCCCCGTCCGAAGCGGAGGAAGAGGATCTCTCATGAGTTTAGGCGACCCGTTTGACGGCATTCTTCTGGTGGACAAGCCGGCTGGCCCCACCTCTCATGATGTGGTCCACCATATTCGCCGCCATTTCAAACTGAAAAAGGTCGGCCATGGCGGAACCCTGGATCCCGCCGCCACCGGACTGCTCATCATCCTGCTGGGCCGCGGCACCCGGGTCTCCAACCGGTTCATGTCCTCCGACAAAACCTACGAAGGCACCCTCCGGCTGGGAATCACCACCGATTCCCAGGACGCCGATGGAAACATTATCCGGGAAGCGGATCCCTCCGGAATCACCCGGGAACACCTTGAAGCCGCCATGGCCCCTTTCAAGGGCGATATGTTTCAGACGCCCCCCATGGTTTCTGCCGTCAGAATCAATGGCGTTCAACTGTACAAGCTCGCCCGACAGGGCGAAGAGGTGGAGCGAAAACCCCGCTTCATCCATCTTTTTGAATTCCGCCTCCTGAATTTCACGCCTCCCTTCGCCTCCTTCGTCCTGCGCTGCAGCAAGGGAACCTATGTGCGAACCATCTGCCATGACATTGGAGAGGCGCTGGGCGTGGGCGCCCATCTCTCCCAGCTTCGCCGTACGGAATCCGCAGGCTATGAGGTCCGCAACGCCACCCCCTTTGAAGCCCTTCTCTCCCTGAATCAAGTGGATCTCTTGGATATGGTACTCCCCCTTCATACGCTGTCCGTCCGGGAAACAAGCCCCTGACACTACTGAAAACAACGGGAATGAAAATCATTCACCAGATAGCCGGACTAAGCCGCCACACACGGCCGGTATGCCTGGCCGTTGGATTCTTCGACGGCGTGCACCTCGGACATCAGGAAGTGTTGCGCCAGACCCTGGCCCGGGCGCGGGCAATCGGGGGCGAAGCGTGGGCGATGACCTTTGATCCGCATCCACTCAAAATCCTCGCGCCCGACTCCGCCCCGCTCCTGCTCACCGATACCCGTCACAAACTGGAACTTCTGCGGCAGTTCGGCCTGGATGGATGCCTTCTGGTGCCCTTCAACCGTCGTTTCGCCACCACCCCCGCCGATGTCTTCCTGAAAAAACTCGAGCGTGGAATTCCAGCCCTTCATTCCATTTTCATGGGCAACGACTGGCGGTTCGGACACAAGGGAACAGGCGACAGCACCATGCTGTCCACCTGGGCCCGCTCCCGGAATATCACGGTGTATCAGGTTCCCTCCGTGCAGAACCGGAGCCAGGCCGTCTCCAGCACCCGTATCCGGAAGGCCGTCTCCGCAGGCCGGTTATCCGGGGCCGCGACCCTCCTGGGGCGCCCCTTCAGCATTCTGGGCACCGTGATTCAAGGGAACCGGATTGGACGGAAACTGGGCTATCCGACCGCCAATCTTGATCCCCGCAACGAGGCCCACCCCCCGACAGGCGTGTATGCCGTACAAGCCCTTGTCGGTCGGCACGCTTTCCCCGGGATCGTCAATTTCGGCCATCACCCGACCGTGATGCGCGTCTCCAGGCCCTTGCTGGAGCTTCATTTGTTCGACACCCGGATCCCCCTCTACCGGCGCCGGATCGAGGTGTTTTTCCTGCACCGCCTGCGCGCCGAACAAAAATTTCCCGATCTCAAGGCCCTCACCCGCCAGATCGCGTGCGACGAGCAGGCCGCCCGGCGCGTTCTCGACACCCCCGTGCTGAAAAATTCTTGGATCAGGGCTTTACAACGATGGCACCCCGAGGCTATAGTCCGTCAAACAAATAAGTAAGAAAATAGTGAGAAAAGAAAGGGAATAAGGCTCAGTTACCGTATGGATTCCAAAGTTAAGAGCACAGTTCAGAAAGAATTCCGGAGACACGCCAAGGACACGGGGTCTTCCGAAGTTCAGGTAGCCTTGTTGACACGTCGCATTGAGGAGCTCACCGAGCATCTCAAGCTTCACAAAAAGGACCACAGCTCACGCTATGGCCTGCTTAAAATGGTCAGTGCCCGCCGTCGTCTCTTGAATTACATCAAGACGAAGGATGAGGCCGGTTATCAGGACGTTATCAAACGCCTGAAACTCCGCCGGTAGTACATTGACATGGGGCAGGTTTGTTTCCCTTTTGTGATCATCAGTCACGGGAAGCGATCTGCCTGTAACACCTCCCTATTCAGAAAGAACACATGAAAGAACCCGTATCAGTCAGCGTCGCCCTCGGCGACAAAACCATCATCCTCGAAACCGGCCTCCTGGCTCTGCAAGCCAAGGGCGCCACCACGGTCCGCCTGGGTGACACCGTCATCCTCTCGACCGCCTGTGCCTCCGAATCCCCCCGCGACGGAATCGATTATTTTCCGCTCCAGGTGGAATACCGCGAACGGTTCTCAGCCGCCGGAAAATTTCCCGGCGGTTTCTTCAAGCGCGAAGGCCGTCCCTCGGAAAACGAGATCCTGGCCGCCCGCTTCACTGACCGGCCGATCCGCCCGCTTTTTTCCGAGAGCTACCGGAACGATGTCCAGATCGTCGGAACCCTGCTTTCCGCCGATGGCGAGAACGCCGCCGACATCCTGTCCATTCTGGGCGGCAGCACCGCGCTGATGCTCAGCGACCTCCCCTTCCATGGTCCGATCGCGGGTGTCCGCGTGGGCCGGGTGAACGGGAAGTTCATCATCAACCCCACCGTGACCGAGCGCGCGGAAAGCGATCTGGATCTGGTGTATGCGGGAAATCGCAAGACCCCGACCATGATCGAGGGTGATTCCAAGGAACTTTCGGAAGCCGATCTCGTGGCCGCCATGCGCTTTGCGCACGAAGCCTGCGTCAAATTGTGCGATGCCCAGATCGAACTTCGTAAAAAGGCGGGCCTTGGCGAGAAGGTTGTCGCGGACGCCCCGGCCGATACCACGTTCCTGGACGCCGCCCGAAGCTTCATTGGCGCTGAGTTGTCACAGGCCTACCTGATCGCCGGCAAACAGGAGCGTAACGGCACTGTTGGCAAACTGAAGGAAACCTTCAAGGCCAAGATGACCGAGAAGTTCCCCACCATCACGAAGGAGCCGTTGCGCGCCACCTTCGACGAACTCTGCATCGAGGTCGTCCGGGCCAATGTCCTTGAGCGCGGCAAGCGCATCGACGGGCGTGGCGCGGATGATGTGCGCCCCCTGACCGCCAAGGTCGGCCTGCTCCCCCGCGTCCACGGCTCGGCCTTCTTCGGTCGCGGCGAGACGCACGCGCTGGGCACGGTCACCCTCGGCACCAGCGGCGACGCCCAGGATATGGACGCCATTACCGGCGGCCCCACCTCCAAGGCGTTCATGCTGCACTACAACTTCCCGCCCTACAGCGTCGGCGAAACCGGCCGATTCGGCTCACCCGGTCGCCGGGAAATCGGCCACGGCAATCTTGCCGAACGGTCGCTGGCGGAAGTCATCCCGAAGGATTATCCCTACACGGTCCGCCTGTTGTCGGACATCATGGGTTCGAACGGCTCAAGCTCGATGGCCAGCATCTGCGTCGGCACCCTCGCCCTGATGGATGCGGGCGTTCCGATCACCGCTCCGGTCGCGGGCATTTCCTGCGGCCTGTTCTCGGCGCCGGGCAAGGCCAAGACCGTTGTGGATATCCTGGGCGACGAGGATCATTGCGGCGACATGGATTTCAAGGTCGGCGGAACCCGCAAGGGCATCACCGGCTTCCAGCTGGATCTCAAGATCCGCGGGCTGGAATGGAATATTGTCGAGGAGGCCTTTGAAAAGTGCCGTATTGCCCGGATGAAGATCCTGGACTTTATGGAAAGCATCATTGCCAAGCCGCGTGAAGAGCTGTCCCCCTACGCGCCCCGGATCACCGTGGTGACCATTCCGATCGACAAGATCGGCGAACTGATCGGCCCCGGCGGCAAGAATATCCGCCGCATCGTCGAACTCAGCGGTGCGCAGATCGACATCAATGATGATGGCACGGTCAAGGTCTTCAGCAGCAAGGAAGAAGGCATGAAGCTGGCCCTGCGCGAGATCAACATGATCACCGCCGACCCCGAGGAGGGCGTGATTTATGACGGGATCGTGACCGGAATCACCAAGTTCGGCTGCTTTGTCGAGATCTTCCCCGGCCGCGATGGCCTGGTGCATATCAGCGAGTTGGCGGACTGCCATGTCCGGAACGTCGAGGATGTGTGCAAGGTGGGCGACCAGATGTGGGTCAAGTGCATCGGCATCGATGAAAAGGGCCGGGTCAAACTCAGCCGTCGCGCCGCGATGGTGGAGAAAGACGCCGCTCCCGCGCCGGCCGCGCAATAAGGTAAAGTCAAAAAAGTGAACGGGAAGAAGGGAAACCTTCTTCCCGTTTTTATTGGTCTTTCGGCATCTGAAGCTGAAACTGACGCCCAAACTTGGCCGAGTTGATCGTCAGCGGGCTGGGACTCCTGAGTAGCGCAGGGGGCGGGTTTGTGACACCCGCCTCAGCCGCCACCCCAGCTTCAAGATCACGAAGCTGGCTATCCTGCATGGGCCGCTCCATGAAATCCCGATAGTCGGCCTCAACCGCCTTCACTCGCCGCCCCAACTCGTTCAACTGCTTGGCCAGCATCGTGTTGTCGATCTCCAGGGCGGACACCTTGTCCTTGAGCTGATCGATCTCGACATCGCGCCCGGTAAGTTCGGAGGAAAGGTTAGACGAAATCACCGAGTGGGCCCACAGGATGTTACGGGTAATATCCTTGTGCAACGTGGTGGCCGTCTGGGTCGAGGCCTGAGCCACCCCATCGGCCACCTTCTTAATTGCGCCAGCGGCCTCCTGCCGGGATTTTTCAGCACGTGCCTTCTGCTCGACAACATCCGTCCTGATCGCACTGATCCGTTCGCTGTTCAGCCACACAATTGCCGCCAAAACCCCCGAAAAAGCCACCGTAAACCCAAGCGTCAGCCACAGATTGCGTTTCCGGGCCCGGCGGCGTTCATCACTGAGATACTTCTTGAATGAATTCAGGACCGGCAGGGAATCCTCATTCAGCGCCGGATCCCCGGCCAGAGCGGGAAGATTCAACCCCTGCCCCGGATCCTGACTCGCAAAACCCGGAGGGGGATTCATCGGTATGGGTTTCTGGAAATTACCGCGCAGTCCCGACATTCGCTCGGAAATACGGGACAGGGCTTCCGCCTGCAACCGCAACACTTCGGTCAGACCGTCAACACCCCGGTGATCCGCCTCTGGATTATGTTTTTCGTCTGTCATGATTTCTTTCGCCGGAACCACTTCCCGAATGTGCCGCCCTTGTTGTCCGCATCCTGCTTCAATGCCTGCCATTGCTTCAGCTCCCGCTGAAGCTGGGCCTCAACCGTATTCAAAACCCCGCCACCCCGTGCCGGTCCGGGCTCATTCCCCTCTGGCTTTACCGGCGACTCCACCCCGACCGGTTCAATCCTATCACTTTCGTCGGGTCCCAGCACCTCGGAATGAATGACCTCAGCCTCAAGAACCGACGACCGGAGTGAAGGTTCCGCATTGCCCGCATCCGCCTTTTTCCTCATGTCCCGGATCTGACTCTCGCGTTTTTCGAGCTCTTCCATGGCCCGGGTCATCATTTCGGATGAAGTCTTAATTTCTTTTTTGATTTGCGCAAGCTTTTCCGCCGATTCCTTTTCCCTGCGAGCCGTTTCCTTCTGGAGATACTCGTAGCGTCCCCTCACAGTTTCAAGGTCACGCCGAAGCCCGTCCTTCTCTTCCGCGGAAGCTTGAAGTTCCTTTTGAAGCGCCGCGAATTTTTCGTTCAGGGTCAGCCGGGCAAATCGGGCCTCCACTCCTTCCCCCTTCGGAACCGTTTCGGAATCGGCGGTCCCTACCACGACCCAGTCAATGGGAACCGGCCTGACCTTTTCCCGACCCGACACCTGCTTGAGACTCATGTTGGCCAGCATCAGGTTATTCAGATCCCGCAGGATGGACTCCTTTTCATCCTTCACTTTAAGTTCCGCAGCCCGCCCCTCCCGCTTCGCTTTCGCAAGCGCTTCCTGAACCTGACTTAACTGGGTTGCCAGGGACTCCGCCTCGCGACTCCGGCCTTCCAAATTCTCGCGGGTCGATTTTTCCGTCACCAACTGGTGTTGCAGGTCCGCCCGTTCAGCCCGGCATACGGCCAACTCGGCCTGGCACGCTTCCAGTTCAGCCTGGCACGCTTCCAGTTCAGCCTGGCACGCTTCCAGTTCAGTTTGGCGCGCTTCCAGTTCAGCTTGGCGCGCTTCCAGTTCAGCTTGGCGCGAGCCCCCTTCAGACTGACACGCCGCCAGCTCAGACTGACACGCCGCCAGCTCGGACTGGCATGCGGCCAACTCGGCCTGGCACGCTTCCAGTTTGGCTTCCCATTGTGTCATCTGGTGCGCGTGAGCGGTCACCAGGCCTGCCCGGAGCGACGCCCCTTCGCTCTCAAGGATGGCCATCCGGGCGGCTGTGGCGTCGGACTCCACGAGCCGTTGCTGCGTTTCCGAATGAAGTTTCTCCAGGTTGCCCCGGTCAAAGTCAGCCTGCTCCAGCTTCGCCAGGAGCTCTTCAATCCGGGCCTCCCGCCCGGCAACAGCCTCCAGAGCCGCCTGGTGGGCCCCACCCAGCTTGCTGATCACATCCGTCACAATCGTTCCGCAACTTCCCAGGATCGCACGGCACTCCTCCACCAGCAGGGGCAGAAGCGAATCATCAAGTAAAGCCCGGTTCGAGGTCCCTGCCTCAACCAAAGCGACTCCGAAGGGAATGGACTTCTCGGAGGCCAGTGTCCAGATGGCCAGAAGATTCAGGGGTCCATAAGTTGTGCCATCGCTGAACTCAACCGACCACGTCAGCCTCAGCTCGGGCAGGCTTTGAACCGGAACCCAGGTGACCCGATCCGTGGACAATTCACATCCGGGAATCATCCGGGCATCCACGGCCCATGAACACAGCGTAGCCCGATCCACCGGTCCGTAGATCGTCCCATCCGGGGTTCGCAAGTAATGCTGACAGACGAGGGACGGCGTGGTGTCCATGAGGATCAGCCCCCCCCGTTCCCGGGTTCAGCCCGTCGATACTGGGGTGTCCGCCGGGGTTTCCGGCAGGGGTTTTGATTCACGGCAACATACACGGAATCCTCCCCTAAAATGCGCTCCAGTTCGTGGACCAGGGATTCATCGCAGGTGACCTTGTACTGGTTGTCGGTATCCAGAAACACTTTTTCACCCGAGGCAAATTCCAAACAGATATGAACATCCGTCTTCCCGGGATGGAGATTCAGGGCATCCCGGACTTTACCCAGAATATCGGGACGGCTCTCCACCCGCTCTGCCGGAAGCTGAATATTGACCGTCTCGACAAACAGGGCCGGACAATCCCGCAGCGGGTAGATTTCACTGGCAATGATCCGGGGCGCGCCTTCTTCAAACCGGACTTCCCCGCACAACAGTATCGCCTGATCCTGAACGAGCACGTGTTTGTAGTCCCGATAGGCATCGGGATAGACGACCACCTCGACACTGCCGTCCAGGTCTTCCAGTTTCAGGATCGCCATAGGCTCTTTTTTCTTGGTCATCCGGGGCGTCAGGGTGGAAATCAAGCCCCCCACCCGCGTCATGCCGCCCCCCTCAATGCCCTTTAAGCCCTCCACATTCGACAACTGATAGCGCTCCAGGAGGCCGGCATACTGGCTGAGGGGATGACCGGTCATGTAAATACCAAGCAGTTCCCGTTCGCCGGCCAGCAGCTCGCTTTCTGACCACTTATCGGCTTCTGGCAGAGCCTTGTCATCCGCCGCCACCTGGGGTTCCGTCGCCATCAGGTCGAACAGGCTCGCCTGACCGGACGCCTTATCGCGGGCGGCGGCACTGGCCCGGTTCAGGGCAAAATCAATTCCGGAAAACATGCGGGCGCGTTCTGAACCCGGACTGTCAAAGGCCCCGCACCGGATCAGGCTTTCCATGACCTTCTTATTAATCACCTGCCCCTGCATGCGCTGGCAGAAATCCATCAGTCCCTTGTAGGGGCCACCGCGTTTCCGTTCCGCTATAATGTCCCGGGACGCCCCCTCGCCCACATTCTTGATTCCGGCAAGGCCGTGTCGGACTGCCCCCTTGACGGGACTGAACCGGACTTCACTGAAGTTGACATGGGGCGGCAGCAACTCCAGCCCGATGACCCGGCATTCGGCGATAAACACGGGGATTTTATCGAGATTCCCCATTTCGCTCGACAGCAGGGCGGCCATGAATTCCTCGGGATAATGGGTCTTCAGGTAGGCGGTCTGAAACGCCACAACACTGTAGGCCGCGCTGTGGGATTTGTTGAACCCATAGCCGGCAAACTTCTCGATCAGACTGAAGATCTCATCGGCCTTCCGGGCGGGAATGTGGTTCGTTTTGGCGCACCCCTCCACAAACTTGGCACGCATCTTCGCCATTTCCTCGGCTTTTTTCTTACCGATGGCCCGCCGCAGGTTGTCGCCCATGGCCAGGGTAAATCCTGCCAGGACATTGGCAACACGCTGCACCTGCTCCTGATAGATCATGTAGCCGTAGGTGCCCTTCAGAATGGGCTCCATCAGCGGGTGCGCATACTCAATATTTTCCGCGCCGTGTTTACGCTTGGTAAAACTATCAATGAACTCCATCGGGCCGGGCCGGTAGAGCGCATTCATAGCGATGAGTTCTTCAATCATCGTGGGGGCCAGCTTCTTGAGGCTGTCCCGCATGCCGCCACTTTCAAACTGGAACACCCCGACCGTGTTGCCCTTCTGGAAGAGCTCGAAGGTCGCCATGTCATCCACCGGAATTGTCTCAATATCCACCGTTTCGCCACGGGTCTGCCGGACAAGTTCCACCGCTTCCTGGATCACGGTGAGGGTCTTGAGGCCGAGGAAATCCATCTTCAGCAAGCCGATCTTGCCGATGGGATCCATGGCATACTGGGTAATGATCTGATCATCCTTGTCCAGGGACAGCGGAACAATCTCGATGAGGGGTTTTTCGCCGATCACCACGCCGGCCGCATGGGTTCCGGCATTACGAAGAAGCCCCTCGAGGATAAACCCGAAATCCAGGATGCGCTTGCAGTTGGCCTCGGTCTCGTATGCTTTTTTGAAATCGGGATTCTGCTCCAGCGCCTTGACCAGGGTAATCTTGGGATCCTCCGGGATCATCTTGGCAAGCCGGTCGCATTCGGAGAACGGCAACTCCATGACGCGTCCGAGGTCGCGGATGACGGTCTTGGCTCCCAGCGACCCGAAGGTGATGATCTGGGCGCAATTCTCCCGGCCATACTTTTCCTTGACGTACTGAATCACCTCGCCGCGCCGGGCCTGACAAAAATCGATGTCGAAATCCGGCGGCGAAACACGCTCGGGATTAAGGAACCGCTCAAAAATAAGATCGTACCGGATCGGGTCAATTCCCGTAATCTCCAGCAGATAAGCCACCAGACTTCCCGCACCGGATCCGCGGCCAGGCCCCACGGGGATCCCCTTGGTTTTGGCATAGTGGATGAAGTCCCACACCACGAGGAAATAGTTGATGAACCCTGTCTTTTCGATGATGGACACCTCGTACTCGCAACGCGTGACAAGTTCGGTTTCGCGGGCATCGCGCGGGTGGGTGGGATCCTGAACCCCGTAGCGCTTCAACAGGCCCTTGCCGCACAGTTCGATCAGGTAGTCCTTCTCGGATAACCCGGATGATACCGTGAACTTCGGGAAATGAAGCCCGGAAAAGTCGAACTCGAAATTGCAGCGTTCCGCAATGCGGAGGGTGTTGGTAATGGACTCGGGGATCTCACGGAAGATCTGGGCCATTTCGTCGCCGCTTTTGAAATAGAATTCCGACGAGGGATATTTCATCCGCTTGGGATCGCTCAACACGGTCTGGGTCTGGAGACACAGCATCATCTCATGGGCGTCGGCATGGTCCCGCTTGAGATAATGAACATCATTCGTCGCCACCAAGCCCAACCCCAGCTTCTTCGCCAGTGACACCAGCCCCTTGTTCGCCCGGCGCTGTTCGGGCATCAGATGATCCTGAACCTCGAGAAAGAAATTGTCCTTCCCGAAAATATCCGCGTAGAGGCCGGCCAGTCGGAGCGCACCCGCCTCGTCATCCTCCAGCAACTTGCCGGGCACTTCACCTTTCAGGCAGGCCGACAGGCCGATCAGGCCTCCGGAATATTTTGCGAGAATCTCGCGATCGATCCGGGGCTTGTAATAAAACCCCTCCAGATGCGCTGCGCTGCTCAGGCGGACCAGGTTGTGGTAGCCCAGTTCATTGGTGGCCAGAAGCACCAGGTGATGGGCCTGAGATTTGGAGGCATTTTCGGCCTTGCGATCGAACCGGCTCCCGCCGGTGATATACGCCTCGCATCCGATGATCGGCTTAACCCCCTTGGCCCGGGCCGCCTCATAAAACGGAACCGCCCCGTACATCACCCCGTGGTCGGTAATGGCAATCGAAGGCATCCCCATATCCTGCGCCGCGCCCACCATATCCTTGATACGGCAGGCTCCGTCCAGCATGCTATACTCGGAATGAACGTGGAGATGAACAAAGGGAGTCATGGACTATACATCCATCGCCATGGCGACTTCGGGACAGGTGAAGGGCGAATCATATTTGGCACAGTTGATACAGCCCATGTAGAGCTTGTGCATCAGGGAGACCTTGGGCACCTCATGGAAGCCCATTTTCGCAAAAAACCCGGGTGTAAAGGTCAGACAGATAATCTGCGAGGGGTGAAGGATCCGGATCCGCTCGATGGCCGCCTCGACCAGAAGCCGCCCCACCCCATGCTTCCGGAGCGATTTTTTTACCGACAGTGATTTCACCTCAACGGCGGGATGCCGGACATGCCCGATTTCGGGCAGAATGGACCATGACACCGTGCCCACGACCGCGCCTCGCGACTCGCAGACGATAAACCGGTCAATGTTTTCGGCAATATCGGAAATGGGACGAGGCAGCAACTCTTTCGGATAGGCCTTGATCAGACTATAGATACCTTCGGCATCCGTGAACCCCGCATTCCGGACAATGAATTTTGGTTTTCTTTTCACGCCCGCCAGAATACCCTACCCCGCTTCCCCGTGCCAAGGAAAAGAAGGGATCGTTAATCTGAAAACACAACCTGAATGTCTGGCCTGTATGTTCCGGCAGGCCTTGAATACCGCCCGGGTGGCCACGCCAGACCCCCGTGCCCATACCGAAGTCCTGCGCCGCCTGGCACGGGTACTGCCCACCTTGAACATGAACCGGTCGCCCGCCACCAATTCCAAGCCGGTCTACGATATCGTTTATGAGGTCACCGGCGTCCGGGATCCCTATGCCCGGTCTAAAAAGGAAACCAACCAGGCCGCCCTGGACCTGCTTCCCTCGCTGGAAGCCTCGATCCACCACGCCAGGGATCCCCTGAAAAGCGCCCTCCATCTTGCCGCCGCCGGCAACATCATCGACCTGGGCATCGGCCATTCCTTCGATCTCAAAAAGGATGTGAGACGAATCATGAAACAGCCCTTTGCCATTGACCACACCGCCCGATTCCGCAAGGAACTCCGCCGGGGCCGCACCCTCCTCTACCTGGCCGATAATTGCGGCGAAATCGTGTTCGACCGGGTTCTGGTGGAACAACTCCTGGCGGCTGGCATCAAGGTCACCGTGGCCGTCAAGTCAGGCCCCATCATCAATGACGCCACAAGGGAGGACGCGGAATTCGCCGGACTCACCGCCCTGTGTCCGGTCATTGAAACGGGATCCGATGACATCGGCGTGGGCTGGCCGAATGCCTCGCCCGCCTTCCGGCGCCATGTGCGCGAAGCCGACATCATTCTGGCCAAAGGACATGGTAATTTCGAGACCTGCATCGGGAAACCAGGAAACTTCTATTTCCTGCTCAAGGCCAAATGCGACATCGTCGCAGCGGAACTGAAGGTCAGGAACGGCGACACCGTCTTCACGCGGGCATGAATGACCCGGGATCATCCAGCACCTCGCGCACCTTGCGGGCCATGACGTCGGGACTGCTCGGCTTCTGGAGGAAGTGCATCCTTTCGTCCAGCACCCCCTTTCCGGCGATCGTCGTCCACAAAGAGAATCGTCTCCCCACGACCTCGCGGCACTTCGCCGGAACTGGCAACACTCGTCTTATCGATTTCTTCACTATACACGGGGAGGTAAATCCTGAATGTCGTGCCCTTGTCCGGTTCGCTGGAGACGTCGATAAAGCCGTGGTTCTGCATGACGATACCGTGCACGGTGGCCAGGCCGAGGCCCGTTCCCTTGCCAATATCCTTCGTGGTGAAAAACGGCTCGAAGAGGTTCGCGAGAACGTCCTTCGTCATACCGCAGCCGGTGTCGCTAACCCTCAACAGGACATACTCGCCCGGACTGGCCCCCGGGTGATCGTCACAGAAGGCTCGATCCAGCGTGGCAGAAGAAGTCGCGACAGTGATCTTGCCGACCCCGCCAATGGCGTCCCGGGCATTGATGAAAAGGTTTGTCAGAATCTGGTCAACCTGGGAGGGATCGAGTTTAACCGGCGGAGGGTTCGCGCCCGGCATCCAGGTCACCTTGATATTTTCGCCGATCAGTTTCTGAAGCAGAGTAAGCATCCCTGACACGGCGTCATTCAAATCTAGTACCTTGGGTTGGATAATCTGCTTGCGGGCGAAGGCCAGCAGTTGCCGGGTGAGTTCGGCCGAGCGGTTCGCGCATTTGGTGATCTCATCCAAGTCACTGTGCATGGGGTGTTCCGCAGGCAGACTATCCCGGCAAAGATCGGCGTAACCCAGGATTCCCATCAGCATGTTATTGAAGTCGTGCGCCACGCCCCCCGCCAGGCGCCCCACGGATTCCATCTTCTGCGCCTGATTCACCGGGCTGGAGGCGCGGCAATCGCCTGGGCCGCCAGTTTCTTCTCCGCCCGTTGACGGATCTCTATTGCATGATCGTTCATCGCCCCCCCTCAGCCGTTCGCCGCCTCAATTTTCCGCTCCGTGGTCGCGATGGCATACATCGCGCCGACCTCGTTCACCAACGCGGTGGAGATAATTGAGACCTCCACAATCGCACCGCCCTTGGTCAGCCGCTGGGTTTGATACGGAGCCAGAATCTCTGCCCGGCTCAACTGCACCAGCGTGCTCAAAGCCCCTGCCCGGAGCCCCTTGGGAATACGGTCGCGGACATTCATCGCGAGCGCTTCGACCTCGCTCCAGCCATACAACCGCACCGCACCCGGATTCCAAGCAAGGGTCTGTCCATTCAAATCCTGCACGGTGATGGCATCATGTGCATCGCGCACAACCACCGCCAGCCGGAGCAGGTCTTTCGTCTTACTCAACGCCTCACGCGTCTTCACGATCTCCGTAATGTCCACAAAGGTCATCACCGCACCCTCAATCACATTGGTCTGGGTGCGGTACGGCAGGATCCGCAGGGTGTACCATTTACCCGCCTTGGTCTGCACCTCCACCTCTTTGGGAATCAACGTATCCAGAACGACCTGCGCATCCGCCACCAGACGGTCGTAGCCGACCAGATTGGACACGATGTGAGCCACCGGCCGCCCCGTATCGGCCGAAATGAGGTTGATGAGCTCGCTGGCGGTCGGAGTAAAGCGCAGAATGCAGAGTTGATGATCCACAAAGACGGTGGCGATCCCCGTTCCGGACAGAAGATTATTCATGTCGTTATTGGCCCGCATCAGATCCAGCATCTTGATTTGCAGCTCGGCATTGACCGTGGACAACTCTTCGTTGACCGATTGCAGCTCCTCCTTGGAGGTTTCCAGCTCCTCGTTGGTGGATTGCAGCTCCTCGTTGACCGACTGCAATTCCTCGTTGGACGACTTGAGCTCCTCGTTGGAGCTCTGCATTTCCTCATTCGCGCTTTGAAGGTATTCCTCCTTGGCACGCAACTCCGCCTTGAGTGCCTCAATGCGCGCATCGACGTGGAGCTTGCCGGAGCCGGCGGTTTCCGGTGCGGCAGGGACAGATTCTCCAACCTCTTCCAGAATGACCAGGTACAACGGCAAGTCCGGCGAGGCGCCTGAGCCCGCCGTCACGGGACGAACCGTCAGGTTGACCCTGGTGAAGTGGCCGTTGGTTTTGACACGCAGCCCCGGATGGCGCACCGTCCCCTTGGTTCCGACGGCTTTGTGCAGGGCCATGGTCAGCTCGTTCCGTAAGCCTTCCCTCGCCATTTTCAGAATATTATTGATGCCCGCCTCACCGGGGGCCGGTTCCAGAAACATGCCGGTGCGGCCGTGGAGATACAGAATATCGCCCTGTCCGTTGACCAGCGCGCCCGCCGCGATGACCTGCTGTAAAAGTTCCGATTCGGTCAGTTCGCGCAGGGGCGGCTTTATGGGGGGCAATGTCTTTGGGTCGGCTCGCGACGGAAGCGACGCATCCACCGCCGAGAGAAGCGGCACAAACCCTTCGATGGCCGCACGCCGGGTACTCATAAAATTCTCCTTGCGTTGATAGAGCTTCTGCTTGCTATCCAGCACAGAAAATAGACCGCTGAAATCGCCCGTGGTTTCGGACGTACCCAGGAAAAGTTTACCACCCGGATTCAGCGCATAATGGAACAGGGGGATGAGTTTCTTCTGCAATGCGCTGCCCATATAGATCATGACATTGCGACAACTGATCAGGTCGAGTCTCAAGAACGGTGGATCCTTGATCACGTCCTGCTCGGAAAAGACCACCATATCGCGGATTCCTTTATGGATACGATAGCTGGTGCCGCCGGGCTCGAGCGTAAAAAAGCGGGCGAGCCGGGCGGAAGAAATGTCTGCGGCAATGCTTGCCGGATAAGTCCCGGCGCGTGCGTTGGCAACTGCCTGACTGTCGATATCGGTGGCGAACACCTGAATCGGGAAACTTTTTCTCCTCGCCTCAGTGCCTTCCGCCAGAAGAATCGCGAGGGAATAGGCCTCCTCACCGGTTGAGCAGCCCGACGACCAGACGCGGATGATGCCCCCCTCCCGCTTGCTGGCGAAAATTGAAGGAACACCCTTTTCTTCCAGAATTTTGAAGGCCTCCGGATCCCGGAAGAAACTGGTTACCCCGATCAAGAGGTCGCGGAAGAGCGCCTTCACCTCGTCGGGCGACCGTTGCAGATGTTTGACATAACCATCAATGGTGTCGACCTGTTGAACGGCCATACGCCGCTCAATGCGCCGGTTGATGGTACTGGGCTTGTAGAGGGAAAAATCGTGTCCGGTCTGGGCTCGCAACAAAACGAAAATTTTCCTCATCGTCGTCTCGGGCAGGGGGAATGGAGTGGTGATCACGCGGCAGGAGTTTCCTAAGGCCGTGACCGCATAGGCAATGAGTTGGGCGGGCATCTTGGCTGGCGGAAGTTCGTAGTCCATCAACCCGGTAGCCAGGGCACTGGAGGGCATGCCATCGTATTCGGCGGATTCAGGCTTCTGGGCCATAGTCATACCGCCCTCGCCCTTGATGGCTCGGATCCCCAGCGTGCCGTCGCTGCCGGTGCCGGAGAGAATGATGCCGATGGCCCGCTCGTGCTGATCCTGGGCCAGGGAACGGAAGAAAAAGTCGATCGGCAGCCGCTGGCCACGCGGCGCGGCGGGATCCAGCAGTTGAAGTGTTCCGTTGATCAGCGCCATGTCATGGTTGGGCGGAATGATGTAGACGGAGTTGACCTGAACGGCCATACCGTCCTCAACCTCGACAACCGGCATGCGGGTGAAACGACGGATGAGTTCAGTGAGAATGCTTTTATGGCTCGGATCCAGATGTTGAACCAGAATAAAGGCCATGCCGGGCCCATCGGGGGAATTCGGCATACCGGAAAAGAACGCCTCGAAGGCGGCCAGACCACCTGCGGAAGCCCCGATTCCCACAATGGGGAATCCAAGAACGGGCGGTGGGGGCGCGTCAGGCTCCAAGGTTTGGGTCGGTTTTGAGGCAGACTTTTTCATAAATTCACTCTCTCCTGAAGTCAGAGTCTACGCCCCACCCCCATCGTACACAACAGCTTTTGCAACTCACGTTCTCTAAATAATCTAGACATCCGCGGGTGGACGCCAACCTTACTACTCTGCGAAGTAGAGCGCCTTCGCTACGTAGCTCGAGCCGGTCGGCGTCTGATCCCGCCGTGGCGGGAAGGTCGCGGTCCACCCAGGAGGATGTCTAATCGTCCAGTTAGCCCGAAAGGGTAAAAATGCCCCTCAACGCCCAGTTCTTTCCCGATTCTGGAAAAATATGGGAGTTTGACAATGATTTGCGGGAAGTTCTTTTCCGAATTTTCATTCCACCAGCCCGGGATTGGGCTGGTGGGCGATAGAGGACTC
>CAJBSZ010000022.1 GCA_903958395.1 uncultured bacterium | reverse complement strand
CTGCAGAAAACCGCGATTAAAGGTTACGCAGACCAACTGGCGGCCCTGCGGAATCCCTCTGCAACGAAGGCCGCGCCTGTGTCCTCAACACCCGCTCTGCCCAACCAGCCTGTACTACCAGGCCAGCCTGTGCCAGTCGTAGACGGGGAGTCCGTCAATAAATGGGATCTGTATCTGGTAGTCTATCTTAAAGGAGGCACAGATGCGAAGAATTACCCCGTGAGTTATCTCGCCATCGAGCCGAAGGGCGGATGGACTGACGAGTATAAGACAGATAAACTTGTGCTAAGAAAGATTGAACCCGGGACATTTAACATGGGCAGCCCGGAAAGCGAAGTGGGACATGAAAAAAGCGAAATGCAACATCCGGTGACGCTATCACCGGGGTTTTTCATCGGGATCTTCGAGGTGACACAGCGGCAGTGGGAGCTCGTGATGGGGAGTAACCCCAGTAAATTTAAAACCAATGCAGACTTATGCCCAGTTGAACAGGTGAGTTATGACGACATCCGTGGATCACGAGATGGCGCGAACGGGCCGATGAATAATAACGTGGACGCCTCATCATTCCTGGGGAAATTGCGGGCGCGGACTAGCAAAACTTTTGACCTGCCGACAGAGGCGCAGTGGGAATACGCCTGCCGGGCGGGTGCGACCGGTGCCTATTCAGGGAAAGGCGATCTGGGCTAGATGGCGTGGTATAAAGACAACTCTAGTGGCAAAACGCATCCAGTCGGGCTGAAAGTGGCCAATGCCTGGGGGTTATATGATATGCGTGGTAACGTGTGGGAGTGGTGCCGTGACTGGACGGGGACCTATCCAGGGGTGGTTATTAATCCGCTGGGTGCGGCGTCGGGGTCGAACCGCGTGGGACGGGGCGGGAGTTGGTCCGGCAACGCGAGCTACTGCCGTTCGGCGTTTCGGGGAAGCCGCGACCCGGGCAGCCGGATCGACTTTGTCGGCTTCCGCGTCGTCAGGATCCCGCGCTCACGATAGCCGAGTAGCCTCTAAAATTCAACACCGGGTTGTGCAGCAATGCCGTGTTGTAGGCCATGCTTGGCATCTTCAATAATGCTGACGGTGTCGGCGATCGCGATCAAGGAGTGAGGCGCATGCCGACCCGTTAAGATGATAATTTTGCCCTCGGATGTTGAGGCAAGCAGATCCAGGACATCGCTTTCAGTGAGCAGGTTCAGGTGAAGGGCTGAGCAGATTTCATCCAACACCACCATGTGTATCTCGGGGTTCTCCAGACGCAGGCGTGCGAGCCTGAGTCCCTCTGCAGCCGAACAACAATGCTGGGCACGCTTCTCAGCGGTATCCGATGGGGAAACAAACCCATTTCCACACAACAGATGCTCAACGCCGGGAAGGCATTGGAGTGCTCGTGCTTCGCCAGTATTTGAACAGCTTTTCACAAACTGAATCACGCATATATGCATGCCATGTCCGACCGCACGAAGAACCATTCCGAGTGCGGAAGAGGTCTTGCCTTTTCCCTTGCCGGTTAAGAGGATAATACGATTTTTAGGCTTCTTTTCCATCGCAGGCTTGGAATGTTGACACATTTATGATATAGTATTTGCTTCATTCTTTAATGACCGGATAGGCAAACGTCTAGAAGTCGTTAAAGAAAGTACCATAGTAACGTTTAGATCG
>CAJBSZ010000021.1 GCA_903958395.1 uncultured bacterium | reverse complement strand
GCCGCCTTACCCTCAGGCGCGGAATCGTAGATCATGTAGGAGGTCCGCACATCCGGCGTCCCGATGAACATCTGGCTCGCTGACTGTTCAGTCGGAACCGCCAAACCCAGATCGGACTTGCCGCGGCCATTACCTACGACAAACCGCCCGCGCACCTTGGCCTGATTCTTGAAGATCTTCCAGGCCGTGGCGCCGAACAGGAGGCCGACACCCATCAGACTGCCGTACTTAGCCGCCTTGATCACCGACAGGATGGCATCATCCACGTCAGAGATCGGATCTGCCGCATCGTTCCAGGTCTTCCCCGTACCGGCACCCACAGCCGCGAGGGCCGCATCAATCACGGCCTTCTCATGGGACAGTGCCGCCACTTCGGCAACCGCCGTGGCGCCTTCCCGGAGCATGTTCTCAAGACCTTCGGCCTCAAGCTGCTCCAGGTTATCAACCGGGTAGTCCAAAGCGTGCGGCTCACAGTTGAAAGTTGCATCCGTCGCCTCAAACCGCAATTCCGAGGCCCGCCCGCACAGCGTGCGCAGGGTGTCCGGGATATGAAACCGATGCTTCTCCGTGTAGCACTTGAACCGGCCCACGCTAGTGGCCACCTCGACAGTCGGGGCCAGAAAATCAGCCACCGGCATAATCGCACTCTGGGCCGCGCCCTGGGCATACTCCCTCAGGGTCGGCGATGCACTCAACTCACTCAATCTGCTCATAATGTTTTCCCTTCTTTACGACTGCTTACTGCAAACTGCACACTGCGGACAGGCTTACGCCCCCGCGACGACGATGTTTCCGATCAAAGACGGACGGGCCAACACCAGCTGCCCATCAATTCCCGCCTCTTCCGCAACGGCTACCCCGAGATACGTGCCAGCTGCGGCCGGCAACGCTTGCACCTTGCCGTTGTTCGCGCCCGCCTCAACCATGGCAACCAAGGTATTCCCAGGGTTACAGGTGCCAGACAGGACCAGCCGGACATTCCGCCCAGGGTCAAGAGGGCGAACCGAGGCAAGTTTCGTAACAGCCGCGCCTTCTGTAACCACGTACAACGGGCGATCCCCGGTGAACTTCACCAGTTCCACGACAGGCCCCCACGCATCGTTCATCTTGGCGAGGAAGCCCTCTTTCCCCGTCAACTCCATACCTGCCTTGACCCGAATGTCCCCAACCTGTGTATTGCTCTGACTCATTGCCTTAACCTTTCTTTTAAATTTCTTACCGCTTACTGCCCACCGCCCAAGACTTCACGTTCCGCCCTCCGGAACGCCACGCCGAAGGGGATTTTCTCCGCTTTTGCGATTTCATGTGCCCGGTTGCGAATCTTTACCGCTTTACTGTCTCCCGCTGCCCCAGTCTGGTCGCCCTGGGCTGGCGGAATTGGCCGCGCTGTCGCCCGGTTGTGCAGAGGCTTCCGCCCGCCGTCCTTGATCAAATCCTTCGAGGGCTCCGGAGCGGCAACCGCTTTGCCGGCCATCTCCCGCAGATCCCCGAGCGCGGCCAGTGCGCCGTTCCGGTTCTGAATCAACTGCTCAGTCCAGAAAGGCTTGGCCCCTTCACTGATGACTCCCTCGAAGTCGGCCAGGTGCCGGTTAATCAGTTCCCCCTCGACTGTTTTCAGGTTTGCCACCAGTCCGTCATGCTTCGTCTGGAGCGCCGTCAGCGAGTTCTGCAACTCCGTCACGACGGTCGCCGAAATCAACCCACCCATCTTCTCCAGGATGACAGCCTCAGTTGCATCAGCCGCCAACCCCAGATGATTCACCAACTTTTCAATCACTGCTTTCATATTCTCGTTCTCCTTGGTATTCACGCCTCTACCTAATGTCTGAAAATCAACCACCACCCTCTGTCCACTGTTTGAAAGCGGCACCATACCTTTGAGGTTCGGATCATTTGTCACAGCCGCATTCAGGATCCTCACAGGCCGGACGCGATCCAACCCACTCATGGGATCGGCTCCTAAATCAACGCAGTCCGACCGTGCCCATACCGGTGACAAGAACCGATAGCGCCCACCCTTTACGGCTTTCTCGCCCAAATCTGACCACCGAATTTGCGCCCACAGGCCGTTTTCGCGGTTTTCAAGGCCTAGAATCCAGCCAGCCGCTTCTGACCGTTTTTCTCCATCAAGCGAGAAATGGTCAAAATCAACCAACAGTCCTGGGAAGTTGGGTGTTTTGGCGTCCGCCGCGAACCGGGCGGCCATGGCAATACAGGACTCCTGGTCAATAACCTGAATCAAACAGGCCCCGGAATGAGGGAATTCCCCGAAAGGGGCGATGTGATACCACCCGTCATCGGGCAGTCGAAAATCTCGATTCAGTATTAAATTATTCATGGGCATCAATAGATGGGAGAAAATCAACCGACAGCAGCAAAACCCAGTCTCGGAAATTATGAGGAACCTTCCGGCAAAACTCACAACCGCAACCAAATGCAAGAATCAGAAAGCATTTCGCTTTGGTTTGAGTCTGTTGAGGCTTGACCTGTCCACCTC
>CAJBSZ010000020.1 GCA_903958395.1 uncultured bacterium | reverse complement strand
GGTAACGGGAATACTTTATATGTCGGTGCTAGCTCTGCCACTGGATCATCCGGCAACTGGGTGCGGGTAGAGGCCGGCGGGGTGGTGACAAATGCCCAGATCATCCTCGGCTACACGGGTAATTCAGTTGGTAACTCGATGATGATCACCAACGGTGGGCAGGTGTTTTCCTCGGCTGCCGGCACCATTGGCAATGCTGCCGGAGCGAACAGCAACTCAGTCACCATCGCCGGGGCTTATGGCACAACGAACTCATTGTGGAACATGGGCGGAAAGGCGCTGACCATCGGCGGGAACACCACGGCCACCGGGAACTGGATGACGGTCTCCACGGGCGGTGTGCTGACGAACGGCAGTGTCACGCTGGGGGGCGTGGGCTCGGTGTTTAATCTTTCCGGCCAGGCGTATTTGTCCAGCGTCACCAACGGCGCATCCGGGACGTTCACCATCAATGGCGCAGGGATGCTGGGAAACGGGGTGTTCACCGGCAACATCACCAATGACGGCGCATTCGTTTTTGCCAGCAGTGCCGGCCAGACCTTGAGCGGCCCTGTTTCCGGTTCCGGGTCATTGACCAACCTTGGCTCCGGCGTGTTGACGCTGACCGGCACTAACACCTATACCGGCGTCACGTTTGTCAGCGCCGGAGAACTGGTGGGAGTTACAGGTGGCTCCTGCTCCAACAGCGCGTTCACGGTGGCGGCGGGCGGCACGAACGGGGTTCAGATTGCCACGGTGGGCGGGACATGGGCCTGCAAGGCGTTGACGAATAATTTGGGCGGCGCGATGGATTTCAATTTCGTTACGCCTGCCGTGGCGTCGTCCGCGCCCATTCAGGTCCTCGGCGATCTCGATGTGTCGGGCGTGAACGTCATTGTTCGCGGGGCGGTCTCCGGTAGCGTCGGTTCGCAGTATGAGCTGATCAAGTACCAGGGCGTCCTGTCCGGCACTGTGCCTGCGACGGCGGTGTCGTTGCCTGTGGGCGTGACGGGCACCCTCTCGAACAACACGGCCAACCACTCCATAGACTTGGTCCTAACGTCAACGTCCACGAATTACTGGGCGGTGGGCAGTGGAAACTGGAATGTGAGCGCGATGAACTGGAAGAATACCGCCGCCAGCGGCGTGACGAATGCGTTCTATATTGAAGGCGAAGCCGTGGTCTTGGACGACACCGCGAGCGGAGCGGGCCCGATCCTGGTGACCAATACGGCGACGGTGTCCCCGTCGAGCGTGACGGTGAGCAACGTGACCAAGGCCTATACGATTTCCGGCGCGGCGATCTCCGGCGGGGCCGCGCTAACCAAGCTGGGCGCCAACACCCTGACCCTCAGCAGTAACAACACCTATTCCGGAGGGACGACGGTCAATGCCGGGACGCTCGTGGTCGGCAACACGAACGCGCTGGGCACGGGGCTGTTGACGATGGGTGGCGGCGTGCTGACCAATGCCGCCGGTACCTGGACGTTTACCAATGCCATCAACCTCGCGGGCACCGCCACAGTCGGGATCAAGGGCACGGACCTATTGACCTTGGGTGGCATCGTCACCAACTCCGGCTCGTTGACGAAGACGGGCGCCGGGACATTGACGCTGGCCAATGCCAATACGTACAGCGGAGGGACGACGAACACGCTGGGTGCCCTTGCCATCAGCAACAACACCGCGCTGGGTAGCGGAACCGTGACGATGAACGGCGGGTCGCTGACCAATGCGGGCGGCAACTGGACGGTGGCCAACGTCTTCGACCTCGCCAGTGCCGCCACGGTCGGGGTCGGCGGCACGGACTCGTTGACCTTGGGTGGTATCATCACCAACTCCGGCGCGCTGACCAAGGCGGGTACCGGGACATTGACCTTGACTGGCACCAACTCCTACAGCGGCGCGACGACGGTCAGTGCCGGAACGTTATTGGTGAACGGAGGGGGGATCACCAACACGGCCAGCATGACCCTGAACGGGACGGGCGCCTCACTGATCCTTACCAACGGCGCCAGCCTTTTTAGCGTTAGCGCCAACACGAGCTATATCGGCTCCGAGACTGGGAACAACAGCAACTCTGTCATCATCGCCGGTTCTGGGAGTTCGACTTCGTTGTGGAGCCACGGGGGCGGCAATTTGAATATTGGTAAGGTGATTGGCTCCACCGGCAACTGGATGCGTGTAGATAACGGTGGCGTGTATACTAACGCCGCCAGCATGTATCTTGCTTTCTATGGCGTTGGCGGTTCCTTGACCATCACCAATGGCGGCCAAGTGTTCATCGGCAAGGCGAACATCTATCTTGGCGCCGGAATCGGATCCACCAACAACTCGATCACCATCGCCAGCACGACCAATGCCCAGTCGGTATTGAACGCCCAGGGCGGCGTACTGTATATCGGCGGCAATAAACAGTCGGCCGGCACCTGGGTGCAGGTTGGCCAAAACGGCCTGCTGACCAACGTCAGCCAGATTTTGGTCGGCCATATTGCCAACTCGGTTGACAACTACATGATCATCACCAACGGCGGCCAGGTGTTTTCCTCGGATGTCGGCACCATTGGCAATGCTGCCGGAGCGAACAGCAACTTCGTCACCATTGCGGGGGCGAATGGCACGACGAATGCGTTGTGGGATCTCGGAAAAAAGGCGCTGACCATCGGCCTTGACACCGCCGCCACGGGCAACTGGATGACGGTTTCTACGGGCGGTGTGCTGACCAATGGCCGCGTCACGCTCGGTGGGGTGGGGTCGGTGTTCACCATTGGCGGCGATGCGTATCTGTCCAACGTCAACGTGAGCGTCTCGGATGCCCAGTTGAACTTCAACGGTGGCACCCTGCACGCCACCGCCAACGGGAACCTGATCTCTGGCACGGTCTGGACCAACACGACCGCCGCCTCCCTGGACGCGGGCGGGTACACCGTGACAAATGCCGTCCTGATTGCCGGGGCCGGCTCGCTGACCAACCTTGGCTCCGGGACGCTGATGATGATCAGCAACAACACGTATAGCGGCGCCACGGTGGTGCAGGCCGGGAAACTGGTGGTGGTTACGGGTGGCTCGTGCTCCAACAGCGCGTTCACCGTGGCGGCGGGCGCCACCAACGGGGTAGTGGTGGCCACCTCCGGCGGGAACTGGATTTGCAAGGCGCTGACGAGTAGTGTGGGCGGTGTTGTGGATTTCACCTTCACGGTCCAGGCCAGCACCACGGCCGCCGATGCGCCGATCCAGGTCCTGAACACGCTCGATGCGTCCAATGTCAGGTTCGCGATCCGCGGCGCCATCGCCGGGCTCAGCGGGACCCGGTATCCGCTGGTCAAGTATGAGAGCGTGGTTGGCGCGGGGCCCTGGACGGTCTCCCTGCCGGAAGGGGTGTCGGGGAGTATCGAAAAGAACGAGGGAACCAGTACCCTCGATCTCGTTCTGACGGCAAATTCCGCCGTGTACAGGGCGGTGGGGAGCGGCAACTGGGATGTCAATTCGACGATGAACTGGAAGGTGGGCGCCGCAGGGAGTACGGCAAACGCCTATTACCAGGACACCCTGCCGGTGATCTTTGACGACAGCGCGAGCGGGACGGGGATCCTCCTGGTGACCAACGTGGCGAATGTCTCTCCCACCAGCGTGCTGGTGAGCAATACGACGGCCAAGTCCTATCTGATCCGGGGCGCGATGATCACGGGGAGTGCGGCGTTGACCAAGGAGGGGACGGGGACGTTTATCCTTGGGACGAACAACGCCTATACCGGCGGCACGACGATCAATGCGGGAACGCTCGTGGTGAGCAACGCCAATGCGCTGGGAACCGGTTCCGTGACCCTCAACGGTGGAACGCTGCGGCTGGGCTCGTCACTGGCGATCACCAACCTGATTTCCGCGACGTCAGCGGCGACTATTGATCTCGGTGGCGCGGGGAGGGAATTGACGGTCAATGAGGGCGACAATACGACCTTTGCGGGCGCCATGACGAACGCGGGCAGTCTGGTCAAGGCCGCTGCGGGGACCTTGACGCTGACCGGCACGAACAGCTATCGCGGCGCGACGACGATCAGCAATGGCACCCTGGCGATCAGCGGGACCGGGGTGCTGGGCAACGGGGTGTTTACCGGCAGCATCACCAACCACGGCGCGTTCGTTTATGCCAGTAGCGCCGCCCAGACGTTGAGCGGCCCCATTTCCGGTTCCGGGTCGTTAACCAACCTCGGACCCGGTACGTTAACGCTGGGCGGCAACAACACCTATGTCGGGAATACCACCGTTTCCAATGGGACGTTGCTGGTGGATGGTTCCATTGCCAGTAGCGCCTGCACGGTCAACAGCGGCGCCACCCTGGGCGGCACCGGCACGGTGGGGGCGGTCATCATGGCTTCTGGTGCCACGAATGCTCCGGGTCACAACGGGGTGGGGACGCTGCATTCGGGTAATGTTGAGTTGCAGGCTGGCAGCACATTGGCGATACAGATCGATAGCGGCGCGAATGCGGCGGACAAGCTGGCATCCTCAGGAGCCGTGACTATCGGAAGCGGGGCGAAGTTGTCGTTGTCGGATCTGGGCACGGCCACCCTCGGAGTGGGTACAAGTTATGTGCTGGTTTCGCGAACCTCGGGGGCGGGGACGACCTTCGACGGTTATCCAGAAGGACATTATTTCAGTGTCGGGCAGAACGATTACCGCATCACGTATGAGGGTGGAGCGGGTTATGATGTAGTCATCACCAGGCCGCGCCAAGGGTCTGTGTATACGATCCGGTAAGGGGCTTCGCGAACTGGGGCAATGGGGTTATTCTTGATCGCTCAAAGGGATATGAGGGAGAGCCAAAGATGAATAATGGATTGATCCGGACGGCTATATGTTTTGTGGTAGTGGCCGGCGCATTGGCATTCATGCCAATGCGCGCCCAGGCACAACCCCCTTTCATCGGCTATTGGATCGACAATTTCCAGAGCACTTGCGACACGGAGCCAGCAATCGTCCAGATCGATGGTGCGCGTCTCGTTAAGACCATCTCATATCCCAAGGATTGCATAGATATCCCCATTGTCTGCACACGCAGTGCGGATGGACGGGAGGAATATGTGCATGTGCTGGCGCCGCCCGCCGGCAATGCACGGAGCGTTGTCCTGGCAAAGCCGCTTGAGTCGTTCACGTCTGCGTACAACCTGCTCACCCGGAACCCGGTTGCCATGAAAACTTTGTCCGATGGCCGTTTGGAATTGACCCTCGATGACAAAGACCAATGGCATGAACTGGATACTGTCATTGGGTTGGAAATCGCGAAATAGCAGGAAGGATAAGGAAACACCACAATGATGAGACACATATTTCGAATTTCAGTCTTAGTGTCATTGACCCTGTTGGGGGCTTTAACCTGTCATGGGGGAGAGCCGGCCATCACGCTCAAGACACTGTTGGCGGATATGACGAATCGCGACAGGCTGGCGTCGTGGCCGAAGGTAGAGTACCGGTGCTCCACGTTTTCCAGTTACGACCGAAGATCCACGGCTCCGGACAAGCCGGGCTGGTTTTCCAACACTGATTTTCATCAGTTCGTCAGGATCGAGACAAATAAAGGCCAACAGGAATGTGTTTTGCTGGATGCAGACGGCCCCGGGGCGGTGGTGCATATCTGGAATGCGGCTGACGGCAGCGGCACACTCCGGTTTTATCTCGATGGCAGCGATTCGCCGGCGATCGAGGCCCCTGTGCTTGATCTGATCGGCGGCAAGTTTCTCGCGGATAAACCGTTTTCATATGTACTGCCGGAGATTCCGCTTTACGGCGAGAAATCATGGCTGGCACGCAATGTGTGGTTCCCCGTGCCCTATGCCAAACATTGCAAGATTACATGGGATGGCAACCCGACAGGTATGTTTTATTATACAGGCCAGTACTTGACGTTTGCCCCTGATGCGAGTGTCGAGCCCTTTGCCATGGAACAGCTGAAATCGTATTCCAACGATATTGCAGTGGCCGGAAAAAAGCTTAGCGGACGCCAAAAGCCGGAGATGGGGAATGTCACCAAGACCAACGCAACAATCGGTCCTGAAACGGCGAAGATCATTTTCGCGAAGTCGGACGGAGCAGGTGCGGTGCGCACGCTGAAAATAAGCATTCGGGCTGAAGATTATCAACAGGCGCTCAGGTCAACGAT
>CAJBSZ010000019.1 GCA_903958395.1 uncultured bacterium | reverse complement strand
TGTCGAGTTGTTGAGTTGTTGGGTTCTTTTCCCATCTTGGCAACCAGCAACGAACAACCAGCAACTTCTGCAAGGTCAAAGACCTTGCGGTACACCGCCGTTCCGGCAAATCGCTCAGTCTCGGGATCGCCGTTTTGTGTCCAGGACTCGAGCTTAGCAGTCTCATAAGCCTTCGGCAGGACAGGCCCACCCTCCTTGAAGGAAACCTGCCATGGTCCCGCAAGTTCCTGACTGGACCCGTCTGCGGCAGGCCATACCCACGGATCACCCTGAACATTTTTGTCCGAAAACGTTCGAAGTATAATCGAATGCCCGGGCTCAAGGTGCAAATTGACTTCGAGTCTGCCATCCCCTTCAGCCTTGCGCGCCGCTGCCAGACCGGTGCGCCCGGTCATGGGATCCATCACGGCCACAGATCTCGCCGCAGTCGCAAGCGCATACCAACCATTCAACGTGTTGGTGCTCTGATTAGCGATGAAGAGATAGCGGCCATCCTCGACGCGGCGCCGGATGACCATTACACCCGAATGCGACGCAACCCCCTCGCCCCTGATTGCGGCTTCAACCAAGGCCGAATCCAAGGGGCCGACGCGGAACCGCGCGGCGTCACTCAATAGTTTGCCGAACCGTTCGCGACGCTTTTCAAGATTACCGAATCCGGGAACATCCTTGGGCAACTGATCGACGAAAATGACAGTGGCGCCCGCTTTTGCCAACGTCTGCAATTTCGCTAACGTCGCCTCCGGCATATAGGTTACTGGAGGTACAACTATTGCCCGATACCGCCCCGTTCCACACGTCAGTTCCCGGCCAGGCGTCACCTCCGCGCCGTTCAGAAGCCGATCGGAAATATAGTCGAATCCGACACCCTTCGCCCACAATTGACGCGCCACGCGTCCGATGGACTCTTCATTCAACCACTCGCCATGGACGCTTAATCCTTGCGGCAACGGACGATCCCGGCACCACCGGTCGTAAATCGGCCAATAGAGCAACACGTCGTTGTCTGGCGCCCCGGCCTGCAGGACAGTCTGGCAACGGGCGATATAAGCATTTAGCGCAGGCGCATCATGCCAGATTGAGTTACGGGGATTCATCTCGGTGGCCGCATAGAAAAGCCAACCCGGCCATGCCGCATCGTCCGGGGAGTAAACACAACCATGGTAAAATAGATGGTTCACACCGGAAACGAACATGAGGTCCGCAAAACACTTGATCTCCTCGAGCGTCTCACAGAAATGCTCAGCCATCCACGTACAGGCTTCAGCAGCCACGAGTTTGCGACCCGCCACATGCGCCGCCGAGGAGGCAAACTTACTGACCAACGGATCGCGGTCCCCTTCAGCAAACCGGCCGTCAAACCCCGACTTGAACGGATCGCGCTTGCCCCTGCCGAACATCTCCGTTTCGGGAATATCCGAAAGAGCATAAAGATCCAGCAGGTTACCCGGAGAACCATGCGCCTGATTACGTGTCAATATTCCCCGCTGGCGGCACCATTCAACCCACGGGGGAAATACCTTTTCCACCATCAGATCCGAAACCGTCTCACGATAGTCGGTTCTGACCCGTAACACAGTGCCTTTGTCACCATCGCCGCCAAATGCTGGCAACTGATCCTGCAGCCTGTATCCACGCCGGCGAGCAAATTCGTCGAGCAGGTCAGGCGACCATTGCGCGCCAAAATACTCGTAGGAATCGTGGTACATCGCCCTGGGCATGCTGTTGGACGGTTGCGAGGCAAACGCCTCCGTGAACCGCTCCAGATAACGGCGCATGGCTTCACCGTAAAACGGATTGATCATGGGACCTGCCCCGCCCGGTGCCGGACGCTTGACCATCCGTTTGTTGAAGCTGGTTTTCAACACATACAGTGTCCAGGCGCGGTCACCAGGTGCCCAGTTCAGCGTTCCATCCGACTTGAGCAGGGGTTTCAAGTCCACCCGGGCGCCATCGGCAGCAACCGCCTGGATCGCGACTGCTGATTTGTCTACCGGCAGTTTCGGAGGCGGCGATCCCGCCCCAATCTTGATCTTCTCCAGATTGAATGTCTGCCCCCCGAGTTCCGGCGTGACGTTCGGTCCTCCGAAGCACCAACCCGTGCCGG
>CAJBSZ010000018.1 GCA_903958395.1 uncultured bacterium | reverse complement strand
TCATTCACCGTCACATTGGTCAGTGCCACATCACCGGAGTTCGTTACCGCAAAGGTGTACGTGACCGGCTGCCCGTTCGTGACAAAAGCCGAGGACGCCGTCTTCAGGAGCCCGATCGACGGATTTACAACCTGAACAATAGCGTCATCACTATCTGACACATTCCCGATATGCGGAATCTGCACCCCGTCATTAAAGGTAACTTTCGCAATACAGGTTCCGATATTCGTTACCGATGCGGATACAGCCGTCTTATAAAGACGATTGGTCTCTCCAGGGGCCACTGGTCCCTCGATCCCCCCAATGGCACCGAGAACATCATCCGTCACCGTCATTGAACTCAGGTAAGTATCCCCGCGATTGATAACCGTGTAGGTAAAGGTCACCATCTGGTTGGAGAGCGCATAATCCACCCCGCCATCCGGCGCACTGCCCGCCGTCTTAATCAACTCCACCTGCGGGGCCACCACTTCCACATAGGCATAATGGTCGTCCGTCACGGAGCCCACCACATTCGTCGGCCACCCGACTGCCACGGCATGATTCACCACACTGTTAGTCACATTGATTGCGGTCAGGGTATAGGTATTCGTCTCCCCGACTCCCAGAATCGCCACGTTCGTCACATTCCCCAGAATGTCATCATCCACTACGACATTGGTGAGGACTGCACTGCCGGTGTTGATCACCCGATAGGTGTACACCACGTTCGAACCCGACGTTACATACTCGATTTCGCCATCATTGGCATTTCCTGCCAGTTTAGTCAGACGGATCTCCGGGGTCACGGGATCCACCACCGCAGTATCCGTATCCGTCACGGGGGCAAAATCAGGCACTATTGACCCATCGGCCAGAGCCACCTGACCTGACACCACGCCGATATTTACCACAAAATTCGTCACGGTCACATTGGTCGCATACAGGTAGTTCGTTACCCCAGGCGCCATCGTTCCCGAGATACTGCCCACCGGCCCCAGGACGTCGTCCGTGACCACCAGGTTGGTGAGGTACGCATCGCCGCAATTGATCACCGCATAAGTGTAGACCACATTGGTCCCACGCCAGACATACAGCAGGCTGCCGTCCGGCGCCTGTTCCGCCGTCTTGATCAATTTTACCAGCGGGGGATGCAACACATGCACGACCGCATCATTTGTCGAGGACACGGCAGGCGACCCCAGCGGCACGCCCCCGCCCGAAACAGGCATCGCCGTGACCACAGCAATATTGGTCACGTTAACCGACACCGCCAGGTTGGTGGCATAGAATGTATTGGTCGCCCCCGGCGCCATAGGCCCGGCGAAATTCGCCACAACACCCAGAACATTGTCCGTCACAACCAGCGATCCAAGGTAGGTTCCACCGATGTTAATGACCTCATAGCGATACCCGACGTCCGCAGGTGCGATGACGTATTTAACGGACCCCTCTGCGGCATTGCCCGCTCTCTTCACCAGCCGGATCCCGGCCCCCTGCACATCCAGGAAATTATTACTCGCAGAGTTCTCCCCGCTCGTAACCGGCACCAAAAGAGCATTGGTCGTCGTACTGTCGTAAGCTGGCAGATCCGTCTCTACGACCCCGTAGATGCCCGGCACCAGATTGCTGAATACATAGCCACCGGAGACACCCGTCGTGTTGGTCGCAAGAGCTACCCCGTTTGTATTGAACAGCACCACCTGTACGCTGGCAATCCCGTTGGTATCGGCAAGATCTTTGGTGCCGTTACTATTATGATCCAACAGAACGAATCCGCCGATGATTGCCGGGGCATCAATGGGATAAGGCACGCTGTTCGTCGCAGGCGGCACTGCTGGATTATCGGTCGGCGTGATTGGCGCCGTCGTCACCATGTTCGTCCCGAACAACGGGGTCGTGAAGGCAACCGCATTAAACACCACAGTCAGGTTGGTCGACGCGCCCGCTACGAGCGAGCCTACATTGTTCCAGACCAGACTGCTGGCATTCGTCTGGTCGGGCGCGGGGGTCGCCGAGGCAAAGGACAACAATGACGGATCAAAGACATCAGAGACAGGGATCGTTACCAGTGTCACATCGCCGGTGTTTGCCACCGTGATCGAGAACGTCAACTGCTCGCCAATGACCGCAGGCCGGTTTGTCGGCGCCACCAGCGTTTTCACCACGGTAAAGCCGGGCGCCACCACATCGACAATCGCGTCGTTCGTCGCGGCCACATCGGGATAACCAAGCGGTACGCTATTGGTCTCGACCGGCGTTCCGGCCGCTACCGCCAGGTTGGTCACATCCAGGAAGATGTTCGTCGTCAACTGGATGTTCGTCGAGGCACCCATAGGGAACAACGTGATCGTACCGATCAGGCCCAGCTTGTTGTCATTCACTGTCACCGATCCCAGCCAGCAACCACCCGAGTTGCTCACCGCGTAGGTGTAGGTCACCGGCGTGTCAGCCAACACATAATGGATCCCACCCTCCGGCGTTGTCCCCGCCGTCTTCACAACGGTTATTGCCGGCGCGGTTGCCAGGGTGTCAAGGAAGTCATAACCGCTTAAGATATCACCGCTCGACATGGCAACATCCCAGATGTTCGTTGAGGTACTCACATAACCCACCGGGTCGGTTTCCACGACCAGGTAAGTCCCCGGCACCAAATTCGTGAAGCTATAGCCTCCAAACGCATCCGTGAAGTTCGTCGCCACCGGCACCCCGTTGGTCGTTGACAGAACGATCTGCACCCCGGCGATTCCGTTCGAGTTGGCCGGATCAAAAAGATCCCCAAGCCCATCGATATCACGCCGAACCGACCCGCTGATCTGCGCCACGTTGTCAATCTTGTAAGGCGCCCCATTCGTTACCGGCGATACCGGCGGCATATTCGTCGGTGTGGTCGGCGTCACCACCACTACATTTGTGTCGAATCCCGCCGTATAGCTCTTAGCCGTAAAGATCACCGTCAGGTTCGTGGAAGAACCCGCCGTGAGCGGACCCAGATTCGTCCAGACCAGACTATTCGAGTTGGTCGAATCCGGCACGGGGAGCGCCGAAAAATAAATCTGATTCAAGGTATCGAATATATCCTTCACCTGCACCTCGACCAGCGTCACATCACCGGTGTTCGCCACCGTGATCGTGAACGTCATCGGCTCACCCGCGATCGCAGGCCGGTTCGTCGGCGCTACCAGCGTCTTCACCACCGTAAAGCCGGGCGATACCACATCTACCACCGCGTCGTTCGTCGCAGCAACATCAGGGTAACCAAGCGGCACGCCATTAGTCTCCACTGGAGTTCCGACTGATACCGCCACATTCGTCACATCGAGGAAAATGTTCGTCGTCAACTCGATGTTTGTTGAGGCACCCACCGGCAAAAACGCGATCGTACCGATCAATCCCAGTTTGTTGTCGTTCACCGTCACCGGTCCGAGCCAGCATCCACCCGAGTTGCTCACCGCGTAGGTGTAGGTCACCGGCGTTCCGGGCAGAATGTATCGGATCCCACCCTCCGGCGTTGTCCCCGCCGTCTTCACCACGGTTATTGCCGGCCCAACCGCAAGAGTGTCGAGGAAGTATGTGATATTCTCTACCCCGCTATCTCCCTGCACTGCCTGCGTATTGGGCGTGGTGCTCACATACCCTGCCAGGTCGGTCTCCACTACCAGATATGCCCCGGGAACCAAGTTCGTGAAACTAAAGCTGCCCGTCGCATCGGTAAAGTTCGTCGCCACCGGCACTCCGTTGGTCGTCGTCAGCACCACCTGCACCCCGGCAATCCCGTTCGTGTCTTCAGTGTCCACAACACTGTCACCATTGATATCGCGCCAGACCGACCCGCTAATCGTCGCAACATTGTCGATCTGGTAAGGCGAACTATTTGTTTCTGGCGAGACTGCCGGCATATTCGTCGGCGTGGTCGGTGTCACCACCACTACATTCGTGTCGAATCCCGCCGTATAGCCCTTAGCCGTAAAGACTACCGTCAGGTTCGTGGAGGAACCCGCCGTGAGAGGACCCAGATTCGTCCAGACCAGACTATTCACAGTGGTCGAATCCGGCACGGGTAGCGCCGAAAGATAAGTCTGATGCACGTTATTGAATATATCCTTCACCGGCACCTCAACCAACGTTACATCGCCGGTATTCGCCACCGAGATCGTAAACGTCATCGACTCACCCGCGATTGCAGGCCGGTTCGTCGGCGTTGTCAGCACTTTCACCACCGTATAGCCGGGCGCCACTACATCAACCGACGCCTGCGCCGCGTTCGTCAAAGGCTGCAGCCCAGAAATCGGCACCCCGTTCGTCCCGGCCGGCTGCGCCACCACGGTCGCAGTGTTCGTCACGTCGAAATAGATGTTCGTCGAGAACGAAAGGTTCGTCGATGCACCGGACAACAACAACGACACAGTCCCGATCGCACCCAGCTTGTCGTCAGTCACCACCACATTCGTCAGTGCCGTGTCGCCGGTATTCGTCACCGCATAGCCATACGCCACCACCGTGCCGGACGTCACCACGTTCAGACTGGCTGTCTTGGATATGGCCATACTCGGCGCGATATTGGTGTAGGGGACACTGTTGGTCAGCGAGGGAATCGGCACCCCATTGGTCGCGGGCACGGCCCAAACGGTGTTGGTCCCTAGCCCGCCTGACACCACATTAAACCGGGTTGTCACGACAGACTGAGCGCCCACCGCCAATGAACCTAAATTCGACCACACCAAACTGGTTGCATTCGTCACATCCGGCACCGGGGAGGCCGACACGAAACTGACTCGATTGGTGTTAAAGGCGTCAGTCAACGGAACCGTATCCAAAACCGCCGTGCCGGTATTGGTAATGGCAATCGTAAAGATCTGCTGCTCTCCCACTGCAGGCGGGTGATTGGTCGGACTGATCAATGTTTTCGCCAGTGAGAAAGACGCCACGGTCGCCGGCGGCGAGATAAAGGTATTGAAATAGCCGAAATTATTGGTGGCGTTGACTTGTCCCGCGACCAGGGTTACCCCCGACCGGTTATCCCGCGCCCCATCCACATCATAAAAAGCAAACAACCCGGCCGGGAGTGTATTGGTCGACACCCGGATGGTATAAGATCCGCCCGGCAACCCACCAATCGCATAGGCTCCGTTTGTGTCGGTGATGGCCATTGGTTCGGCTGGATCTCTGATGCCGTCGCCGTTGAGATCGACATACACGGTGACATTACTCAATCCATAATCAGGCGTTCCGTTGACTACCCCGTTCGTATTATCGTCATACCAGACAGTTCCCGCCACAGAGCCGAGCAGCCAGCGGTAATCCTCAACCTCGCCATTATCGGCCAAACCCGAAAAAGCCAGTTCGGGAATCAGCGGTTTGGTGGGGAAGAGCCGGAAGCGGGCATATAACACCGTCGTGGTCGTGGCCGAAATCGCATTGGTCGGCACGTCGACTGAAAAGGTGTAGAGCCCCGATCCATTCCCGCCATTCGTTGTGACGGAATTGGTGTAGACCATGTCATTGGCGCCCAGGAAATCTCCCTTCTGACCGAAATCAACAAAGCCGACCAGCCAGCCAGCGCCCTTACCGACTTGAACGGAGATGCTTGCTCCGTTTGTTCCATTACTCCAGACACCACTAGTCGTAACCCCATCGTCCAACGTATCTCCCGAGGCATCCACCGTTGGGTTGCCATTCGCTTCAACATTGACCCCAGTCCCCAGGTAGAGCGAGGGGGATGATGTGTTCACGATGTGCCGGGCACCATCGGGAACATCGGTCAGCAATGTGCCGTAAATACTAGGCAAATCGCCATAGTCCAAAAGAAGCGTCGACTTGAAGGCAAAATCGATATTCGTGATGGTGGCGGCAATTGCCAGAACCTGATAGGCCGAGAGGGTATCCCCCACCAGATTCGTCGTCTCCTTGATCCAGAGCGCCGAGGTTGTCCCGTTGGTGGTTGTGATCTTCAGATCGGCCTGTGGCGCCGCGAGTGAGACGATGTAATAATTCGTTCCACCCCCAAGCGAGGACGGCAATCCCGTAAAACTGTAGTCCCCGTTCGTGGCCGTGGTCGTAGATCCAAGCGCGATAGTTTCACCGGCATTTACGACACCGTTGCTGTCTGAATCCCGCCAGACATAGGCATACACCGCCACGCCGGCGAAGGGCGCTTCACCCGTCCCCACCCCGCTACCGCTACTGCCCAGCACCCCATCATAAGGCGTGGCATCCAGCCCCACCGTTCCGCTGAGGGTATTCGCCCCTGAGTACTTGTAGCCGAAATCAATGCTGAGATCGAAGTTCGTCCGGCTGGTTCCCCCGACCGAGACGACAAGCCCATTCGAGACCACGATGGAGGAAATTTGGCTATCGGCGGCGCCATCGGGATCATAAACTGCGGCCAACCCGGCAGGAAATGCGGCATCGTTGGTCAGGACCCTCACGACATAAGTGCCATCCAGCAGGTTCCCGAACCCGTAATTACCCTGCGAATCCGTCCTATTGGTAGCCAATGCCACGGAATTGCTGTACACGACCACGGGCACATTCGGGATCCCCACCTCGCCGGCGTCATAGACCCCATTGGTGTTGCTGTCGATCCACACCAGGTCCCCTATCGCACCGGGTGGCTGGAACCCGAAATCAGCGCCCATGAAGAACGTGCCGTAGTTGATCCGGACGCCCGTCAGGGCATCCTTCGCCACGGCATTCGTCACCTGCGACACCGGCACGCCATCGGCCTCCGGGTCCGCCGTCATCACCGTATTGGCGAGCACCCCGTTGGTAGAGACCACCACCACGTATCGCCCGGTGGAAAGCCCCGAAAACAGGTAGACGCCGTTCGAGCTGGTCAGCGAGCTATTCGCCAGGCTGTCGCCTCCATCGTATACGCCGTTCGTATTCCGATCATAATAGAGGGTGACCACGACACCCGAGACCCCGGTTTCGAAGGCATCCTGGAGCCCGTTGCCGTTGACATCCCAGAAAATGGTATCCCCGATGGCACCGAACGGGGCGAACCCGAAATCAGCCGTGAGGACGCTGATCCCGTTCGTGATCGTGATATCGCGGGAGACGGGGGTGGTTGCCCCGTAGGTAATCCCTAGGCTGTCCTTGGGAATATTGCTGCTTGTGGAGCCCACCACCACCCTGTAGGGCGCATCCGGCAGACTGGAGAAGAGGTACTGTCCGCTACTGCCGGTATTGGTGCTTGCCAGCAGCACATAGGTTCCGTCGCGGTTGGCATCCACATACAGGAAAACCGGGACATTGGTAATACCTGTCTCCGCTCCGCCCAGCTGGCTTCCGTCGCCGTTAAGGTCCCGCCAGACCGTATCCCCGATCGAGCCGCTTCCGTAGGGCTTATACCCGAAATCCTGGTTCGTATTGCTCGCCGTCAGGTACAGGTAGCTGATCCCGTTCGTGGGCGGAACCGGATCCGCGGTACAAATCACCTGGTTCGGGAAATTCGAGTTCGCGGAATCCACGACCACGATGTAGTTTCCGGTCGCCAAGCCGCTGAAGAGGTAATAACCGTTACTGAGAGTCGTGTACGAGCCGATGTAGGGGTCCACGCCGCTATTGACGACCCCGTTGCTGTTGGCGTCGAAATACAGGTACACGGGAATCTCCGCGATACCCTCGTCATTCGTGTTCTGGGTCCCGTTCCCGTTCCAATCGTAATATACCGTGTCTCCCAGCGTGAAGGCACCGGTCTTCGTATAACTGAAGAAGGCATTGGTCGAGCTGCCGCTGACCAGCGACACGGTAACGGTACTGGCGGAGACGAGTCCGTCCGAGTCGTAGGTCTGCCCCCAGGTGCTGTTGGTCATCATGCCGGTCGTTGGAATGACGACAACCTTGTACGAACCGGTGTACGAACCATTGAAACTGAAATAGCCGTTCACGTCCGAATAGTTGGTGGCCACCGGAGTCGGCGTGACCGAGTTGGTGTACAGGATGACCATCACGTTGGTCAGCCACAATTCGCCCGGATCCGGCGTCGCGTTGCTGCTCTGATTGAAATCCCACCAGATCGTCCCCCAGATTGACGAGGGCAGCGCATACCCGAAATCAGCCGTCCGCCACTTGTCCGACACCCCATTCGTGGACAGGGGATTCATGAAGGAATTGGAGACAATCGTCTGGCTCAGGGTTGTTCCTACTTCACGATAGGTGTTCGATCCGCCACCGGGCATGGTGTTGGTCAGGACATTGATTCGGTAGTTCGTGCTAACCGTCAGCCCCTCGAACAGATAGTATCCAGTCAAATCGGTCGTGTTGGTGATCGCCACCCCGGCACCACTGCCGGCATCAACACCCGTCGGCGGGGTCAGGACCACCTGCACATACGGGATACCGGAATCCCCCGCGCCGGGCGCACCCAATGGTGAAACATCCCGATAAATGAAATCCCCGATCGATCCGGCGGGCTGGAGCGTATTGGTCACCTGATTGATGAACGAACCCGCCAAGGCACCGCTGGTGAAGGTCGCATTCGTCACGTACTGGATATTCGTGACCACGGCGGCCGTGTTGGAAGTGCCATTGAAGGGCTCCAGCGCCTTGAAATTCACAGTCACTTGCTGGCTCCCTCCAGGATACAACGGGCCAAGATTATCCCAATACAGGGTGCCAACCTTGTTGGGGAAGGTGCCGGTATTGGTCGAGACCGTGGTGGGCGTGACGCTGGCCGACAGGAACTGCAGGAAGCTGGCGTTGAAGGTATCCATCATGGGGACGGGATCGAGGGTGGTGGTCGAGGATCCAGCTCCCTCGATTTGGTCCGTTGTAGCTCGGAATCCAATTGCATCAAGCTGTAACACCGTCCCTCCGGGCGGATCCTTTGTGGTGGACAACGCAACAGACAGGTTGGTGCTTGAAAGAATAGACCAATTATTAGTCGCACTGGTCACATCCAGCGTCAAAACTCCCGACACCAGGTTCGTGGCATACAGGTTAGTTGTATAAAAAGCAGTAGCCGCGGGCGTTGCCCGTATCTCAACCTTAATAAGATCTGCCCTTGTGTTAAGGGAAACCAATATAGGCATAACCAACTTGACATTAACATTACTCCCATACGGAAGCCCCCTGCTAAAATCCCGCACAACCAGAACATCCGTACCGCTGGCAGCAATCGTATTTGTTGAATATGTCGAATTGGGTTCAGATGCATTTACAATATTTGACGGGCTAGTCCATGCAGTATCCGCACTATTTAAAACACTCGCCCATGTCGTATAGACACGGTTGGTACCTACCCCGGTGCCCGTTCCCGGCAGAGCATTGCTCACCACCAGCGAATAGCTAACCGTCCGCCCTTCGACCATGTTGGTGGTACTCGTCAGGCTCTTGCTTGTAACTAGCGCAGGCGCGAAACCGAAATCGGCATTCGTATAGGACACCGTTCCCGCAATGCCGTTCGTCGCGTCGAGATTCGCGCCGAAGTAGGAGGGCGTGGTAATGGTATAGCCGGCCGGGATATTGCTGGTGGTACTCACCACGGCAACATAGGCGGCATCCGGCAGATTCGTGAACATGTAGTACCCGTTCGTCGCGGTAGAAGCCGTCCGCAACAGGACATCCCCGACATCCTGAATCCCGTTCGTATTGGCATCCCAATACAGAGAAACCAGAACATTCGATATGCCCTGCTCGCCGCCTTCTTGAATTTTGTTCCCGAAATATCCACCGCCGGCCCCATTGTCGAGATAAACGGTATCACCCAACTGGTTGGTTCCCGTCACACGGGTCGAAACCGAGCTTTCGAGGAATGCAGCGGAGCTTCCGAAGCTGAGCTTGCCGGTGTTGATGATCACCGGAGAAAAATTATAGGGGCTCCTGACCCTGGCCTGGAACCGGACCACGCCGGTGGCTCCGGTCGCCAGCACATCGTTCAGCCACCACTGCAGGTCAGTCACATTCGTGGCTGCCGCAGGTTCGCCGTTCGTCCAGGTTGATCCGCCATTGACTGAATACAGGATCGTATAGTTGGTCGCCCCCGCCGGCACATTGGAAATGGCGGCGGACCCTGCCACATAGGTGACGCCTGTGGGGATACGGTCACTGATCACAAGGGGCATCCCACCAAGGGGATCGCCCAAGGTATTTGTTCCGGAATTCGTGTACGCGATGGCATAGAAATTCGTCTGCCCGGGATCGGCAACGGACAAGCTGCTCGACTTGGCCATGGTCACGGCCGAAGTGGTGGTGGAGACCGGCGGCACTCCGCCGGAGCCATAGTCACCATTGAATTTCTCATTGTTCTTTCCCGAGGCCGCCTCCTGGTAGGGCGTCAACTGCATCGAGCAGGGTGCACTCAGGGGTAGAAAATCATACCGCACATAGCCAACCACCCCGTTATTTTCAGGCAAATCGGTGTAATATAACTTGTCCGTGTCAGTCAATACCAAGTCCCCCCCCGTCTTGAGCTTAACGATTAGCAAGGTGAAGGTCTGGCTCAACCTCATGCACCCGGCGTCAAACAGGGAGGCATCCCCAACCGGCTGCATCCACAGGTCATTATCGGGAACAAGATCCCCGTTGGCGTCATACCCGCCGTTAACGACACCCATATCATACCAGACTCCTTCCATCGTGATCGAGGTGCCCGGCGATCCATCGGCCTTTGCGGTATCCCATTGCGGCGCATACTTTTGAAGCAGTTCTTGATATTCCACCGGCACCTTGTTGGCCGAGTTTGGGAAAATCTTATTCGCCATAGCGGAAATTTCGCTACGCAAAGTGGCCGTCTTCTGCTGGTTGGCCGTTAAAGGGGAACCAGCCCGGACCGCAGAGGCCCAAACATCGTAATTCAGCGACAGATCGTCATCACTGGTACTATTGCTTCCGAAAACAGGTTTTGGAGTCGGACTCTGGTCCATCACGGGATAACTGACCAGCCAGTACACGGTGACCGATTGACCCGGCGTGAGAGTCCCCAGGTAACGGGTTGCATCCGCCACGCCACCACTCCCCCCCTCGTGGGTCAGGGCAAAGGTCCCCGTCAGCGTAGTGCCTGCGGTGTTGGGGTTGACTTTCGCATCATAAACGCCGGGCGTGCTACCAACACCCCCATTGTATTTACCGATATTGGCAAACACATCCGTGAGGCTGTTGGTGCCGTCATTGTAAAATGTCGCACCGATATAGGCAGCACGGGGAGCATAGGACGCCGGCGTCCCGACATTCGAGTCCACCACAAAATTGGGTGCCGCCGAAATCTCCACCCGGAGCCCGCTCGAGGGATTCGCCGCCCAGCCAACATCACCACAAAACAGAATCAATGCCATCATCACAAAAAATAATCGCGAGATGCGTAATCTTAAAATGGATTGTTTCATTGGATTATCCTTAAAGACGTCGACTTCAAATAAGCATCCGTTAAACAGAATGCCCCCCACCAATTGTATCCCGAAAACGAATTAATTCATTCTATGTCATTGGCTAAACAAGGGGTTTAAAGTAAAAGGGAAACCCTGAAAAGACAATCATAATTACCCTTTTTTAGTTCGCACACTCTTCAACTCTCATTCTTGACTTAGTGCGCTACAGGCATCACCATCATGATCCAGTGATGAGGAAGTCAGAATTGACCTTCAAAATGACATAAAATATTTATATTGAATAGCTTATGAGCGTAAAATTCAAAGATTATTATGAAATTCTCGGGGTACCCCGAACGGCGAGTGCCGAGGACATTAAGAAGGCTTACCGCAAATTGGCTCGTAAGTATCACCCCGACATCAACAAAACCGCCGGCTCCGAGGCTCGTTTCAAGGAAGTCGGGGAGGCCAACGAGGTGTTGAGCGATTCCAAAAAACGGGAACGTTATGACCAGCTCGGCGCCAATTGGCAGGCGGGTCAGGACTTCCGGCCCCCACCCGGCTATCAGAACATGAACTATGAGTTCCGGGGCGCGCCCGGTGGCGGGCGCGGCTTCAATCCCCAGGATATGGGCGGATTCAGCGATTTCTTCGAGTCGCTCTTTGGCCAGCAGTTTGCCGGAGGCCGCCCCGGTGCCCGGTCTGCCATGTGGGAACCGGAGGAGGAACAGCAATTCCCAAGCAGCGGCGGGGATCAGGAAGTCGCCATCACCGTAACTCTGGAAGAGGCCTACCACGGCGCGACCAAGAGTATCCGCCTTCAATCCAACGAACCGGATGCCCGGGGCCGGATTCAGACCCAGACCAAAACCTATCAGGTCAAAATCCCGGCGGGAATCACTGAGGGGTCACGCATCCGACTGGCCGGACAGGGCGCACAAGGACACGGAAACCGTTCCGCTGGCGATCTTTACATGCAAGTTCAGATCGCCCCCCACCCCACCTTCAAGGTTAACGGGCACGACCTCGAAGTCGAACTGCCCCTCACCCCTTGGGAGGCCGCACTGGGCGCCAAAGTCACATTCTTCACATTAGATGGCCCCGCCGCGCTCACCATCGCCCCGGGAACCGAATCCGGGCAACGGCTCCGATTGCGGGGTAAAGGACTGAGACAGGGCAAGGGCCTTGAACCCGGCGACCTGATCGTCGCGGTGAAGATCGTAGTTCCGAAAAAAATGTCCGCCCGAGAAAAGGAACTCTTCGAGGAACTTGCAAAAGTCTCAAGCTTCAAGCCAAGGGGCTCAGAATAAGGGGCGAATGGCGTTTACTTGAGGTATGCTTGGCATGGGCAAACGTTGGTGTACCGCCTTTAGGCGTCCGCGCCAAGACCGGCTGAAGCCGGTGCACCAGCAAGGCATTCTTGATCCTTCAGCGTCCATGCCGTATGGTGGCGACCACTTCAATGATCACGAAAAGGATCAAGGCGCAAACAAAATAGAGAATTGCATGATGTCCCAGCAAAAAGGCATGGATCACGCCCCCGAAAAAGACGAGCGCCAGTAGCACGACGAGATTCGTAATGATCAAACTCCGCCAGTTTGCGGCAAACCAGGCCGCCAACCTGTCTTCAGCCGCCGGCTTGATATACCGGTGATGAAGGGCGAACCCGCCCATCGCCAGAACAAACATCACGAAGGGCAGAAGGTTGACATGGAACACCTTCTCCTCCAGTTCATGGGTTCCGGTCAGCATCATTTCAAGGGCCACAAAGAGGATAACCAGTAAACCCGCCCACTGGACCTGCGGATATTTCTCAAGCTTGGAGGCAATGAAGTTTGAGGCAATGGCCATCAGAAGAATCGAAAACACCAGGCCGATCCCCAACACCAGGATGTTTTCCCGAGAGGCGCCCGAGACCGCCAGGACATTGTCCAAACTCATCGACACATCCGCCATGAGGATCAGCCACACCGCACTCTTCAGCGTCCGGGCCTCAGGCTTCCCTGCGCCCCCCGCCCCGTTCCCATCCGCTTCATCACGCCTCAATTCCCGGTAGAACTTCCACACCACATACAACAACAAAAGCCCGCCGGCAAACTTGATCCCCACAACCCTCAACAGATAGACGACGGTCGAGGCGAAGAGAATCCGGAAGGCTGTCGCCAGGACAATCCCGATGACAATGGCCCGTTTCCGTTCCTTCCCCCTCAAATCCTTGGTGGCCATTCCGATGACAATCGCATTATCGCCGCTCAGGACGATATCGATCAGAATGACATTCGCCAACGCCAACAACCCGCCCATGGTAAACAGGGCCGCCACAGATGAACTTAAATTTTCAATCATGGGCGGAGGGTAGTGTATTCCTGCTTAAAAGGAAAGCGCCTGAATAGCGGCGTCGAGTTCGATCTCAAAGAGAAGGTCATCACGGCAGACGGTGGCATGGGCATTCACGACGGGCAAATCCAGGATTCCGTTTGCCCGACAGTAGTCCGCAAGGAGCGGGGCATCCTGCATGTTCTGGAAATACCCGATGGCACGGGTTGTGTCCTTCCAGGCCATTCCGCGTGACTCCAGAATGGCACCCACCACCTTCATGGTAAGGGCAATCTGCGCCACCGTATCACCCTGATGCATCGACTCACCTCCCGGTGCAATGCTGGCCGTACCGGAAATGAGCAACTGGCGGCGGCCCGGGAACGCCAGTTCCACCGCCCGACTGAAGGAACTCCTGTACTCGAGGGCGGAACACTGGAGCGGCGAGGGCACCACGGTGATGCTGACTCCTTTGTGTCGTGGACGCATCGCAAAGGCACCTGCCATAATCGCCGCTCCGTCGGGATTGCGGGCCCCAATGCCCGTACTGGCCGGAACCCGGCTCGCAAAAACACCGCGCTCCTCGAAAAACCGGTTGCGAATGACATTGAACTCCCCGTACCAATCGAGAAGATGATCCAGGTACAACCAGGTCCTGACCACGTCAAGGAATCCCATATCCGCCTGTTTCAGAACCGCTTCAATGCGCTCAAAAACCTGCCGTGTCTGGGCTTCGCGAGAGGCTGAAAGATCGCCCGGCAAGACCCCGGCCAGACAGCAGTAATCCGCGTCCGCATCCGACCAGGCCGACCCAACCACCCGCCCGTCGAGCTCAAGGCGCCTGACTGGAGTTCCCTTAAGCAGAACGGCCTGAAGTCCGGCAAGATGCTTTCCATTGCACGGATCCCCCTGAAGCCACATCATCGGCCAATGCACCTGTCCCATGACCTTCCGGGCACTATCATGGAACTGACATCCGCCGAACACCCATTGCGCCACCACATCATCAGAGACTTCCGGGAATCCATGAAAAATAGCCATCGGATCGTCTCCAACCCGCTGGACTCCAAGGCAGGACTCCGTAATCCCGCCATAGTTAATCTGGCGTGAAAATTTCGCCATATCCTTGTGTTTCACGGTCACCGTCTTTTCCCCATCCTCCCTCACAACGACAACACATAGTCAACCAGGTCATCCAATTCCCGTGGTGACAAGGTGCTCGTCCGCCCATGCTTGTCACCCGGATTGAATTTCAAAAAAGCCTCTTTTATGGTGGTGGCGCGGCCATCATGGAAATAGGGCGCCGTGCGCCAGCATTCTGTCAGGGCGGGTGTGTCGAACGGCTTGTTCTTGTCCAACCCCTCGCCCATCCCCATATCATAACTTTGCAAGTCGGTATGCAAAGGACCGGAATGACACGAGAGGCATCCGGCCTGCTCGAACACCCGCTTTCCCCTCTTCGCAGCCGCGCTCAATTTCCCCTTTACCAGATACGGACTGGGAACCGGCCTCATCTTCTTCAAATATTCGTCAATCGCTAGAGCATCCGCTTCCGGGCGAACGGCAAACTGGATAAATTTGAGGCCGGCGCGAACCCCGGCTGCGGCATTGTTACGTATCCCCATGCTCATCGAGGGCGGCGTCTGGAAGCACAGCAGCATATTTTTTGTATTTTTGGGATTGCCAATTCCATCATTAAGAAGATCCCAATTCAGCCCGTCCGCACGGCCGTCGGGATGACAACTGGCACAGCTCTGCCAGTTCTGAAAACAGAACCCGGCATCGTTGAAATACCGCTCGCCCGTCCGTTCGGCGGACAGTGCCATACGCGACCCCAGCGCAATCGTCTTCGCCGCCCCCTCTCCCAACGGAACCACAGCCAGTTCATCGGAGTAATACAGGCCGGCCACGGCTTGTCCGTTCGCCAGACACAGCCCGCGGGGGCCATTTCCTGAAAGCGCAACCCGCCGCCGGATGCCAACGAGAAAACTCAAATCGTTGGGGATATCCGCCAGGCCTTGGGATACCCCGACCTTTTCGCCCTTCGCAACGCGGGCAAACCTTTCATGCAAGGCCATCCGGTCAATCACACTGACCTCATGAGTCCCTGCATGGGCCACACAGAGCGTCTTCCCATCCAGGGTACACGCCACACTCCAGGGATTGGCCGCCCCCAGGTCGACATCATCCAGAAGGAACGTTCCGAACATCCTGTCCCCGGCCAGATCAACGATACTGATGGCGCTCGTGTTCATCCAGCCGCGCTCCAACTGGGTCGTCGGTAGCTGGTAACGGCCTAACGTATGGGTGACATAGGCATAGGCGCCATCTGGCGAAACCGCCACACCCCGCAACCCGGTGGAGCCATTGGGAAGCATCAGGTTGGTCACAACCGTCCGGCTGGCCGGATCAATCAGCGACACCATGGCAGCCACAGTGTCCTCCCGCGCCGCCCCTGTCGGAAGATGGTTGGCAACGACCAATCGCCTGCCGTCCGGAGTAAACGCCGACGCGACGGGTTCCCGGGGCACATCAATGCGACCCAGTTCACGCTGCGACTCAACATCCAGCACACTGACCGTGTTGTTAAACCGGTTGCACACCGCCAGGAGTTTGCCGTCGGGACTGAGAGAGGGCGCAAGCGGAAAATAGCCGACAGGGATCGCGAACAACTTCCGGCCCGTTCTGGCATCCAAGGCCTGAACCATCCCTTCCGGTTCCTCCAGCGTGACATATACCCGACCCCGCCCTGCATCCAACACGAGCCCGGACGGTGATGCCTTCAGATCCGTTTTCCAGCCCATCCGCCCATCCGCCAGCATCACATGCACCACTTGTTTGGGCAAATATTGAGCCACATAAACCCCCATTCCCGTGGCATCCGACACCACAGCCGAGGGAGATGCATTGGCAGCCGAATCACGCCCAAACCAGTTGGCATGCACAGGCCTGGCCCCCATGCATCCCATGGACAAAACAAACACAATGAGAATAGATTTCGAAGACTTCATTACTCACCTCCACCAAAGTTCATAACACTATCCATCATCATTAATATCAAACTTTTCATAATAACATAACCACCCTTTTGGGTGGTTATGCGTCACCGACTTATAACCACCCGAAAGGGTGGATGCTTTATCAGGAACCCTTTGATAAGTTTTTCGAGGTCTTGCCGGGACTCCCCCCGGCCGCACACTTTTGATGATGAATGGAGACTGCCATGCGAACACGAAAACTGGGGAATTCCGGGATTGAGGCTTCAGTGGTCGGGCTGGGCGCCTGGGTACTGGGCGGAGGCACGGTCTGGGGT
>CAJBSZ010000017.1 GCA_903958395.1 uncultured bacterium | reverse complement strand
TCTGGAGCTGCCCGGGATTGAGGCGGCGTGCGCAGTCGTTGGAAAGCAAGTGATCGGGTGGCAACCCCGGGAGGTAGAGGTTACAGGAAAGCGGTCTGTGGATGTGCGAGTTGTCCTCACTCGCCGCAACACATTCGGTCCGTTGCATGAGTTGCCGTTGCAGGCTGCCGCCTATCACCCTGGCAGTTTCCGCACCACGGGGAACTCGTGGAGCAATGACTATGTTTTGTATCCGGCCGGACTGCTGGCTCCGCCGGTGATATCAATACGACAATTCTCCTCTTAAAGAATCGCGTCTTTGCCATAACTCGGAGATGCGCCCCGGGGGGGGTGTGTGATAATAAGTGTGTATCCGTGTGTGTCTCAGTGGTATATAGAGCGCTTAAACGGGAAGCATTTTCGTGTCGAAGCGCGATTGATTCAGTTCGCAGGGATCTAAACGTTAAACACCGGTGAGCCGTAACATGCAGCTACAACTAGTCCGCCATCTATGGGGTGTCAGCGAATCCTTTGAGACCGCTTTCCCTAAGTTCGTCGCCGACGGTTTTTCGGCCCTTGAGGCTCCGATCTGTTTAATGGATGAGCCAACCCGTGATCGCTTCGAGTGCGAACGCGCCCGGCACGGTCTTGGCCTGATCGTTCAGGATTTCACTTGTTTATGGGAGCGGAACAGGACGGTGGACGAACACCTGGCTTCGATGCGGGTAAGGATTACAGAAGCCCTGAAATTCAGGCCGCTGCTTATCAATCTCCACAGCGGCTCCGACGCCTGGCGCCTGCCCGATATGATCCGCTTCTACCGCGAAGCCCAGCGCATCGCCGCCGACTGCCCGGTGCCCGTCGCCCATGAGACGCACCGTGGCCGGGCCTTTTTCAGCCCGTGGACGACCCGCGATGTGCTGGAGGCCGTGCCGGGACTGGAACTGACCGTTGATTTCAGCCACTGGGTCTGTGTCGCCGAGCGTTGCCTTGACGATCAGCTCGACATCATTACGCTTGCCGCCGCGCATGCCCGCCACATCCACGCCCGCGTTGGCTACGCCGAGGGCCCCCAGGTGCCCGACCCGCGTGCCCCGGAGTACGCCAACGACGTCGCCGCTCATGAACGCTGGTGGGATTTGTGCTGGGATGCGATGCAGCGCCGCGGACTGGCGAGCGCATCGCTCACCCCCGAGTTCGGTCCGCCCGGCTACATGCATACCCTGCCTTTCACCAACCAGCCAGTCGCAGACCTGTGGGACATCTGCACCTGGCAGGCCCACCGTCAGCGCGACCGGTTCCTGGCGCGCGGCGGTATTTCCGGAGCCGGCGGATCATCCTGTCCCGGGAGACCATCTTGAGTTTTTGGGGTTGTACTCTGTCTCCGAATATGAGACTGTTTTAGTCCTGTTTTCATCGAGTCACTGTTGCAAAGAGGGGAGAACCTACGATGTCAAATTCAGAGTGGGGTAAACGCGACGATAAGGGAGAGTGGCAACCGGAGGTGCTCCCTCAACCAAGTCCCTTGTTTATTTGGCCTTGGAAGCCGCTGGCTATCTTCAAATATTATTTTGGGTTCAATGGGTTCTTCTGGCCATACAACCTGATCTACGCACTCCTTGCGGTCATCAGCTGGCTTTATTTCACCCCTGGACTGG
>CAJBSZ010000016.1 GCA_903958395.1 uncultured bacterium | reverse complement strand
TCCGCCGCTGGCAGGAAGGCGAGCCTCTCCGTTACGCTGTGAGCCTAGACATGCTCGACCGTATGGCATGAGGGCTCACAGGTCCTTTCGGCCTTGTCGGTTAATCCCTAAAGCGGCACCCCATAAAGTGGTGCTAAAGCTTTGAAATAGGGCTTTAGCATTGATGGCAGATAGTCTGTCCCCGGTGTCATTTTCTGGAGCCGGCCGTCCCCGGCCGGTTGCCGCATCCTACGACACTGGGGTGACGATTTCCAAGGCGTGTTCGCCGCCGATCACGCCCGAGGCCGGGATAGACCGATCGAATGTGGCCAACTTCCCGCCGTGTTTCACAGCCAAGCCGAGAAGATAAACGTCTGTGGTCTGATTGGCGGATAGGGTGGGGGCGAGCTGGAAAAGAGCCTCGTCCATGAGACTCACGGCGTCTGGCCAGAAATGATGACCGGAACTCCTGCAGAATTTTCGCAGGAGGTCAGCGGCGATGGAAGCCCGGCCTGGCGAATTGGGGTAACTGGGGTGGCTGGCGATTCGGATAAACCCATTTTCAGTGATGGGGCAGGTTGCCCATGCCGACTTTCCTTTGGCGGCAAACCAGTCATGCGCTGGATTATGGTGTATGTGCTGTGGATCGCAGAGTGCCAGAAGCATGTTTACATCAAGTAAAAAAATCTTCACGGGGCCTCGTCCCTCAGCCGGTTGACCAGATCCATTGAAACGACTTTGGCTCCGGGCTTGACCGGGAACATCGGAACCCCATTCCTCTCGCGACCTGCTGATGTGGGCAGCAATGCCTTTCGGACGAGTTCAGATATCAGTTGACCGGCTGATTCATGCCTTTCACGGGAAAATTGTTTCACCGCAAAGATCACATCATCATCGATATTTAGGGTAGTCCTCATGAGTCGAATCATCACGCATCACGCATCAGATGTCAACCTGTTTCTATAAAGGCAGCCATCCTGCTTGAGTTCAGCGGTCACACCGGCGCTCTTATCGGCGGACGACACGGCAACGGAAACCGGCCTCCACGTCACCCCGCCACCCATCAGGCCGACGATACGGATCTCACAGGGATCCTTGGCAATCAGGGCTTGGTGATGTAGACCACAATGCCATCCAGGAGCCTACATCGACTGTTGCCGGATCCAAACTGCAAGGAAGGGATCACAAAAGCGGTAGGTGGTATCAACTTTTTGGACTAATCGGCGATCCACCAGCGCGACCATGGCTTTGCGCACAGAGGGCGCAAGTGTAATTCCCGTGGTTTCAATGAAGTTAGCCGACAAGGTTGATTCTCCGCCGGCATGGGCAAGGGCTCGCAACACCTTTGTCTGGTGCGGACTCAGTGAGGGCAACAGCAACTCATAGGAATCTTTCTGCATGGCAAATAGCATGCCCCATGCGGCTGCAATGTCCTTGTCGCCGATCTCCTGGCCGTGAGATGTAACCTGCCACAGGCTGATGCAAAAACGTTGAACGTGCCCGGGATTCTCATGACATGCATTTAGAATTATGTCCAGGATACGGTCCGGAATATGGCGTTTGCCGCTCTGGAACCGCTGACGGAGGAAATCGCCAAATAGCTTTCTGTCCAGTGGGCCGACAAAGAGGCGGACGGCCGAGTTAAAGAAGGGCGATTGTTCATGGGTGAAGATCTCCTCCATGCGGTTCCGAATGCTGCCGCAAAACACAAAGGATGTGTTTTGCTGCTGTTGGATTAAGCTGCGCAACTTGGCAATAATCCGCGAAGCGTCACTTAACTCCAGAATGTCCTGAAACTCATCCAGGATCACAACCGCATTACGCCATTGTTCAGATAACGCAAAAAGATCATCCAAGGAGTCCAATTGGTTTCCGGTGCCCGGCGCAAACGTAACCGAGGGTGAGCCCGTGAGACTGTCCACAGAGATCTGGGGTCGCAAGGAGGCTAGTCTTTTGACAAGTGCCAGGATGTGCCCGTGGCGTTTTTCCGTCCGGATCAGTGCCTGTCCCAACCGGTGCGTGATATCCTCAAGACCTTTTACGGCCATCAAATCCACAAACACGGGACGTATCGATTTGAGAGGGCGAACGGATTCGGCGATGAGCGATGATTTGCCGATTCGCCGTTCACCAACCACATAGACGCGTCCGGATGATTGAATGCACTCACGCAACGACCTTAGCGCTTCTTCACGTGGGCAAAAATCCCGTCCGGTCACCTGCACCCCTGTCCTAAACGGTATCATGGTCCAACCCTTCTTCATTTTGTATATGATGGCGTATCGATAAAACCAAATGGTTAGTAACCGAATGGTTATAAATATACTTCAAAAATTGGCGCCGTCAAGCGGCTGTTAGCGCCGTCCGCAGTTGAAACAAACCACTCCGCCTTTTCCCATCCTGTCTATCCTATTCATCCATGTCCGAATCCGGCTGATACATGCCAGATCGAAAATGAGATAGACAACGACTTTCGCGGCAGGTGTCCCGGGATGCCTTCATGCTGTCACATCAAATTCCAGAGTAGTTGGGCGGATCGGCTTCTTGCGGCCTAGCGACAAACAACCTGTCCCCGGTGGTCTTGCATGGTGGCCTACAAGGAATCCGGGCGGGAGTTGATGCTGAATCCGGGCGATCCGGTGATTCTTGATGCCCATCTGGAACTGATCAACTTGTAAAGGGCGATGTAGTCCACTATGCCATCCAAGTCCTGTTCGGCGATTTAGCCCGCGAATAGCGAAAGACGGGTTAAGGGGCGGACTCAGGCCGGAAGCAACCACCCCCCTGCACCGGCGACGGTGTAGGCCACATACCCCTCCCGCAAGCTCCCTCCTTACGGAGGGAAGCTCGCC
>CAJBSZ010000015.1 GCA_903958395.1 uncultured bacterium | reverse complement strand
CGGTGATCCCGTCTCCGACCGTTTTCCATTCAAGGAGCGTGGACTCAAAATTCGGGAAGAGGGTCAGCAGCCCCGCGCCCGTATCCGGTCTCAGCACACCCAGGCAGGCCAGATACGAGAGCGTGCCGCCATAGAGGAACTCGCCGGGGAGCGCCAGCCAGTCCGGATGATTCGTGCGCGCCGGAACCAGCATCCCCTCACAATGGGGATAGAGATTGAGGGCGTTCGTTTCCGTCATGGCGAACGCATAGGGATAGGCCGCACTGCGCCAGACGCCCTGCCCCTGGTAATGGAATGTCAATGACAACTCCGCCCGCTTGGAATCGAGCTTGGCCACGACTCTGAAGGGCACCGGCGAGGTGCAGAAATTGGCGCCCATCCCCTGCATCGCGCACTCCAGCACGGCAACCCCCTTGGCTTCGTCGAAGGAAACCAACTTCTGGGCAGCAGGCGCTCCAAGCGTGAACTGTTCCCAGGTCCGCCCGGAAGCGGTGTCGGCGAGAACCATGGCGCCCGTCTCCGGCCGCACGGAAAAACGCAATGGCGAGGCGGAAGCCGTCGCCGCAACCCACAATCCCAGGACAATCATCAAGTATTTCGTCATAAAAGCCTCACATTGCTCACTAAAACCGCTTTGGGGCCGGCGGTCTCCGCCGGTAGACCTTCGGACTCCCTTCCCGCTACCGGCCGGGGACGGCCGGCTCCAAGTCCTTACCATCACTCACTTTACCTCCGGACTGATCCTCACCGCCACGGGCGGTTCAAACGTTTCCTCGCCCTCTTGTCCGGGGCGCCATGTGAACATCACGTACCCCTCAGCAGGGATCACCACGGTCTCGCTGACCTTGAAAGGCGACCGGCCGAAGTTGACGCAGATGCCCGCGCCGGATGAAAAGCGCGTCTCCTGCACGAGCCGGTCGGAGGTCACGAACCGGTGGCTGACCATTTCGTCATAGCTCACCCGGCGCCCCCAGGGGCTCAGCAGCTGGTGGGTCTGGGCGATCGCCTCGCGGTGCGCCTTGAACTCACTGGCGTACATCCGATACATCGGCGGCGTGCCGTGCAGCAGGTTCAGCAACACCTTGCGCCCCCACCATTGGAGCGGGACGTTCATGCCGTCCTCCCACCGCCAAGTCACCACAGCGTCGTCATGGTGCACCAGGGACCAAAACGGAATGCGGTACCGAACACTCTCGCTGACCGAATAGGGTTTACCGGTGGCGTCCAGATCCCCCTGGACATCCACCCTCCCCTTCAGCGCTCCGTCCGCCTCCGCGCCCTGCAATCCGAAACTACCCGGCGGCATGTTCATGAAACTCACCAGGTGCATGGCGCCGTCAAACCAATGGACGTAGGGAATGACGTAATCCATGCCACACTCGGTGCCGGTGAGTTGCCCCAGCCGGTTTGAGTATTTCATGAGTTTCTCGCGTTGTTGGCGGGTGTAATAAAGAGTGGCCTCCGACCGGTCGGGATGCCAGTCAACGCCTTCATCGAAAGCACAGGAACCGACGCAATCAATGAACCGGGCATTCCAGGGATATCGCTTCAAATCCCGAGGCAAGTGCTTCTTCGCATACTTCATAAAGGCGCGAGGCGTGATCACACCGCTCTTGCAGTCGGGAAAACCGGGCGAGAGGAGTTGACCACTCTCACGCACGACGACGTCATGAGGATAGGCATCCCAATTGACCTGGTTCCAGGCGAGTAGCTTCGGGTCCCGTTCGAAGGTGTCCCGGTAATTGTCGTAGTGGTGCACGAGGAACCCGGCCGCCCGGGCCTTCTCCACCAGCACCCGGCGTTCGGCCTGCTCGGCAGGGGTAGGCTCAACCATGCAGTCGTACAGGCGTTGCTCCAGCCCCAGCACACAACGATCCACACCGGCGGTGCGCAAGTCATCAACAAGCCGGCTCAATTCCGGAACCACTCCGTAGGCCCAGAAGATCGGGGCGCCGATCAGCTTGTCCACATCGGGGTTTTCGCGGGCCTTTTCCCGCAGGGTCTTGCGCCAACCCTGAGGACCGCACCAGCGGCGATAGCCTTTGGCCATGGCCACGTAACCGCCCTTGTCCGTGAACTGCCAGCGCAGGGAAAACGGCCGGTCGAGCTTGTAGCGGTTCGCGCGCCAGCCATGCTGGATACCGACCGCCCCCGGCGTCCCGCCGGAAAGTTCCGGCCAGTACACATCCGCCGCCTCGAACGGCATCGGAATCGCCAGCAGACCGGCGCCGGATTGCAACTCCACCAGGCCGACGCAGTTCAAATAGGAACGGGTGCCCCCGTACAGTTGCCCCGGCTGCAATTTCAGAAAGCCGGGATGGTTGGTGTTGGCCGGTACGAGCAATCCCTCCCCCTGCGGGAAGAGCAGGTTGGGTTGCGCCCCCTCCGGCGGCAGGAACGCGAACGGGTAGCGCACTTCACGCCACTCCCCGGTTACGGCCGCTTTAGCAGGCGTGAATTCGGCCACAAGTTCGTCGGCCCCTTCCAGGCGAACCGACACCTCGAACGGAACCGTTTTTTTCTGGCCGCCAGCGCGCGGAAGTCCATCGAATTCGAGCGAATAGCTAAGATGCATCGGGCAATTAGGCAACCGCCCCTTGATGCGAGGCGTGCTGGATAACGGGGCTCGCTCACCAAGCGCCACCTGCCGCCAGATTCTTCCGCTTCGCTTGTCAAGGACCTCGAACTCGCCGCGCTCGCCGATCGATACTTTTAACGAGTCATTCTCAAGACTCGCCGCCCCAGCCCCCACCGCCATGAATAGACAGACAATGGCTGTGACTACTTTGTACTTTCGCCCTTGGATCATAACACCTCATTACCTGCAGACGCTTAACCCCATCAGCCCGATGATAACTTCCTCTGAGAGGCTTTCCAAGGTTACCTGCTTGAGCTCGACGCCGGGACGAAGTTTCCAGCCGTAAACCATCGCCCGGCAGTTCGTTCCCAACTGGACCTGCGACGGCTTTTTCTTGGGCAATGAGAAACCCTCGCGGGCATACTCGTAGTCCGACCACAAGAACGGACACAAGGACCAGAAATTCGTAGGATTCACCAGCTCCAGCTCCTCCTTGACCCCGTCGGCATACTCGAAGCGCAACACCGCGTTGGCAATGCGCACCTGCATCGGGTTCGACGATCCGGCCACCAGCAGCCAGACCGAGTCGCCAGCCTTGTTCACCGGCACCGTAACCTTCCGCGGCCAGTTGTCCCAGAGCGAGGTAAAGGCGATATCCTTGTCCTTGATGTTCCACTTGAACTCCGCGCCCTGGGGAACCTTCAGCATCCCATTGACCACCGGCAACACCGGCGGCATGTCCTTGGGCCGTGTGTAGGCCACGTTCTTGTCCACGAGCACTGGAGCTCCGGGAACCGTCGAAGCCACGTCCGCGCCGCCTGCTTCGGGAATGCGCCAATCCGCAACCGTCCCGTCCAACGGGGCCGCATCGAGTCCACGCTGCTGGAGTTGCTCGGGCGTCGCCGCCTTGTTGGCGATCGTCACGCGGCCGATCCGGCCCATCAGCCGGTTCTGGCCCCCTTGCACCGAGCCCAGGCGGATCGTCCGCAAGGCCAACGTCGTCCAATCCACGGGCGAGGTCCCGGTAAAGCATTTCTTGCCGTCAAAGAAGACCTGCCCCTCCTTGCCCGGACGGAACACCACCGCCATGTGGGTCATCCGCTCCCCGCAGAACGGGGAACTTAAATGCAGGATCGGCTCCTTGGCGTTCATGCGCACCAGGCGGCCGCACTGCGAGATGATGTCCACGGAAAAATCCCCGATCTCCAGAATCCTGACGCTGGTCCACCCGCCCATATCGGCCAGGTCGGCCGACACCCAGGCTTCGACCGTCACTTCGGGGCCGAGCTTCAGATCCTTCGCCTCGCCCTCGTAGATCGGAACGGGCCGCGGCGGCCGCGTCATGCTCAGGTCGATGGCCGGCGGCTTTTTGCCGGCATACAATGCGTTCCAGATCAGGTAGCCATCCTTCGCGAGGCGGAGCGACATCGTGTCGGCCCGCGGCGAGATATACTCCTGGTGGAAGATGTCGGTGATCCGGCAGTTCCGGATCCCATCAAGATCAATGCCCGTCCACGTCGCCCCTACCGGCGCCTGGCGCAGGTTCTTCTCCACCACGTACTGCTCGGCCTTCGTGTCGCGAACCTTGAAGTCAAATATCCGCAACTGCGGAGCCTTGCCCATTTCCACCCGAGCCAATACCCGGTGGTTGCCGACGTTGTCGGTGATCACTCCGTCCGCCTTGCCCTTTGCAACACGGACTGACTTCAACACCCCCTGGGCATCGCACAACTCGATGATCGTTCCAACCTCCACCGCCAGCTCGACAGGCGTCCCGACCTCCACTTCACGGGATTGGACGACGGCCACCGCCAGCGGCTTTGCCACCTCAACGACGACTTCAGCCTTTTTCAGAACGGGTGTGCGCACGACACAAATGGAGCGCCCGAACCCGGGCTTGATATTGCCTTTTACCTTCCGTCCGTTGAGCTTCACGGATTTGACCGCCTCACCACGGAAGGGAACCTCAATCTCCATCACCGACTCCCGGTCGAGTTCAACGCTCAGCCGCTCCGAGCTTGCATCCCGCTTGTAATCCAACTTGAACTCCGGATGGGCGAACGAGGCGTTCCCCCACGAAGCCGGGAACTGCGGAGCGATTGTCACCAACCCATTGGGCCGGTCCGGACGGTACCCGAAGACACCCGAGACCACCGTGCGGGTAAACCCGCCAATGCAATCGCCAAAGTCCGTTCCGCAACTGCCATACGGAACGCCAAGGTTGCCGGGCACGCCCGACTCGATCGCCGACTCGCTGATGTTGCCGTTGATCAGTTCAAACGCACCTTCGGGCATGCCGGCCAGGCAGTAGCCGAGCGCCATGTGGTATTCGTCGCCGGGCGATTTCTCCCGGTTCGACCAGATCGAGGGAACCCAATTCGAGGGATAAAGTCGCACGCCCCCGGACGGCCTGGGCTCGCGCTGCAACCCGTATTCCGTGAAGTGAAGCATCGAGGCCATCTGTTCGTCATTCAACAGGCCGGAACAATCCATCGGCAGATACAACCCCGGGGTCCAGGGATCGGGATGCAGGCGCTGCAAGCCTCCCTGCTCGCGGTAGGCGCCGGGAATCCCGAACTTATCCACCCACAGTTTCCCGAAGAATCCCTTTCGGATCAGGGCCAGCCTGTCCTCGTGCTTCTTCACCCCCGCCTTGTCCCCGGCCCGGCGGGCCATGTCCCGCGCCGCCAGGTGGCCGCGGTACGCGAAGGCCGACTCATCCGGCGTACCCCCGCCATTGGACCAGACACTGTCGGTCAGGAAGGTATTGGAGAAACTCTCATAGGTTCCGTCCCCGTCCGGATCAAACACGCGGGCGAGATAGTCGAGGTGCAGTTCCAAGGCCGGGCGCAGCAACTTCTCCATCTCCGAGTCGGCGGTGTAACGCCAATCCTCGACCAGGGCGTCGACGAACTGCGACTGCATGTCATACATCGTCGAATTCTGGTTCGGGATCAGCCGCCCCTTGCTATGGAAGCGCGGATCCTTCCCGGGGTGGCAGTAGGTGCCCTCGTATCGGGAAAGTTCCTCGTTATCAATGATCTTCGCCAGGGCCGGTTCGCCCCGACAGTCCTCGGTTTTCACCTGCGAGGCCAGGAAGGTCTGCCCCGCCTTGTACACGCGATCATGCCAGCCATAGGCCACGCCAGCCAGGGTGGAACGCCAGCCCAGCAAAGGATCGGTAAACGCCGACAAGCACCCATGCCCGAAAGCGGACTTCCGCCAGAGGCAATCGGCG
>CAJBSZ010000014.1 GCA_903958395.1 uncultured bacterium | reverse complement strand
TTTTTGAGCGAGCATCTGAAGCACTTCGCACTCCCATGGATTGATCATGAGTGCACATGGCATTTCGGGCATTTCACGGCCCAGGAGAGCCAACACCATGATACGCCAGGCGATTACGGCATCAAGTGTGAGGGTTCGCGCCAGGACCTCGGCGGAATGATTCTGGTGATCCAGGATCCGGCACCCGCTTTTCAAGACTCGATGCCACTCTTCAATACGCCAACGCTGGCAATACCACTTCACGCACTTCATGGCCTGTTTGAACGAATGCACTTCCATCGTGGTGAGTAACAACCATTCGATACGAGTGGCTCCCGGTGGCGGATCGTTCTCAAAAAGGGAGACGATGAAAAGACGGATGGGTTTCTTGTCCTTGAGCCGTGGTGTTTGCGGGGCACAGATTGTCACGTCACGAAAGCGAACTTCCACCTGGGCGGTTCGTGCCGGCAAGGCGGAGCGCCCCGCCTCGCTCGGCTTGCCTGATTTCTCCCGCTGTCGAGGCACAGCAATCGACACCGACCCATCCGCCTCGCCATGCCGGATGTAGTCAAAGAGTTTCTCTTCCTGCCCATCAAGGCACCGGTTGTGTTGGACCCGCGCTAGAATATCCACCCGGCCACCGTGCTTGCGGCGCTCATCGAACAGTTCGAAGATATCACTTTCACGGTCCCCCACGCAGATCACATGGGTTTGAGGAATCCGCACCGCCACGGTATGCGCGTCCTGGTAGATCTGCAACCACCGGAAAGAGTCTTTCGCTTCTATGGGAAGATCATTGCGATGGGTATTCTTGTCTGCGGGTTGCGGGGCCCAGGTCTGAACCCGCAACACACCCAGCGGCACGCCGCGGTTGTTTACGGCCAAGGCGCTGTGCATCTTCAACCCTTTCGACTGGGTTCCCATCTGATTCGTTCCGATCTGCCCCAGATCCTCGCAATGGGATCGCGTGGAATAATTAAGGTCCATGGTGTCCTGGATGATCAGAACCTCTTTCTCGCTGGCCATCCGCCGGATCGTCTGCTCACGGTGTCCTGCCGCCAGGGTGTCGCAGGATACCTCAGCGCGTTCATTATTCATGAGCCGGTAGTAGCTTTTCAGTTGATGGCGATTCCCCCCGCAGGCGCGTGAGTACGACCCGCCGGGCTGACGCCCTTTGTCCTGGGCAATTTTCACCAGCTGCGCGGTCAACCGCCCATCCCCAAGTTCACAACCACCGAATTCCTGTTCCGCCCATTGCTCCGATTCCAGACCCTTTTCCAACGCCTGCGGCTCGACGCTTTCCGTTTTCCTCAGCCCCATCCGGGCCCGGAAGTTTGAGACCAAGGGATACAGGTATACATCCTTGATGCTCTTGCCTTCCTTCTTGCTCCCGTTCCGGCCCCGGCCTTTGGTTTGGCCGACACCAATCCAGTTCGCGGCTTGATAGCATGTGCCCACGTACTGCTCCCGGTCTATGAACGTCTCCATCACCCATGGCTCGATGCCGTAACGGGCCTGGAAATCCATTGCCACGCGCCGACTACACAGCCCCAGTATATGCGACGCCACATTAGCGCTCCGTACGCTCGGACGGATCAAATACCGCGTCATGTTGATGACCCGCTCATGATATTGCGACCGTTGACTTTCATCCCAGCCGATCCACTGATCCCGACTTTCCAAATACAACGCCGAACTGCCGAAGCCAATCCCGCCCAACCAGCCATGCGCCGAACCAATCAGATAGCGTAACTGCCGCCCGACCATCCGGCAGTCGTGCAGGGGATGCTCTGTCAACATCAACTCGTTCCATATCCGCATGTGCTCCTCATGGGACGCCCTCACCTCAATCAGCTCCAACCCCACGATCTGCTCAACCCGCGCCGGAACACCTTGGGGAAGCGCCACCTCATAGCCCAGCCTGCGCGGCTTCCATTGCCCTTTTCGCCGCATCCCTGTCCCAGGCAACTCCCAAGCCCCTTCACCCTCCAAATCCCGCAACGCTTTCAAGGCGCTCGATATCTGCAACTCGCCTTTGCCATCACGCAAGCCCAACTGCTCGCATATGTCCCTGGCCAACGATGTGCGTTTCGCACCTTTGTGTCTGGCCAGCCAGTCCTTTACTAAAACAACGCTTTCAGGGGTTGATAATCTCTCTTTGACGCTGGTTATGGTTTCCATGCCCACGGTTATATGACAAATCAAAGATTTTGTCCCGTCTTTTCCTTAGGGGCAGGCGCAGGTCAAGCCGCCGCACTCCAAAAAAAGCATTTTCACCTTTAGCTCTCCCTTAAAAAAGTACAGGGAATATGACGTTTAGTCCATTGTCGATTAAAGGGGGATGTGGGACAATAGGAGGATACAAGATAGATAAAGACCTCGATAGAATGGACGCCAGATTCTAAATGAGACACGAAAATACCACTGCACGTTTTGTTTTCCCAGCCGCAGGGATTTTAATGTCCATCTGTTGTTTAAGTTTGTGCGTAACCGGGTGTCGCTTAATGCAGGGGGGCGCTGATCATCCGTCCGTGGCCACCCGGCCTTATCAAGCTTTCCGTTACGGGCTCTTCATCCACTGGGTGTCGGGCGACAATCTGAGCGGGACCGGGTGCGGCCTGGTCAAGCCGGATGGTTCGGCCTCCCGCGGGATTGAGGCTTACTGCAACGAACTGAATATCGATAAGGTGGTTGATGACATAGCGGCTCTGGGTTTCGAGATTGTCTATGTGACGGATTTTCATGGGCTAGGGACCACATTGCATCCGTCGGCCGCTGTTGACTCCTGGCGAGGCAAAGGGGTGTACACCGCCTCCCGTGATGCGCTGGGTGAATTGATTGCCAAGCTGAAGGCAAGGGGTATCTATACGGTCATCTTCACCCACCCGTTGGACGGGCATGATTACGGCAAGGCGCAACAGGAACTGCTGGGCTGGAATGATCCCACGGATCATTTCAAGAGGTGGAATGATTTTGTGAATGATGTCTATGCGGACCTGGCGTCCCGGTATGGCAAGGACATCGTGGGTATCGGGTTCGACAGTGCCTGGGGCAACCAGGCGCATGAGATGATTGATGGGAAGAGCAAGCTGGACCAGTTGCGCTTACGTGAGACGCTGAAGAAGGTGGCGCCCACGGTGCCGTTGATCTCGCTCAGCCCCCCCAATCAAACGACAGACCTCTACATCAGGGAGGTTTGGCGGCCCTATTGGTTCAATTGGGACCGGTTTGAAGGTATCCCCCAGTTTACCCAGCCCGAGAAGGGGAAAGACCGTCCCGTGCTCCGAAAAGAGGATTATGACACGGATCTGTGGCCTGCCTACAATCGCCCGCCTGCGGTTGTGATAACGGATCACTGGACCGTCTTATCCAAGCGCGACAAAAGCACGTTGAATGTATCGGGCGAAGCGATGTTCCGCTATACGGTTCTGCAACATGGGGCCTCCTATAACGGGCCGGCTGTTCTGTGGTCCGTTTCGCCTTATGTTACAGGGGAATGGCCGATTGATGTCTATGAACAATTCATGGTTGCCCGGAAACTGATGGCCCCGATCCAGGAATCGTTGAGGGGAACCTATCTGAGCACGTCGTTCATCACCCCGGAAGGGAAAAGCATCCGAACGCTGACGAATGGCTTTGTTGCCACTCGTAAGCCCGATCATACGGTGGAGTATATCCATGTGTTGCGTCCTCCCTCGGGAAAAGTCCTGGTGTTGGGGTGTCCAGCGGACGGGAAAGTCTTTGATTCCAAAGGGACGCTCCTGCCCGGTGGAGCGACCGTGAAGGTCACCCGGCAGGGTTCCTCGTATAGTGTCACCTTGGGGGAGGGCTCAAAGTGGGACCCGCTGGATACGGTGATCCGTCTCAAGGTGCGCCAGCCGCCCCGTGAGAATGTCGCGCTCTACAAGCCTGTCTATTTCTCCTCCTCGGACGAAACCACCAAGCTTCAGGCAAATGCTTTCTGGCATGCGGGATTGACCGATGGCAAAGTGAACAAAGCGTGGAGTTCAAAGGACAAGATCGACGTGAATCATCCGCAATGGGTAACGGTCGATCTGCTCAATCAGCAATCAATCAGCCGGGTGACCCTATGGGCCTATGACGAGGCCTATCCGGTGGATTTCACAGTTGAAGTGTCGACGGACAACAAAACGTTCCAAGGCGTCGCGAAATATACATCCCAGTCGCCCAAAGACGGCTCGGCAGGGACGCCTCGCCCTACCGAAATACAAGTGTTTTCTCAAGGTGGGGCGAAGCCTCCGGCTGAGCCGGGAGGTTTTCAGCTGTCAGGCAGGTGCGACTCTGATTTCTCTTCTGTGAGTGCCCGGTATGTGCGCGTGACGGTAACGCGGAGTCATGGCGATACCGGATTGGTCCGGTTACAGGAACTTGAAGTGTATGAGTGAAAGGCGGAGGACAATGAAAAAGCAGACAACGATTAAGATCATGGTTTTTGCATTTATGGTGGCCCAGCTTGTTTGCGGCACCTCTCAGGCGGCGACTAACAGTTGGAATGCCGGTAGCGGGACTTGGGATACGTCAACCACCAGCTGGTTTTCACCAACAACCTGGACGGATGGGGACAGTGCCATTTTCACAAATCGATATGATGCCGTGACCGTGACGGTTAGTGGTGCCCGTACGGGTGATCTCATTCGGGTTGGCTCGGGTTTCACTAACGCGGCTTACTACACATTATTAGGGGGCGTGGGTGTTTCGATTAAAGCAAACAGGTTTGTTGCCCAGTTCATGAATGACCCTGCAAGTAGCCATCTAACTGTTCTTACGAATTTGGCGATGACGATTTCCGGCAAACTCGCGGCAGGGCGGGGATATATGGTTTTAGCCGGAAATACCTCTGTTTTGGCAGACAAGTTTGTCACATCAGATGATGGTGAATTTAGTGGGTGGGGTGGGTCTGGAGACTGGGGGAACCTGTGGCTGAAGGATACGGCGACGTTAAGGGTGATAAACGGGATCGTGGTGACAAGACCGAACATAATCAAGCTGGATGGCGGGACGTTGTATACGCCGTATTTGAAAATTTCTGATTTAGGTTCCGAAGCCACTTCTACTGTTCTGAACGGAGGTCGAATCGTTGCTTTGTCGAGCGCGCAGAACAGTGATTTTATTCAGTATGCCTTCGGAAATTCTGCTTATGTGTCAACGTCGGGTTTAGTGTTTGATTCAGACACGAACACCATTACAATTAATAAACCGCTCAATCATTATACCTCTGGCGCCGCAACCGACGGCGGGTTGGTTAAATTAGGAACAGGCGCGCTAACTTTCAGCGGAGTCACCAACACGTACAACGGCATGACGACGGTTTCCAACGGGACGCTTGTCGTCTCGAATATGAGCGCTTTGAGCGCCGGGCATGTCACGGTTGTGAATACCGCAACGGTGTCATTGAATAGCGCCCGGTCGGGAGGAGCAATCACCGACAGCAAAAACTTGTATGTAAATGGAGGCGCTACGGTTTTAATTGAGTCGAACGTGAATGAGGTGGTTTACGAATTCTATATCGATGGGGTTATTCAGAATCCGGGGGTGTGGGGACGCGTGGGCGGGGGGGCCGCGCATGAGAGCGCGCGGATTGCCGGGGATGGAACGCTTACGGTTAACCACAATCCAATCCCCTTCGTCTGGAATGTCACAAATGGCGTATGGGACACGTTTACTACAAATTGGCTGGCTGGAGGTACTCCTTCTGTGTGGGGTGGGGGGCTGTCTGACGCGATTTTTACCAATGGGACTTCTTCGCGAGTAGTGAGTGTGACTAACACGCAGAGTGCCGGTTCAATCAGGATTGGAAACAATAGCAACAATTGCGCAAGTTACGCATTTGTTAACACCTCGGGTAGCTCCCTTTCAGCGTCTTCTGTTCTAATACAAGGGATATATGGTGCCGGTCCTGAAGGCCTGACGTCATTCACGAATTTCAACCTGACGTGTGCGGGTGACGTGGGGGTTGGGCGGAGGACGCTTATGATAATCGGGAACAGTGTCATGAACGTGAGCCGACTCGTGTCTTCGGATTTCATAGGCACTTCGGTCGGCGACTGCCAATGGGGATCTTTCACCATTCAAGGAAATGCTTCAGTAACCGCGAGTAATGGGGTCGCGTTGACTTCGGTAAACAATCTGAGACTTGACGGAGGTTTACTTTCCGTTCCGGCTGTTAAAGTTTGCGATCAAAACATCGCAGCACGAATGACGTTTAATGGCGGGCGTTTGGTTGCCCTGGTGTCCACAAACGATTTCTTGCAACTCTCCTCCGGGGTGGATTCCAGCTTCTTGCCGTACGGGGCATATATTGCTGTGGGCGGCGCATGGATTGATACGGGCACGAATACGGTAACCATCACCAAACCACTCAAGCACGAAGGAGTCCCGATTGATGGGGGCCTCATCAAGCTGGGGGCCGGGCTTCTGACGATGACTGCCACAAACAGCTATAATGGTATGACGACGGTGAGCAATGGGACGCTCCGTTTGGCCGCTTTCGACAATGGCGTCTCCAGCAATGGTTCAGTCGCCGTCGCCTCCGGCGCCTTCCTGGATCTGGCTGGCTTTAACCAGACGGTTAGCAATCTCATGGGTGGCGGTTCGATCACGAATCTGGCTGGTGGCAAGACTCTGACGGTCACGGGAACGAATACGTTCACGGGAACTATTCTGGGCGGCGGGACGACCGTCGTATCGGGCGTGATGTCTCCTGCGGGACCGGGATTCATCGGGCAAATGACCATGAACAATACCTTGATCCTCAGCGGAACACTTCAAGTTGATGTGGCGACGAATGGAACGAGTGCGAGTGACCTGCTCGTAACGCAGGGGACACTGGATTTGACCGGAGCAAAGCTGTCGGTGGTCAACACCAACAATCTGGATGTCGACAAGCGGTATGTCGTGTTGACTTACAGTAATGCGCCGACGGGTGCTTTCAACGACAGCCTATTGCCGCTCCATTGGATCACCCAAAACGATGCGGTCAACAACCGGATTCTGCTCCGCCGCGAGAGTTCGGGTTCACTTCTGATGATCCAGTAACACTGCTGTAAAAAAGTACATGGAATATGACGTTTAGTCCATGGGGGTGGGGAGGGGCATGTGGTAGAATATTAACGTAATCTCCAAATAGATCGTGGCTGGAAGCGTGGGGGGCGTCATGAAATGTATATGCTCGAGTTCATGGTTAATGATCAAGCGGTTAGATTCGAAGTTATTGTTTGCCGTAGCCATGGCCGTGATTTTGGCACTGCCGGTGTCGGTACAGGCGGCGAGCCGGTGGTGGGATGGAGGGACGTCGGACATCGTCGGCGACGGCGATAGCGCAAGTGCTGGCGGTGTCGGGACTTGGAGTACCACGATCACGAACTGGGATGCGGGCGTTGTGCCCCACACGAACTGGATCAACGCCAACAATGACATAGCCTTTTTTGCCGGCACGGTAGGTACGGTCTCCTTGGGCGCCGCCGGCGTCACTGTCGGCGGGCTGCAATTCGACACCACCGCATACACCATCACTGGCAACACCCTGACCTTTGGCATGTCGGGAAACATCGTAGCGAACCAAGACGCGACCATCAACTCAGCCATCGCCGCCACCGGCTTGACGATCACCAAGACCGGCGGCGGCACCCTGACGCTTGGTGGCAACAACACCTACGCCGGCAACACCACGGTTAGCGTCGGCACGCTCAAGGCGGGTAGCATCACGGCGCTCAGCGCCAACAGCGCGTTCAGCGTCTCGTCAGGTGCCATACTGGATCTGGGTGGCTTTAATAACACCATCAAGAGCCTGTCCACCGCCACCGGCACCATTACCAACAGCACGGGCAACGCCACGCTGACTATCTCGACGATGGCCACGACCGCACAGTTATTCACCGGTAGCCTGGCTTTGAAATGGAGTGGCAATCAGGCTACCACCACCTTGCTTTCTAACTCCGGCAATACCTTTTCAGGTGGAATAACCGTAAGCGGCGTAAACACCCGTTTTTACTTAGGCAATGTGACGATTGGCGCAGGTACCCCGGGCGCCTTGACCGGCGGCATTTGGGGCACAGGGGCGCTCACCCTCGGCGTCACTACCACTGACACTCCGGATATTACTTTTACAGGTGCGGCCACGATCAACAACGCCATCATTGTGAACAGCGCGCTCGGAAACACCGATGCCGCCGGGACTTTCCGGACAGACTCCTCGGGCAACATCCTCAATGGGACACTCACGGCCAATCTGGCGAACGTCACCTTCCGCAACAATGGCGGCACTGGTGGGGTCACCATAAACGGTGCGATTTCCGGCAACTTTGGCGTGACACTCTCCCCTAGCGCCGGTACCGGGCTCACCATCACCATGTCCAACACGGGGACCGCGAACAGCTATTTGGGCGCCACGGTCATAAGCAGCGTCAAAGAGACGTTGACGCTCGGTGCGGCCAACCAGATTCCAAACGGCGCCAGCGCCGGCAACGTGACGAATAACGGCACTTTCAACCTGGGCGGCTTCAGTGAAACCATCAACGGCCTCTCCGGCACGGGCACCGTGGACGGCGTCAGCGGTACGCCGACCTTGACCGTCGGCGACAATAACGCAACCAGCGCCTTTTCCGGCGTGATCAAAAACACTTCCGGAACACTGTCGTTGACGAAGATCGGCAGCGGCGCCTTGACGCTCTCCGGCACCAACACCTACGGTGGCGCAACGACGGTTAGTGTCGGCATGCTCAAGGCAGGCAGTACCCTGGGACTCAGCAGTAATAGTGCATTCAGCGTGGCGGCAGGCACCACTCTGGACCTGGGCGGCTTTACCAACACCATAAAGAGCCTGGCCGCCGACACCGCCTCCAGCATCATCACCAACAGCACCGGTGCCGCCATGCTGAAAATCACGACCATCTTGGGCAGCGCCGCCCAACAGTTGTTCACCGGTAGCCTGGGTCTTCAGGTCTATGGCGGCGGCAACGTTTTTGGAAACTCCAACAATACCTATTCAGGCGGAACGATCATTGGCAACGGCCTCGGTGGCGCAACCCGATGGCTGGGGTCTGGCACAATCGGCATTGGCTCCCCAGGTGCCCTGACCAAAGGCTACTTCGGCACAGGGCCGATCACTATCGGCGCGGCCACCAGTGATCAATCGCAGTTTTATTTCTCAGGCGGGGCCACGATCAACAACGCCATCGTGGTGAACAGCAAGGCTGGTGACGGCATCTATCTCGGTGCTTTCCGGAATGAAGGCGGGGCCGTCGTCATCAATGGAACAATCAACGCCAATCTGGCGGACGTCATGTTCGAAGCCAACAGCGGCGGCGGTCGGACGTTCAGCGTGACCAATACGATTTTCGGCACATCGGGCCTGACGGTCTTAGCGCAAAACGCCGGCGGGCTCACCGTTACTTTGGCCAACACGGGGACCGCCAATAGCTATGCAGGCAACACGACCATTAGCAGCACCAATGTGAGCAGCCCCAGTGCAATCTTGACGCTCGGTGCGGCTGAGCAGATTCCTCATGGTCCCGGCAAAGGCAATTTGGTCATGACGAACGGCACCTTCAACCTGGGCGGCTTCAGTGAAACCATCAACGGCCTTTCCGGCACGGGCATCGTGGACGGCGCTAGCAGCGGGACGCCGACTCCGACCTTGACCGTCGGCGACAACGACGCGAGCGGTGCCTCCAATACCTTCTACGGCGTGATCAAAAACTCTTTCGGCACGCTGTCGCTCACCAAGATCGGCGCGGGCACATTGACTCTCTCCGGTACGAACACCTACAACGGCACGACGACGGTCAGTAACGGCACGCTCATGGCTGGCTCTAATTTTATCATCAGCACGAACTCGGCGGTGACGGTGGTGGGTGGCGCGACGTTCACGAACAACACCCTGCAAGCCATCGGTTCGCTGGCCGGCGCGGGCAACATTGTCCTTGGCGCGGGAGCGGCGCTCAGTAATGGTTTCAACAACACGAGTACGATTTTTGGCGGGATCATCAGTGGAAGTGGCTTGCTGGCCAAGTACGGCACCGGCGTCCTCAGCCTGACGAACGACAACACGTACAGCGGCAATACGACGATCAACGCGGGCAAACTCCAGTTTGTGGTCGGCGGAAGCTGTTCGAATTCGTCGGTGTTCCTGGCGGCTGCGACCGCGACCAATAGCGTATCCGTCACGGATCCTGCCAAGAGTTGGACCTGTTCGAACCTGACTGCCAGCGCCGCCGGCGTCCTGGAGTTCAATTTCGTTTCCGTCACGCCCAGCACCATCGTAAGTCCGCTCAACATCATCAGCAACGCCACGTTCTCCTTCATCCCCTCGGTGAGCGTCCTCGTAAGCTCCAGTCTTGCGGCGGGCACCTATCCCCTGATGACGTGGGGCTCCGCTTCCACGGTTCCGACGAATGCCACCCTGACGGTTTCGCCGATAGCTGGCAACACGGCGGCCAGCCTGAGCGTTTCGGGCAAAACGCTCAATCTTGTGATTGGCGCCACGATTGCCGGGTCGGTCTATTGGGATAGCAATGGATCCGATAGTGGCTTTGGCGCGGCGTCCGGCATCTGGGCCGTACCGACCGTTGGCAATGCCTCGCAGGGGTGGAGTACTAACGCTGCCGGCGACACGCTCCCCTTAAACATCATCACCTCGACGACCAATACCGTCAACTTCGGTGGTTCGACTGGCCTTGGGGCGGGCACCATTACGGTCAACGGTTCGGTGTCGAGCAGTAATATTACCTTTGCATCCGGCTCGGAAGCCATCGTCCTTACGAATGGCACCATTAACCTCCCTGCGGCCTCGACCATCACCGTGGACAACAGCGCTGACACCATCCACTCCGTCCTGGCGGGCGCCGCCACCAGCCTGACGAAGGCAGGCACCGGCACCTTGACGCTTGGCGGCAGTAACGCCTACGCCGGCGCGACGACGGTTAGTGTCGGCACGCTCAAGGCGGGCAGCATCAATGGGCTCAGCTCCAACAGTGCGTATAGTATTTCGGGAGGCGCCACACTGGACCTGGGCGGCTTTAGCAACACCATCAGTAGCCTGGCCACCGCAACCGGCACCATCACCAACAGCGGAAATGCCGCCAATTTGACAATCAAGACTTTGTCTGCTTCTGGCGCCAACCAATTGTTTACTGGCAATCTGAGCCTCACGCTCAGTACCGACACGTCTCTAACCAACTCCAGCAGCACCTACTCAGGTGGAACGACCCTCGTCAGCGGCCGTCCTTTTTTGCCTTTTGGCACCACCGTCGGCGCGGGCACTCCTGGTGCGTTGAGCGGAGGCATTTATGGCAAGGGTGCCATCACTATCGGCACTAACGTCACCTCCTCATCGCAGCTATTTCTTCGAAGTGCTACTTCGCTGCAATACGACTTCGTGGTGAACAGTGCGTACGGACTAAGCGCAACAGAGCCCGGTGCTTTCCGGATTGAAGGCACGGGTATCGTCATCGCTGGAGCGATCAACGCATCTCTGGCCGATGCCACTTTCTTCACCGGCAACGCCACCCTTCAAGCGGTCAGCGTGAGCGGGGCGATCTCCGGCTCATCGGGCTTGAAGCTCTTCGTCACACCAAACGGTGTCAATGGTCTCACCGTCACCCTGAACAACTCTGGAACCGCAAACAGCTATTCAGGCAACACGACCATTGCCACATCAAATTCAGTTTTGACGCTCGGGAGGGCCGATCAGATCCCCAACGGCGCTGGCAAGGGTAATCTGATCGTCACGCTGGGCACCTTCAATATGGGCGGCTTCAGCGAAACCATCAACGGGCTCTCCGGCAACGGCACCGTGGACGGTGCCACCAGCGGCACGCCAACACCGATCTTGACCGTCGGCGACAACGACGCGACGGGCGCCGCCAATACCTTCTCCGGGGTCATCAAGAATACCGCCGGCACGCTGTCGCTGACCAAGGTCGGCGCCGGGACGTTGACGCTGTCCGGCGCGAACATCTACGGTGGCGGAACAATCGTGAGCAATGGCACGTTCGTGGCCGGCGCTAATTTTGTCATCAGTACGAACTCGGCGGTGACCGTGGTCAGTGGCGCGACGTTCACGAACAACTTCCTTCAAGCCATCGGTTCGTTGGCTGGCGACGGCAACGTCATCCTTGGCGCGAGCGGGGTGCTCAGTAATGGTTACAATAATACGAGCACGACCTTTGACGGCATCCTTAGCGGCGACGGCGTGTTGGCCAAGTACGGAACCGGCGTCCTCAGTCTGTCCGGCAATAACACCTACAGTGGTGTGACGACGATCAGTGGCGGCGCACTGCGCATCAGCGGAGCGGGTCAGCTCAGCAACGGTAACTACACGACGAACATTGCCGTTAGCTCTGGCGCCGTTTTCGATTACAGCAGTAGCGCCGATCAGATCCTCAGTGGCGTCATCAGCGGCGCTGGCGCGCTCATCAAGTCCAACTCCAGCATTCTCTCGCTGTCCGGCGAGAATCCCTACAGTGGTAATACGACCATCAACGCAGGAAAACTCCAGGTTGTGGTCGGCGGAAGTTTATCGAATTCTGCGGTGATCCTTGCGAATGTGGTGGCGACCAACAGCGTGTCCGTCACCGACAACACCCTGAGTTGGACCTGCTCCAACCTGACCGCCAGCGCCGCCGGTGTCCTGGAGTTCAGTTTTGGCGTCGTCACGCCAAGCGCCACCGTGAGCCCCCTCAACATCCGGAGCAACGCCACGTTCACCGCGACCCCCGCGGTGAGTGTCCTCGTAGACACCGGTCTCGCGGCGGGAACCTATCCCCTGATGACCTGGGGGGCCAAGTCTGGGACGGCTCCAACGAACCTGATCATTTCGACGACGTCTGACAATACTGCGGCCAGCCTGAGCATTTCGGGTAACACGCTCAATCTCGTCATTATCAATACGATCTCCGGACCGTCTTATTGGGATAACAATGGAGCTTCAGCAGGCTTTGGCTCGGCGGATGGCATCTGGGCCGCCCCGACCGAGGGCAATGTCTCGCAGGGGTGGAGCACTGACGCAACAGGAAGCACACTTCCTGTAAGCGTTACGACCTCCACGAACAACCCCGTTAACTTTGGCAATGGCTCGACCGGCCTTCAGGCGGGCACTATTACGGTCAGCGGTTCGGTGTCGAATGGTAATATGACCTTTGCGTTCGGCTCTGAAGCCATTGTCCTTACGAATGGCACCATCAACTTCCCTGCGGCTGCGACCATTACCGTGGACAACAGTGCTGATACCATCCACTCCGTCCTGGCGGGCACAGCCACCAGTCTGGCGAAGGCTGGTACCGGCATCCTGACGCTTGGCGGAGTTAACACCTACAGCGGCGCGACGGCGGTCAGCAACGGCACGCTCAAGGCGGGCAGCACCACGGGACTCAGTAGCAACAGCGCGTTCAGCGTTGCGGCAGGCGCTACTCTGGATCTGGGCGGCTTTACTAACACCATCAAGGGTTTTTCATCCGCCAGCACGAGCGGCACCATTACCAACAGCTCGGGCAGCGCCGCATTGAGGCTCTCAACTGCCATGAATACTGGCTCGACCGTGGCCAATACTGCGCATTTGTTCACCGGTAACATGAGCCTCCAGATCTTTGGAGGAAACACAGTCGACACCCTTCTCCTCAACACAGCCAACACCTATTCAGGTGGAACGATCCTTGGCAACGGCAGCGGGAGCACCAGTACCCGTGTTCTGACGGGTTCCAATATTGGCGCGGGCACCCCTGGTGCCGTGACCAGCGGCTATTTCGGTACAGGGGCGATCACCATCGGCGCGACCGCTACTGACAAGTCGCAACTGTATTTCGCGGGTGGGGTTACAGTCAACAACAACATGGTTGTGAACAGTGCGGCTGGACTCGGCGGCGATGAAGTCGGGGCTTTCCGGTCTGAATCTTCTGGCATCGTCCTCGCTGGAGCGATCAACGCCAATCTGGCGGATGCCACCTTCAACGCCAAGAATGCCACCGGTCGTGCAATTAACGTGACCGGAGCGATATCCGGTGGATATGGCCTGACGGTCACAGCAGTCGGTGTTGGTGGGCTCACCGTCACCCTCAACAACGCGGGGACCGTGAACAGCTATGCGGGCAACACGATCATTAGTAATGCCAATGCAACCTTGACGCTTGGGCGGGCCGACCAGATTCCCAACAACACCGGCAAAGGAAATGTGATCATCACGAACGGCACCTTCAATCTGGGCGGAAACAATGAAACTATTAACGGGCTCTCCGGAAACGGAACCGTGGATGGCGTCAGCGGTACGCCGACCTTGACCGTCGGCGACAACGATGCAACCGGCGCCGCCAATACCTTCTCCGGCGTGATCAAAGGCCCACTGGCGCTGTCCAAAATTGGCACGGGCACAATGATTCTCTCCGGCACGAACACCTACAGCGGCAGTACGACCATAAACACGGGCAAACTCCAGTTTGTGGTTGGCGGAAGCTGCTCGAATTCGACGGTGATCCTTGCGAATGCGACGGCGACTAATAGCGTGTCCGTCACGGTCAATACCCTAAGTTGGACCTGTTCCAACCTGACCGCCAACGCCGCCGGTGTTATGGAGTTCAGTTTCGGTAACGTCACGCCCAGCCTCACCGTCAGCCCGCTCAACATCAGAAGCAACGCCACGTTCACCGTCACCCCTGCGGTGAGCGTTCTGGTAAGTTCCGGCCTCGCGCTGGGCACCTATCCCCTGATGACGTGGGGAGCCTCTTCCGGGACGGTTCCGATGACTGCCAACCTGACCGTTTCGACGTTAGCTGGCGGAACAGCGGCCAGCCTGAGCGTTACGGGTGGTAACACGCTCAATTTGGTGATATCTGACATCGTGGGCTCCGTCTACAAAATCCGTTAAAGGGCTATAAAGGGATAATTATTCAGCTTATGAAATACAAAGTGATCTCAGGGGTAATAGGGGCAGTCGTGATGTCGATTTGCACGGTTCAAGGGGCGCAACCTGTCGTCTCTCCATCCTGTAAGGGGCTGGATGAACTCAGGAAGATGAAAGTCGGGTTCTTTGTCCATTATGTGTGGGCGGGGGACTACGGCCATATCACCGTGGACAAAGCCGGAAAACCGCCGGTTTCCTTCAAGGAGTTGGCGAAGGACTTTGATGCCGAGGGGTTCGCGGCTGATCTGGCGGCCTGGCAGGTGGAGTATGTGATCTTCACGGCCTGGCATGCGAATATCAACCCCCTTTTTCCTAGTAAAACCATGAAGAAGTGGGGGCTGGGCAAGCATGTCTGCGAGCGGGATCTGCTGGGGGATATGATCAAGGCGGTCAAGCCATACGGGATCAAGGTGCTGCTTTATACCCATCCCCGCGACGGCCATGACCTGCGCGGGGAGGATCAGGTCAAGACGGGGTGGGGACCCAATGACGGGAAGCCGGATCCCGACTGGCCCAAGTTTGATTTCAAGAAATGGAACGATTTCACCAACGATCTGTATGGTGAACTGGTCGACCGGTATGGCAAGGATATCGTCGGACTGTATCTTGATGAGGGGAGCGGGCGGGGTGATAGTCACCGGGTTGTGGATTATCCCCGCCTGAGGCAGACGATCAAGAGTCGCAATCCCGACCTCGTGATGATTCAGAATTATTACGGAACACTGTATTCCTGCGACATCGGGGACAAGGAATATTGTCACTCAAACGAGTTTAAGAGTCGCGATGGCAATGCGTGGCCTACCTGGAAATGGCCGGTTGCAACCTGTTTTGCTTCCGGCTTTTGGACCAAGCAGCCGGTGGGTACGAATACGGTCGTCTTCTCTGTCGAGGATATGTTCCGTTACACCGTGCTTGAGGCAGGGGCCAATACCGCTGGCGGGGGCTTACAGTGGTCGAGCGGCCCCTATCCGGGCGGCGGCTGGGAAACGGGCGTGGATGAGACGATGCGGAAACTGGGCTCCTACATCAAGCCGATTGCCGCGTCGATTAAGGGCGTATATGCCAGCAAGGCCTACCTGACTCCGGAGGGGATGACGCTCGGTACGATCCAATGGGGTGTCGCCACCGATGCTGCAGATGGAACCTCGACCTTCCTGCATGTCCTCAAGGCTCCGGATGGCAAGACGCTGAAGATCGGCAAAGCCGCCGATGGCACGATTTTTACCGGGGCCTCGCTTCTGGTCTCCGGCAAGCCGCTCGGCTTCAAGGCCGACGAGGCTGGATACCAGATTACCCTGCCGGATGACATTGCCTGGGACAAGCTCGACACCGTTATCCGATTGCAGAAATAGGGGCCGTTACCCAGAAGTCGGGAGGAAGACCGCACCACTGATCTACACTGATTTGCGCTAATTAGG
>CAJBSZ010000013.1 GCA_903958395.1 uncultured bacterium | reverse complement strand
TGCTGAAGCAGAACCTGCCGTTCATCAACACGAACACCAACCAGATGCACTGGGTGGATATCGAGGCCGGCGTGAGGGGTGATACCTGGTTTGACACCCTGAGCGTGACCAATGGCGTTCCGGCGGGACTCGAAACGGGACCTTTTTCTGATCTGGACCATAATGCTGGTCCCGACGCCCTGGAAATCCAGCGCTATGGCACCCTCGTCTCCTTCATGCCCCGCGGCTCAGTGTTCAAGATCCGGTAGAAATCTGTCGGACTGAGGCCCCCTGAGTGCTCCAATTCTCTACCGGCCAAGGATGGCCGGCCCCACGTTGGCCAAGACATGCCTGGAGCCGGCGGTCCCCCGCCGGTAGAAGTCGAGAGGGACCAGGCATGAATGGCATTCATGCACAACCCGTGTTATCAGGGTTGTGCAACCGTTATGCGCCGCGACATGGACTCGACTGGCTCCAGTTCGAACGTTGCGGTTTTCCGGCGGCGAAGCCGTACGGATTAAGATTTTTCACGCGAAGCCGCGAAGTCCGCGAAAAGAAGGTTTGGAATTCAATTCCCCTTCGTGTCTTCTCGCCTTCGCGTGAAAGGGGAATCCGGCATCCCTTGGCGATGCCACGATCGAAGCGGCACTGGGCACCCACATGGCCTTAATGAGCGAACAGGACGGCTGCGTCATTAATGTTCCTGATAGGTAATATATTGCGTTGACATGTCTTGGTTATGCGGTGCTATCTTTTTTTCGGTGGCGTGTCATGGAACGAGATGATAAACACTATCTATGATTTCGATGGATACCATTAATCGGTATGTAAAACGGTTGGCGGAGGAAATTAATCCGCGGAAAATCGTGCTCTTTGGATCTTATGCCTATGGTCATCCTCAGCCTGATTCCGATGTGGATTTATTAGTAATCATGGACACACGGAAAAGAGCTGTTTATGAAGCCGCCCGTATCCAATGTGCCGTGCCGGCGCCCTTTCCTGTCGATATTCTGGTGAGGACGCCGGGGCAGGTTCGGCGGCGTGTGGCGCTTGGGGATTCGTTCATTCGCGAGGTTACATCACAAGGGAGAGTGCTTTATGAAGCCTCTCACGCGTGAGTGGGTGATGAAAGCCGAGGAGGATTTTGAAGTCGCGCGACGTCTCTCTCGTTCTCGCTCAATTCCTCTTTGGAATGCGGTATGCTTCCACAGCCAGCAGTGTGCTGAAAAATACCTTAAAGCTGTTTTGCAGGACAATGAGAAGCCTATACCCAAAATACATCATCTGCCTGCATTGTTGAATTTGTTGATTGACCACCATCCTTTGTGGGAAAGCATGCGGGACGGTCTCACGCTTTTGGGTGGCTTTGCCGTTGAGTTCCGGTATCCGGGCGAGTCTGCTACGAAAACGGATGCCGCGAATGCTTTGAAGATTTGCCGATCCGTTCGCGAAACATTGCGGAATGAACTTGGGATTGAAACCGTTTCGCAAAAGAACACCAAATTGCGATTAAAGAGCCGGCAAAAATAGTTTTAAACAATCCGCAACGACCATTTTTTCACTCTTCATCCTCTCTCGTTCAGCATGGACTGTTCGCATTCTTGCCCGAGTGGCGGCAGGCGCTGGTCCCTGGAAGGACCCGAAGTCGCAGTTTTGTTAATTACTAACATTCCTGAAATAATCTGGGCATTCAGACCTTCTCTTGTTGCCTTTTGGAGAAGAGGGAGCGAAGCACACTGGAGAAGGGCGGAGCCTGCCTGCCCTGACCTGTCCTGAGCTTGTCGAAGGAGCCTGTCGAAGGGGCGACGCCGCCGTGCATGGGAGGCGCCCAGCCAGGCACACGGACTCGCCAGCTCGCCCCTCCAGAAGAGACGCGGTGCTGGCGCCCACGTGGCGTCATTCCCGCCTTGACCCGGGCGGGTTGGCCGTGCCAGACTACCAGCATGTTTTTCGGCTGCTTACTAACATCATGAAATGAATTTTGATTGGGATTCTAACAAGGCTGGCATTAATATTATGAAGAAGGTAAGTAACGGCGAACTGACTGATGACCTGCGCCCTGAGTATGACTTTTCCAAACTCAAGGGGGTCAGGGGAAAATACGCGAAACGGTTTCAGGCAGGAACAAATCTTGTCCGCCTGACTCCTGATGTGGCGCGATTCTTTCCCGACGAGAATTCAGTCAATTCTGCGTTAAAATCATTGATCGGCATTACTCAGGCCCAACTTCATCACGCCCATTGAGGAGATTCGAACCTCTTTGACCTCGACGGCTCGCCATGAACATCGGGAACGGCAAGAGCGTGAATGATGTCAATTGATCGCCTCGCAAGTCTCGGAACTTCTGGTTCAGCGGTGCTGGCGAATGCGATAGGCTGATGACAGAGCCCCCGGTCAGCATGAGCCCGGCAACAACCGCTGGCCGCAGGCGACCTGGGTAACCAACGATCTGGATGCCGACGGCATGGCCGATGCGCAGGAGATCCATCTCTACGGCACGACCGCGCGGTATGTGGGAACCCGTTTCGTTCCGAGTACGGCCTATCCGACGATTTCCAACGCCCTGGCGCTGGTCCTGGCGGGAGAGCAGGTAGTCGTGAGCAACGCCTCCTACACGGCATCGGCGGTGGTGAGCAACGGGGTGACGTTGACTGGCACGAACCTGACGGGAACCGCCACCAACTGGACGATGTCCGGTGCTGTAGAAGTGATGTCCGGTGGGTCGGTGCTGGTATCCGGAGGGGAGGCGGTATTTGCAAACCTGACGATCAATGCCGGGGGCATGGTGGTGGTATCGAACGCCACTGTTACGGTGAATGGGGTGACCCGGTCGGGGACGTTTACGTTGTCCAGTGACTGGCAGACGGTGACACCGAGGGTGGTATCCTTCACGGAGACTTTTGACGGATTCGGGGTCGGGACGAAGTTGGGCGGCCTGGCTTCATTGGGGTGGAGCGTCTCGTCGAACTCGGTTCAGATACAGGCGGGTGGCGCGAGCGGGAACGGGGTTCAATGCCCGGTTGTCGAAAAGGCCACGAATTACGTTTCGGCCGCGAGCGGGGCCAAGCTTTGGACGGATGTGTATGTGAACGACACCAACACCATCGCGAATCCCTCCCTCGTGCCAGTGGATTCAGCCCAGACCGTGAAACTCTGCGTGGGGACCAACGGCTACGTGATGCTGTATTCCGGCGGGGGCTGGCTGACCTGCTCCAGTGATGTCGTGGGCGGCAACGTGGATGGCTTGTGGTCAAACGGCTTTAACCGTATCTCGATCTTCCAGGATTACGGGGAGCACAAGGCCGCGGTATTCCTGAACGGCCGGCTGTTGAAGCAGAACCTGCCGTTCATCAACACGAACACCAACCAGATGCACTGGGTGGACATCGAGGCGGGTGTGAGGGGTGATACCTTGTTCGACACCCTGAGCGTGACCAATGGCGTGCCGACAGGACTCGAAACGGGACCTTATTCAGATTTGGATCATAATGGTGGTCCTGACGCCCTGGAAATCCAGCGCTATGGCGCCCTCGTCTCCTCCATGCCCAGCGGCTCGGTGTTCAAGATCCGGTGACGACCCCGGCGGTCGAGGATAAGCACCCTCCAAGGAAAAGAGGGAGCGAAGCACAATGGAGGGCGGCTGTCCCCAGCCGCCGCTGTGCCAAGGATGCGCCTGGGATGCTCTACGGCGGTCGAGGACGCCCGCCCATGGAGAAGAGGGCGCGAGGCACAATGGAGGGCGGATGCTTGCCATGCCGTAGCCCAAAGGCGCAGGCTGGTCCCCAGCCGCCTGCAGTAAGGGAAGGAGAAGAATTTGAACAGAAGCTCGCAAAGATCGCGAAGGAATTTTGTTGTTCCGCCGGCATGTCCGCCGGAGTTCCGGTGAAAAGCCGGACGGAGGCGGGAGGCGGTAAAGAATAACTTTTCTTTGCGGACTTCGTGAACTTTTGTTCACACTCTTCGTTTTGGTTCCGGATCCGGACAACGGCGGTCGAGGATCCCGCTTCGTCCCGGAAATACGGGACTTTGCAGGACAAGCTGCCCGCCATGTGCATTCAGGCGTTCAAAGCGCCGCCGATCTCAGTGATCGCTGTGCGCGCTTCCTGCAGTGTGCGGGTTGACAGCCACAGGGATGTTTGGGAAAGAGCTGTCAGCGAGGCCAGTCCTTGTTCCCGATCCAAATGGCGATGGGCCACATTCCAGAGCACAACCCCAAGAGAACCGTGAACTTCCATGCCAAGTGTGGCGGCGAAAAGTCGCGCTGCGGCGTCATCGGTCAATAGCCAGTTGGCCTTAATATCTGCGCAAAGGACAAAGGCTTCGGATTCTCCCCCATGGAGATCGCCTAAACGGCTCAGAAAGGCTGCATGTTTGATGGCGTCATAGTTGAGTGTGACAACTTCGATCCAGCCAGGCCAGATCGATTCCAGGTTGGTATTGGCGCAAATCTCTTCATGAACAAGTGCAGGAATGTGAATGGAGCCACAGAAATTGAGCAAGTGCAATAGACCAGCTTCGTGCAGGTGAATGACGGGGCCTGCGTCGCAAACAACCGTTCTCATGGTAACTTATGGACTTCCCGTTTAGCCCACTCGATGTCCTCATGCGCAAAACGATCCATCAGTTCGGTTCGGTTTCGCCGCACGAAATCAACCAGCGCCGCCAGGAGAAATTCCTTTTCTGACCGGAAAAATCCAGCCTTAATAAAGCCTTTAGCATCCTCTGCCAACTGGTCAGGTAATTCTATGGTCATCGTTGTCATGTACTTAAAATAAGAAATAATACGACAGAGGGAAAGCCCAAATATGCCGCATCGGGATGCGGGGCACATTGCCGTTTATGTTGTGCGCACTATAAACTGCCATGAGCCCGGGATGCTCTGCGGCGGTCGAGGATCCCGCTTCGTCCCGGAATACGGGACTACGCAGGACAAGCTGCCCGCCCTTCAAAAAGAAAGATGGGGAGCGTAGGTATTATTCTTCTCCTGATCCCCCTTCGGATCAGCGCGAATCAGCCTGCCAGCAGTGCTGCAGCGTTGCAGGCGGGTGAAGATCAGCTGAACTCCTTTCTTCCCCTCCGGGACTTCCTGCTTGAACGGGAAGGGGGCAGGGGGGCATACTTCCGGCCAATGAACCTTTACCCCTTGATTGCGGACAAAGTTGAGCGTGATCCCGGCGTGGTGAACACGGCGCTGGCGACGTTGTCAAAGTGGGAGGAATTGGGGATGATTCCTGTGTCCCGAATGACTGCCTGGCGGCGGATCCTGCGTGATGCCAAAAAAGGGAAAGGCGGCACGAAACGGTTGCTTGCCGTTCTGCGCGATGACTCCGAATCCAATCGGAGACTTCTGGATTTCGCGCCCTTTGCCGGCGTGCTGACCCGCGAAGAACGACGGAAGGTATTCCTGAAATGCACCTACGATCATTGAGGCAATTGATCGATATTGTCAAAGCCATGGCTCGGCCCAGGCGGATCACGGTTCTGGGGTCATCCTCACTCCTCGCCGGGCGTCCGGACCTTGGGGAGAAGGGACGGCCGTTGGAACTCAGTCTGGACGCCGACATGCTGGTTGATCCTTGCGATTCGAGGCAGGTAGGTGTGCTTCATGAAGCCATCGGGGAGGGGAGCCTGTTTCACAGGGAGTACGGAGTTTATGCCGATTTCATGAGCCCTGAAATTGTCGAGACCTTGCCGGACGGCTGGGAAAAGCGCTGTATAGTCCTGGATCAGGACAAGAGTGTGCGCTGTTTGAATCCCATGGATCTGGCGATTGTCAAACTCAAGCTGGGGCGCGACAAGGATGTTGATCTCCTGATAGCCATGATTAAGACTGGAGTCATCACAATATCGGCGTTGCGAAAGGCCTATCAGTCCACATCCATGGGTGAGCGGGAGATGTTCAAGGCTGGTCGTGTGCTGCACAAGTTGGAACGCGAGTGTGGCGGCGCCTAGCCAGGCACACGGACTCGCCAGTTCGCCCCTCCAGAAGAGTCGAGTGGGGCATGAATGCATTCCTGCACAACCCGTGTTATCAGGGTTGTGCAACCGTTATTTGATTTGTGGGAGGGGCGCTATGCGCCGCGACATCGACTCGACTGGCTCCAGTTCCAACGTTGCGGTTTTCCGGCGGCGAAGCCGTACGGATTAAGATTTTTCACGCGAAGCCGCGAAGTCCGCGAAAAGAAGGTTTGGAATTCAATTCCCCTTCGTGTCTTCGCACCTTCGCGTGAAACAATCTTTTCCGGATTATTCATCTCATTTTTAATCCGAACGTTCAATGAAGGATGCTGCCGTATTGAGGATGGACTCCAGCGATTCACGAGCGGTAGCCGCCTCGGCTGAGCCGGGTAAATCGGCTGAGTCTAGGGCGGATTTCTCCCAGGCGAATTGCTGAGAAGTCCTGCCGCAGGCTGGACGATAGGAGACGATGATGATAGGGTCAGCCTCGATACTATGACGAGGCGTGCATACAAAGGCAGTCGAAGGGAATGTTATGACAAGGTCGTCTGATGATCATCAGCAAAACGGCGGGGCGCGGGTGCGGTGGCTGCGCCATCCCCAGCATACGCGTGAGCGGATTACCCACCTGGCGGGAAAACTTGCGGAACGGCTCTACGGGAACGGGTTGGCCCCGGCGTGCCTGGATGTGGCCGGACCCGCCGGACGCATAAGTTGGGACGAGGCCATGGCCTTGTCGTACCGCCCCGCCGCCCTGGGTGAACATTTCGGTCCGCGTTGGGCTACCCACTGGTTCCGGTGCCAGTGGGACGTGCCCGCCGCCTGGCGTGATCGCGATATCTTTCTGCGCTGGAACAGTCATTCCGAGGCCGCGCTCTGGCGTGATGGCGTGGTGTTGGGCGGGTTGAACCCCGGCCCCGCCGGAGGTCCCTTCGGACATCAGGAAATCCGGCTGCGCGATGTCGCCGGCACCCGGCTGGAACTCCATGTCGAGATGGCCTGCAATGGCGAATTCGGGATAGACGCGACGCCGGGCCTGGACCGGCCTATCAATCCCCTGGCCATTGTTCCGTTCTGGCTTGAGACGTGCGAGCTGTGCCTGCGCGACGGAGAGGCCTGGGAGTTGTGGCATGATCTGGAGGTGTTGCGGCAACTCGAGTCGGATCGCACGCCGCCGCAATTCAGCCGGTCGTTTGGCGGGGCGTTGCCTCTGGTGCGGCCCGCATTGGAGACCGCCTGGGCCGGCAAACTGTTGTGTGAGCTCAACCGTTTCTGCAACGCCTTCGACGTGGAGGATCCGGCCACCTGGCCCGCCGCGCATGTCCTGCTCAAGCCCCTGCTGGCCGTCTGCAACGGGGGCGCCTCCCATGAATTGTCGGCCATCGGCCATGCCCACATCGATACCGCGTGGCTCTGGCCGCTGGCCGAAACCTACCGGAAATGCCTGCGGAGCTTCAGCACGGCCGTGGCCTATATGGATGAGTATCCCGATTATCGCTTTGCCTGTTCCCAGGCGTATCAGTACCAACAGGTGGAGCAGCGCCAGCCGGAGTTGTTCGCCCGGATCCGGCGGAAGGTCGAGGCGGGGCAGTGGCAGGTGGTGGGGGGCACGTGGATCGAGCCGGACTGCAACATCCCCTCGGGCGAATCGCTGTGCCGCCAGTTCCTGCACGGGCAACGTTACTTCGAGGAGCGGTTCGGGCGACGGTGTGGCGAGTTCTGGAATCCCGATGTCTTCGGCTACAATGGCCAGTTGCCCCAGATCATGCGCCACGCCGGCATCCGGCGGTTCCTGACCCAGAAGCTCAGTTGGAACCGGTTCACGCAACCGCAGCACCACACCTTCTATTGGCGCGGCATTGACGGCAGCGAGGTGCTGACCCATTTCCCTCCCGCCGACACCTATAACGGGACGGGTGAAGTCTCCGAGTTGCGCTACCATGCCGCCAATTACAAGGAGGCCGACCGTGGCGCGGAGGCCTTGTACCTGTTCGGTTGCGGCGATGGCGGGGGCGGGCCGACCCGCGCCATGCTCGAGACGCTCGGGCGGGTGGAGGACTTACAGGGCGTTCCCCGGTCCACCATCCGTTCGCCCGCTGAGTTCTTCGACCGGCTGGAAAGCAATACCTACGCCATTCCCTCCGTGGTCGGCGAGTTGTACATGGAAGGCCATCGAGGCACCTTCACCACCCAGGCCGAACTCAAGCGCCTCAACCGCCGGTGCGAAGAGGCGCTCCATGATCTTGAATTTCTCCAGGTGGCCGCCCGCCATGTTGCCCGGGCGGCGGTGGATGGCGCCGGCAACGAGGCCTTCTGGCGGACGCTTCTGCTGCACCAGTTCCACGACATCCTGCCTGGTTCCTCGATCACCCAGGTCAACCGGGAGGCGCGGGCGGCGTTGGCGGAGCTGTTGGAAGCGGCCGAACATCACGTTGGCGAAGCCGCCCGCGCGTGGCTGGGTCAGGGGCGGGAGTGGCGCCCGGTGAATACTGTCGGTATGGAGCGCCGCGAAATGGCGCGGCATCCCGGCGGTGGGTGGGCGGCGGTTCATGTACCGGCCTATGGAGTCGGGAAAATAGTGGGCACAGACCAAACCGCCGTCCTGCGCCGGGAGGGCGATGGACTGGTGCTGGAGAACGCGTTCCTGCGGGCGGTTCTCGATACCGGGGGCGGGTTGCGGAACCTGTTGCACAAGCCGACCGAGCAGGAAACGATCGCTGGCGTTGGCAATGACATGGTGCTCTACCGGGATGAACCGCTCCAGTTGGATGCGTGGGATATCGAGCCGCCTGCGCTGGAAACCGGCCGGTCCTGCCCGCCAGCCGAGTCTTTCGAAATTGTGGACGAGTATCCCTTGCGGGTGGCCGTCGTATTCCGTCGCCGCGTGGGTAAGGCCAGTGTTCTCGAGCAAACCGTCAGCCTCGATGCCCTGTCGCCGTATCTGACCTTCGACACCGCCGTAGAATGGCGGGAACGCCACCGATTGCTCAAGGCGGAGTTTCCCGTGACGGTCCGGAACAGCGACGCCACCTACGAGATCCAGTTCGGCGCGGTGCAGCGTCCGACGCATGGCAACACTCAGGCCGACGTCGCGCGGTTCGAGGTTCCCGGACATCGTTGGTCGGACTTATCGGAGGCCGGGTTCGGGGTTTCCTTGTTGACCGACAGCAAGTATGGCTATGCGGTGCAGGACAACCGGATGACCGTGAGTTTGTTGCGCGCGCCGACCTATCCGGATTCGGAGGCGGATCAGGGATCGCACCGGTTCCGTTATGCGCTTTATCCCCATGCGGGCGACTGGCGGGCAGCCTGCACACCGGCGCTGGCCCGCGCCTTCAACCAGCCCCTGCGCTGGGTCCAGGCTGCCGACGGCGCTCCCTCGGAGCCGCTGTTCCATGTTGACCAGGCCAATGTGGTGATCGACACCGTTAAGCCCGCCGAAGACGGGCGTGGCGTGGTGGTGCGCCTGTACGAGGCGCATGGCCGAACCGTGCAGGCCAGGCTGACCACCGTGCTGGAGTGTGTGGAGGCCCGGGAGAGCAACATCATGGAGGATGATCTCGGGCCGTTGCCGCTGGAGGGAGGCCGACACTGCCGCCTGGAGATGAGGCCCTACCAATTGCGCACCATCCGATTCGACCGCCATGGCGGATCGCCAGCATGAGTACCGGCCAAGGATGGCCGGCTCCACGTCGGTCAAGACATGCCTGGAGCCGGCGGTCCCCCGCCGGTATAAGTCGAGTTCCTTCACAACCCGTGTTATCAGGGTTGTGCAGGAGTTGTGCGCCGCGACATCGACTCGACAGGCTCAAGAGATAACATCGACCAGTCAACATTCAACTTCGAACGTTGAACGAAGGAGGAAATTCGCTTGTCCCGTTCGACGTTGAGTGTTCACTGTTGACTGTTCGATGTTCGCATTCACCCTCTGGCGTTCGTCCGGTAGGCGTTGGGGGGAAGGCCTGAACGGCGGCTGAACCAATGGCTGAAGTAGGGATGGCTGGCGAGCCCGCAGAGCGCCGCAATCTCCTTCAATCGGAGGTTCGATTCGGACAACATTGAACAGGCGCGCTGATAGCGGATGTCGTCGATGTATTCGGCGGGCGTCGTCTTTAAATGATCCCTGAACAGGCGGAAGAGGGTGACCCGGCCGACGCCGAGGTGCTGGGCCAGCTGTTCGACGTTGGGCAAGGACTGCATAGGTTCGTTCAGGAGGCGTTGTGCTTGTTCAAGCAGAGGGATCGGAACCGGTGGTTGCGGGACCGTGGTGACATGATCCTTGAGCAGACTCAACAGTTCCCAACAGGCCCTGTACGGCAGGAAGGTGTCGTCGCGGCGGGAACGGCGGAGGCGGAGAAACAGATCGTGCAGCCGGAGTTGCAGCGCTTCGGGTTCGCGGGTCTGATTGCAGGGATTCCGGCGCGTGATGCCCAGTTGCTTCAGGACCGGATCAATTGACCGCCCGTAAATTCGGGCCCACGCGAAACGCCAGGGGGCGTCAGGCCGGTCATGGTAGGCCGCGCTCATTCCCGGATAGAAGAAAATCAGGGTGCCCGCTGGCGCGTCGAATGTCTCGCCGTCCAGAACGAACGTGCCTTGTCCTTTCTCGATGAAGTGCAGGTAGTAATAGTCGCGGACCGTGAAGAAGGATCGGAAATTCCCGTCGCTACGGGCCATTCCAAACCTGTCCAGATGCGTGTCCTTCGGGGTCGGGAGGGCGCTTACCCTTCCCCAGGCTTCATGATAAGTCAGGAACTTCATGGTGAGTTACTTCTCCCGCATAGAATGGGGTCATCAGACCATCGTGGATGGGGGAATGTCAAGTATTTGCCGCAGACGCTCATGAAACAGGAAAGGAATAAACGGAAACGAGACCGTTATGGACGAGGCGTGAGTCCTGGCCTATCTTGAAGGGATGGCAGACAACTCAAAAGTCGGGTGGGGGGAGAAGATCGGCTACGGTGTCAGTGGCACAGCGACCACTCTGGTGTGGAGTACCATTGGCGGGTTCCTTACCTATTTCTACACGGATGTATTCGGGCTCTCGGTGGCAGCCATGACGACGATTTTCATGGTCAGTCGTGTTTGGGACATGGTGGCCGATTTTCTCATGGGGCTGGTCGCCGACCGGACCCGTACACGATGGGGCAAGTTCCGTCCCTGGTTGTTATGGGCCAGCGTGCCTTTTGGCGTGATCACGGTATTGACGTTCGTTACCCCGGCCTGGGGGCCGATTGGAAAGATTGTGTATGCCTCCGTGACCTATATGCTCCTGATGACACTCTACACGATCTGCGTCGTGCCCCAGAATTCGTTGCAGGGGGTGATGTCCGACGATCCCCAGGAACGAACCCGGATTACCTCCGTGTGTGGCGTTCTGGGCGGGATCGGGGGCTTGATTTCTGCGGCTTGCTGCCTCCCTTTGGTCAAGTATTTCGGGCAGGGTAATGAGGCGATAGGTTTTCAATGGACCATAGGGCTTTTTGCCGTCGTGGCCACGATTTTGTATCTGATCACCTTCTTTACGGTACGGGAGCGGGTACAACCGCCCAAGCAGCAGCATTCATCGGTGTGGGTGGACATTAAGGATCTGTTGCAGAACAAGCCTTGGTTACTGGCCTTTATCACCATCCTCATCGCCGCTTTGGCTTCCGCCTGCCGGGGGAGCGTCCAAATGTATTTCTTCAAGTACAACCTGCATGACGTGGATTTGACAACGCTGTTTCGCAGCATCGGGGTCGTGGTCGGGTTGGTTGGCGCCATGGCGACGCCGCTGGTCGGCCGTTGGTTGGGGAAAGCCAGGGGATTGGGTATATGCGTTTTTGTGGTGGGCGTGAGTGCCATGCTGATGTATTTCGCGCGACCGGACCGGCTCTGGGTGGCTTATGTCAGCACCGTGCTGTGCGAGTTTTTCGGGATGATTGTCATCATTATGTTTTTCGCCATGTTGGGTGATACTGCCGACTATAACGAATGGCGGCATGGGCGCCGGGCCACGGGGATCATCTACGCGGCCGGGTCGGTCGCCCTGAAGACCGGCTTCGCCTTCGGAGGCCTGATCATGGGCGGGATCCTGGGCGCGTTCGGATATCAGGCGAACGTGGAACAAACCGCCCGTTCGTTATGCGGGATCTCCCTGGCGGCGACCCTGGTGCCCGGCCTGCTGTTCTGCCTGGCGGCCGTTCCCATGCTGTTCTATCCGCTCAACAGTGCGAAACTTGAGGAGATCAAACTGGAGTTGGAACGGCGGCGGGGGCAGGCGGAATGACAACGGACGTCTTCCCATCCGCATGTCGGTTTCGTGACGGGAATGCGCCCATCGCCGACCGGGTCGAGGACTTGCTTACCCGCCTGACTCCTGCGGAGAAATGTGCTCAATTGCTCCACACGGCGCCGGCGATCGAACGGCTTGGCATTCCGGCCTACAACTGGTGGAACGAATGCCTGCATGGGATCGGCCGGGCGGGCGTGGCGACCGTCTTTCCCCAGGCGATCGGGCTGGCCGCCATGTGGGATGTTCCGTTCATGCGCGCTGTCGCGGATGCGATCTCGACCGAGGCGCGTGCCAAGCATCACGAATATCTCCGGCAAGGGGATACGGGTGCTTATGCGGGACTGACCTACTGGAGCCCCACGATCAACATTTGCCGCGATCCGCGCTGGGGCCGCGGGCAGGAAACCTATGGCGAGTGCCCGTACCTGACGTCGCGCCTGGCGGTCGCTTTCTGCAAGGGGCTCCAGGGCGATGATCCCCGTTACCTGAAGGTCGTGGCCACGCCCAAGCACTATCTGGCGCATAGCGGCCCCGAGGCCAACCGGCTCTCTTTTAACACAAAAGCCAGCGAGAAGGATCTTCGCGAGACCTATATGCCGGCCTTCCATGCCTGCGTCACGGAGGCGAAGGCCGAAAGCATCATGGGAGCCTATAACCGCGTCAACGGCGAAGTTTGTTGCGGTAGCCGGAAATTCCTCCAGAAAATCCTGCGGGAGGAGTGGGGGTTCGAGGGGTATGTCGTCAGCGATTGCGATGCCATCCGCGATTTCCACGAACAGCACAAGATCACGGCCAACCCGGTGAAGTCGGCGGCCTATGGCCTGCGCAACGGCTGCGACCTGAATTGCGGCTGCGCTTACGAGAAGTTGATCCAGGCCCTCGCGGAGGGGTTGATCACGGAGGCGGATATCGATGTCGCCGCGCGCCGCCTGTTCACGGCGCGCATGAGGCTCGGGATGTTCGATCCCCCGGAGCGGGTGCCCTACGCGCAAATCCCATACGAGGCCAATGATTGCGCCGCCCACCGCCGGTTGGCGAGGGATGCGGCGGCCAGATCCCTCGTGCTGCTGAAGAACGAGGGGATCCTGCCGCTCAGGCGGAACCTGGCTTCCATCGCCGTGATCGGCCCCAATGCCGATGACGGCCAGGTGTTGCTGGGCAACTACGAGGGGCGCCCCTCCCGCGTGGTGACGGTGCTGGAGGGGATCCGTACGGCGGTAGGGGCCGCCACCAAGGTCTGGTTCGCGGAGGGCTGCAAGGTCACGGGCCGTCGTCAGGACTGGCTGATGGATGGACGGTTGTCCGAAGCTGTGAGCGCGGCGCAGCGCGCCGAGGTGGTGGTGCTCGTGTTGGGGTTGAATGCGAAGGTGGAAGGGGAACAGGGTGACACGTTCAACCCCGAGACGGCCGCCGGCGACAAGGTCAGCCTGAAACTTCCCGGACTCCAGCCGGAACTGTTGGAAGCCGTGGTGGCGGTCGGGAAACCGGTGGTCGTTGTGAATCTCAGCGGCAGCGCGGTGGACCTGTCCTGGGCGGACGAACATGTGGGAGCGATTGTGCAGGCCTGGTATCCAGGCGAGGAAGGCGGCGCGGCGGTCGCGGACGTTTTGTTCGGTGCGGTGGCACCCGGCGGACGCCTGCCGGTTACATTCTACCGTTCACTGGATGACCTTCCGGACTTTGCCGATTATTCCATGCAAGGGCGGACATACCGCTATTTCAAGGGCGAGCCCCTGTATCCGTTCGGCTTCGGATTGAGCTACGCGCGGTTCGGGTATTCGGAACTGACGCTTTCCCGCCAGACCCTGGGGACGGACGAATCGGTGGAGGTATCCGTCACCGTCACCAATGAGGGCGCGGTGGCAGGCGACGAAGTCGTGCAGCTCTACGTATCTGACCTCGAAGCCAGTGTGCGGGTACCGAGCCGTGACCTTCGCGGGCTCAGGCGCCTGCATCTGGCCCCAGGTGAAAAGGAAAGGGTGACGTTCACCCTGGCGCCGCGCGACTTCTCACTGATCGATGAGCGGGGCAAGAGGATACTTGAGCCGGGGCGGTTCCTGATATCGGTCGGCGGCAGCCAGCCGGATGCGCTCAGTGTCCGACGCTACGGCCATGCACCGCTGGTGTCGGAAATCACGGTGACCGGCGAAGCTGTGGAATTGCCGTATTGAAGGGCTTGACCTGGGTATGGTGAATTTGGAGAGGGAGAACCGATGCGGTACGGATATTTTGACGATCTGAATAGGGAATATGTGATCGAACGGCCGGATACGCCGATGTCCTGGGTGAATTACCTGGGCACGGCGGAGTATTGCGGCATCATCTCGAACAACGGCGCGGGGTATGGTTTCCATAAATCGCCCAAAAGCGGGCGGTTGTTGCGATTCCGGTTCAACAGCCTGCCGATGGACCGGCCTGGCCGAAACGTCTATCTGCGCGACGCCGCCGATGGCGACTTCTGGTCGGCCACCTGGCAGCCGGTCGGGAAACCTCTCGATGACTATAAGAGTACCTGCCGCCATGGACTGGGCTACAGCACGTTTACAAGCGATTATCGGGATATTCATACGAAAATGCGGGTCTTCGTGCCGGTGGACAAACCGTTGGAGTTCTGGGAGGTTGAGGTCGAGAACCGCGGCGCCAAAGCCCGCGACTTGTCCCTGTTCGGTTATGCCGAGTGGTGTTTCTGGGATTCGTTCAAGGACATGCTGGATTTCCAGTACATTCTTTACACCTGTCGGATGGGCTGTGCAGACGGGATCGTGGATTACTCCATCAAGCTCTGGGACATGCGGGAACCCAAGGCGTTTTTCGCGAGCACGTTGCCGATCCAGGGGTTCGACACGGATCGCGATGCCTTTATCGGGCCGTACCGGCACGAAGGCACGCCCATTGCCGTGGAGCAGGGGGCGTGTCGTAATTCCATCGCCGTAGGCGGGAATCCCTGTGCGGCGCTGCAGAGTCGTATCATGTTGCGGCCCGGCGAGAAAAAACGCGTGCTCTATATCGTCGGGGTCGGCGATGCGACGATAGAAGGCCGGGCCTGCCGTGACCGTTATGACGATCCGGCTGAGGTCGAAAAGGAGTTCGGACGGGTCCGGAATTATTGGAATGACCGACTCGGCGCCTGGCAATGTCAGACCCCCGATCCGGAAACCAACTCGATGATGCGGCTCTGGAACCAGTATCAGTGCCACACCACGTTCAACTGGTCGCGGGCGGCCTCCTTCATCGAGTCGGGCGGCCGTGATGGCCTCGGGTATCGCGATTCGAACCAGGATACCCTTGCGGTGGTTCATGCCCTGCCGGCACAGGTTCGCGCGCGCCTGGTCGACCTGCTCAAGGGCCAACTCGCCAACGGTTCGGCCATGCATCTGGTCCAGCCGCTCTCGTGGACGCAGGGCGAGCATAACATCCCGCGGGAAATCTGGTCCGACGACCATCTCTGGTTATCCGTGTCCGTGTCCGCTTACCTGCGGGAAACGGGCGACATGGCGTTCCTGGAACAGGTCGTGCCCTTCGCCGACAGCGGCGAGGCGAGCGTGTACGAGCACCTGAAGAAGGCCTTGGATTTTTCCTGGTCGAAGCGCGGCCCCCACGGGCTTCTGCTTGGCTTGAGCGCCGACTGGAACGATTGCATCAACCTTCGCGGCAAGGGTGAGAGCGTCTGGAGTACCCAACTCTTCCATCTGGCGCTACGCGAGACGATCACGCTCTCCGGGCGTGTGGGGCGTTCGGACGACGCCGCCCGGTTCGAAGGGTGGCGGGCCGAAATCGCCGGGATCCTGGCCAACAAGGCCTGGGACGGCAAATGGTTCCTGCGGGGATATCTCGACAGCGGCCGCAAGCTGGGGAGCCGGGAAAGCGAACAGTCCAAGATATTCCTCAACACCCAGACGTGGGCCGTGTTTTCCGGCTCGGCAACCCCCGAGCAAGGGCGCCAGGCGATGGATAGCCTGCATGAACTCCTGGCGACGGAGCACGGGATCGTCAAAAACGCCCCGGCTTTCCGTGAGGCGGATGGCGAGATCGGCGCGGTCACGACCTTCCCGGCGGGGCTCAAGGAGAACGGTGGCATCTTCTGCCATGCCAACACCTGGGCGATCATTGCCGAAACGATGCTTGGGCGCGGCGACAGGGCGTTCGAGTATTACCGGGCTTTCCTGCCTGCGGCCCGGAACGACTCGGCCGAAGTCTATACGATGGAACCTTACGTGTACGCCCAGTTCATCACGGGCCGCGAGCATCCCTCGAAGTTCGGCAGGGCACGCAATTCGTGGCTGACCGGCACGGCGGCGTGGGCGTTCGTCGCCATGAGCCAGTACATCCTCGGGATTCGCCCGGATTATGACGGTCTGATTGTGGATCCGGTTATTCCCGTCACCTGGGACGGCTTCACCGTCACGCGCCGGTTCCGGGGCGCGGAGGTGGAAATTAGGGTGACAAATCCAAGCCACGTCAGCCGTGGGGTGCGCAGCCTGGTGGTCAACGGCCGTGCGGTGGAAGGCAACCTCGTTCCGGTCGGTTTGCTCGCGCCTCGCACGTTGGT
>CAJBSZ010000012.1 GCA_903958395.1 uncultured bacterium | reverse complement strand
CACGAAGCTCGCAAAGGGGATTTGTATTACCCGCCTCCGGCGGAAAAATGCGTAACCCTTCGTGGTCTTAGTGGTCTTCTGTTCAAACTCTTCATCTTGGTTCCGGCTATGCCGGGTTAGGAGATTTATGAAAAAAACGATGAAAGTAGTTCCGCTGCTGGCTGCCGGGCTGGCGCTGTCGGCATTCGCAGGGAATTCAGTAAGAACCTATGAGCTCTGGGAGCCGGAACCCGCGCCGAACCGTGGGAGTAACTGGGAACGTACGAAGTCCAGTGAGAAGCCCAGTTCCTACGATAAGGACTGGGAACAATGGTCTTATCCCCTCGGCAACGGCTACGGCGGAGCCTGTGTCTTCGGCCGGACGGATACCGAACGGATCCAAATCACGGATAAAACGCTTTACAATAGGGGAAAATACAAGAATGGCGGGCTGACCAGCTTCGCCGAAATCTATCTCGATTTCAATCAGGACGATGTGCAGAACTACCGCCGCTCACTCAATCTGAATGAAGCCATCGCCCACGTGTCCTATGAGAAGGACGGGGTCACCTATAAACGCGAATATTTTGCCTCTTATCCGGATAATGTGGTCGTCGTCCGGCTCACCGCCGACCGGAAGGGTGCTCTCTCTTTGACCGTGCGGCCTGTGATTCCTTATCTCGAGATGAAGGAGCGCACCGGCTCGGTCACGGCAGCGGGAAATCTGCTGACGCTCAAGGGGACGGTTCCCTTGTTCAGCTGCAATTATGAAGGTCAGATCAAGGTGCTGAACGAAGGCGGTTCCGTGACTGCCGACCATGCAAGAGGCACTGTTAAAATCAGCAAGGCTGATGCGGTTACGCTGCTGATTGCGGTCGGAACCAACTACCGCCTCAGTGACAAAACCTTCAGCAATCCTCCCGCGGAAAAACTCGATCCCAATTTGTTCCCGCACGACGAGGTGTCGGCCCGGATCGATGCGGCACAGGCCATGGGATATACCTCACTCAAGGAGAGGCATCTTGCGGATTATAAGAACCTGTTCGACCGCGTGGCGGTGAATCTGAACTCGACGCCGTCGGCCGATCCGACGCACATCCTTCTGGAGAAGTATCAAAAGGGTGAGTCGAATACCTGGCTGGACGAATTAATGTTCCAGTACGGCCGCTACCTGTTGATAGCCAGTTCGCGCGAAAAGAGTCTGCCCGCCAATCTGCAGGGAACCTGGGGCCAGGATTATCTGATGCCATGGTCGGGGGGCTATTGGCATAACATCAATGTGCAGATGAATTACTGGGGCGCGATGAGCGCGAACCTGGCCGAGTGCTTCGAAGCCTACCTGTCCTTCTTCAAGGCCTACCTCCCTGTGGCGCGGCAGCACGCCGCCGATTATGTGCGCAAACAAAATCCGGAGAAACTGTCCGTGGGGGGCGACAATGGCTGGATTATCGGGACCGGAGCGAATGCCTACTACATTCCCGGTGCCGAAGGCGGACACTCTGGGCCGGGGACTGGCGGATTCACCGCCAAGCTGTTGGTGGATTATTACCAGTTCACACAGGACCGGAAGTTTCTCGAGGAGACCGCCTATCCGGTGCTGCTGTCCTTAAGCAAATTTTACTCCAAGGTGCTGGTTCCCCACGGCGAATTTCTTTTGATCGAACCGTCCTCCTCTCCGGAACAATTAGCCAAGCCCGAGCAGGTCAAGGGGATGCCGGGACGCTTGGTCGGTGGAAGGTATTACACCACCGCAGGATGCACTTTCGACCAAGGCTTCGTCTGGGAAACCTTCTCCGACACGCTCGCCCTGGCCAACCTGCTGGGCAAAACAGAGCCCTTCCTCGAAACGATCCGCGATCAAATTGGCAGACTCGATCCAGTCCAGGTCGGCGCGGATGGACAGCTCAAGGAATACCGCGAGGAAACGAACTACAGCGATATCGGCGATCCCAAGCACCGCCACATTTCCCATCTCTGCCCCCTCTATCCAGGGACCCTGATTAATTCTGATCACGGGGACTGGATGCGGGCTGCAAGTAAAACGCTGGATCTGCGCGGCAACAAAACCACTGGCTGGGCCCTGGCTCACCGGATGAACAGCCGCGCCCGGCTTGGTGAGGGGGATAACGCGTATGAAGTCTATCAGTACTTCATTCGCGAACGAACCCTGCCGAACCTTTGGTCGGTGCATCCGCCTTTTATGATCGACGCAAGCCTGGGTACGATGGCCGGCGTCGCTGAAATGCTTCTGCAGAGTCACGAGGAGTCTATAAAAATTCTGCCGGCGTTGCCGGCGGCATGGAGCACCGGTTCATTTGACGGCCTGGTGGCCCGCGGGAACTTTGTGGTCTCCGCGAAATGGAAGGATGGAAGAGCAACAGCGGTTTCCATTCTGTCCAGAAGCAGCGGCGAGTGCCGGGTTGACTGCTCCTTCATCGGAGGCGCCACGGTCAGGGACAGCGCAGGAAACAAGGTGAAGGTCTCCTGTGACGGACAGGATCGGATCCGCTTTGCGTCCGCGGCAGGCGAAACGTACACGGTTGAATTCGGACAGAAGCCGGAAGCGGCTGGCAGTCAGGTGGAGTTCTATGTGGGTCCCGCCGGCAGCGATGCCTTCGCGGGGACGACGAAGGAGAAACCGTTTGCCTCGCTCGCAAAAGCCCGTGATGTGGCGCGGGCGGTTGCGGGGAAGACTGCGGTGACCGTGCATGTGGCCGACGGAGTGTATTACCTGCCCGAAACATTGACGTTTGGTTCGGAGGATTCCGGGAGCGCCTCATGTCCTGTTGTTTACCGTGCGGCGCATGAAGGCGGTGCGGTGCTGAGTGGCGGCTCCCGGCTCGCTCTGGACTGGAAGCCGTGCCGCGACCCCGCTTCACCAAGGCCCCGCAGGGCAAGCGGGATCTTTCAGGCAAAGACACCAAAAGGATTGAAGATCGACCAGCTTTTCCTCAACGGGAGGGCGCAACGGATGGCGCGCTATCCGAACTACGATCCCGCAAAGAAGACGGATGCTTATCAGGGCTATGCCGCCGACGCCTTTTCCAAGGAGCGGGCGGCAAACTGGGCTGACCCGGCCGGCGGGTATATCCACGCCATGCACAGCGTCAGGTGGGGCGGATATCACTACCGCATTACCGGGAAGGATGCCGGGGGCAATGTGACCTATGAGGGCGGCTGGCAGAACAACCGCCAGATGGGAATGCACAAGGATTTCCGTATGGTTGAGAATATTGTCGAGGAACTGGACGCGCCCGGAGAGTGGTTCCACGACGCCGGGACATCTACGCTCTATTACATGCCGGTGGCCGGGACGGATTTGTCTGCCGCGAAGGTAGAGGTGGTGCGCCTCCGGCATCTGGTCGAATTCCAAGGGTCGCAAAAAACGCCTGTCAAATTCATCACCCTGCAGGGCTTTACGATCCGCCATGCCGCACGAACCTTCATGGATTGCAAGGAACCTTTGTTGCGCTCGGACTGGACGATTTATCGCGGCGGGGCCTTCCTGCTGACCGGAACCGAGGATGTGAGCGTTCTCGATTGCGAATTTGACCAGGTCGGAGGGAACGCGGTTTTTGTCAACAACTACAACCGCCGGGTTCGGATTGCAGGATGCCACATTCACGACACGGGTGCCAGCGGGGTCTGTTTTGTGGGAGACCCGAAGGCCGTGCGGGATCCGCTGTTTGAATACAACGAGGTCAACGACCTTTCCAAAATCGACCGGACGCCGGGCCCGAAAACAGACAACTATCCGGCCGACTCGATCGTCGAGAATTGCCTGATTCACGGGATCGGCCGGGTGGAGCGGCAGCCGGCCGGGGTGGAGCTCTCCATGGCGCAGGGCATCACCGTTCGCGATCTGTCCATCTACGACTGCGCCCGTGCGGGCATTAACGTGAGCGAAGGTACCTGGGGCGGGCACCTGATCGAAGGTTGTGATGTATTTGATACCGTGCTGGAGACACATGACCACGGTTCCTTCAACTCCTGGGGACGTGACCGTTATTGGCGCAAGGATGTCAAATCGTCGCAGTTGGCGGTGGACAAGGAGCCGGAGCTTCCTTTTCTGGATGCCGTGAAAACCTCTGTCATCCGCAATAGCCGCTGGCGCTGCGACCACGGCTGGGATATCGATCTGGATGACGGATCGAGCAATTACGACATCTACAACAACCTTCTGCTTGCAGGCGGGCTGAAACTTCGCGAGGGGTTCCGTCGCCATGCATGGAACAACATACTGGTGAACAGCGGTCTGCGCCCGCACGTCTGGTTTGAGGGAAGCAGGGATCAGGTCTACGCCAACATTCTGATGTCTCAGCACCGTCCGACACGCATCAAACGGCCCAATGCGGACGGCGCACGCGTCGATCGGAATCTGTTTTTCGTTGAGAACGAGGCAGCCGTAAAAGCGATTTCGGAACCACTGGGATGGGATGGAGACTCGATCTTCGGCGATCCTCAGTTTGTCGACCCGGCCAGCGGCGACTTCCGTGTAAAGGAGGGCTCGCCCGCTTTGGATATCGGGTTCAAAAATTTCCCCATGGATGCATTCGGGGTGAAAAAGCCCTCGCTCAGGAAGATCGCCCGCACCCCGCAGCTTCCTGTCGTGCGAACTGTGAGTGCAACGGCGAAGCAACACGCTTCCCCGGCTAAACCGGCCCGCGTCTCTTCCTCCGTGCGGCCAGTCTGGCTCGGGGCGAGCCTGCAGCCCCTGGAAGGTGAAGATTTTTCCGCCTACGGGGTCGGTAAAGAAGATGGTGGCGTGGTACTGATCGAGGTTCCGCAGGATTCCGAGGCTTCCCGGCGGGGCTTGATGGAAGTGGATCTTGTGCAGCAGGTCAATGGACAGGCCGTTCGCACGGCCGACGAACTTGTTCAGGCCT
>CAJBSZ010000011.1 GCA_903958395.1 uncultured bacterium | reverse complement strand
GGCAAGCGGGAGTATCGCCTACGACAGTCTCGTTGGTCATGAACGGGAAGGCTGGCGTGGCGGCGGAAACCAGGCAGGCAGTGATGGAAACCGTCAATCAACTCGGTTATGTCCCGAGGCCTGGCGGACGTCCGCGCGGACCCAAAGCAGCGCCGGGCTGTACCAACATGATCGCGCTCGTTGCGACGGGGATTTCCCGGGCGGCATTGAATGCGCCGGTCTACATGGACGTGCTCCATGGAGTCGAGGCGGCCCTGGCCGAAGTCGGCAAGACGATGGTGTTGCGGCATTTGCCGCCTGAGGCGCCGACGCTCATGGAAGTGCTCCCTCAAAAGGTTGATGGGGTGGTGCTTTTCGGCTCCGCACGGGACGAACGCCTAGTTCGCCGTCTGCAGGGAACTCCCTGCGTTCAGGTGATGAGTTCGATCGAGCCGGAAGGACTCATGGACCACGTCACTTATGCGAATGCCCGGATCGGTACGCTGGCTGCCAACTACCTGCTTTCGCGCAACCACCGTCATGCCGCCTTCGTGGTGAGCGGAAGGCCGAGCACCTTCGTTGAGCGCGGCGACGTATTCAAGCGCACTATGGCGGCCAGCGGCGGGAGCAGTCTGGAGCTCGAGGATGCGGCGTTGCTCGACATGTCCGGAGACATCATGCAGGCGAATCCCGAACATATGCGTGTGCTAGTGGACAGGCTGCTTGCCGGGAATCCCCGACCGACAGCCGTCTTCCTCGCGGCCGACACTCTGGTGCCGGGGTTCTATGCCGAGCTGCAGCGGCGCGGTGTGAAAGCCGGCGAAGATCTGGATGTGATCGGTTGTAACAATGAACGGCAACTGCTGGCTCCTCTGAGCCCGCGTCCGGCCACGATTGACATCCACGCCGAGCAAGTGGGGCGTACGGCCGTGGAGCGCTTGCTCTGGCGTCTCGACCATCCCCGCGAAGCGCGCATGACCGTGGCGCTGGATCCGACGCTGGTTTCGAGTGATGGGGTGCAAGAGTTGCAAGAGAGAAATCAGAATTCAGAATCCAGAAGTCAGGAGCCAGAATACGATAAGACGTTTCAAGTGAAAGGGTTCTGATTCTGAATACTGGCTTCTGAATACTGCGCTTGCAGAACCGACGAAGGAGGTTTTGCGAGCGCCTCGGGATAAGATGAGTTGAAGAGGAGGAGTACATGAGTGTCGCAGTCACAGTTGCAAAAGAGGGGGAGAAGCAAATGAACACAGGAATGAATAACGCAATCAATCTGTTTATTCGCAAGTTGAGTGAGAAACTGATGGGATTTAGTCAGGATGGGGCGTGGCGGGCTGCGGCGGTGGCCGCGCTCGTCTTCGCCACCAGCGCGCAGGCACAGACGGTGTTCGTTAAGGCCAACAACTCAAGTAATTTGAACCTGCCAGGGAGCTGGACGAACAATGCGACGCCCACTTCGTCGGACATCGCGAAATGGAACAGCATCGTCACAGGGGGTCTTACGGTGAGTCTGGGAGGAGATGTGAGTTGGGGTGGCATTCAGATCGCCGACCTAAGCAGCGCGTTCACAATATCAAGTGGCAACACGTTGACGCTGAACTCGTCCGGCACGGCCATTGACATGTCTGTAGCGACCCTGAACTTTACGATCAACAGCCTTGTGGCCTTGGCGGCGAATCAAACATGGAACGTCGGAGCCAGCCGGACTCTTACGGTCGGTGGCGTGATCAGCGGTGGATTCGGCCTGACAAAAGCGGGTAGTGGCATTCTCACACTCACGAGCGCGAACACCTACAGCGGCGCCACCACGGTCAACGGTGGAACAATGAACGTCAACGGAGCCAACGGCAGCATTCTCAACACCAGCGGGATCGCTGTTTTCAATGACGCGAAATTGGTCATTGGCGATACCGCCAACTTCCTTGCCGACCGGATCAATGATGCGGCGACGGTTACGCTGGGCGGAGGGAATTTGACCTTCCAGGGAAAAAACAGCACCGACACCACCGAAACGATTGGCGCACTCACGATCGGTGCGGGTGGTGAATCCATCGTGATCGTGACACCCGGTAGCAGCAG
>CAJBSZ010000010.1 GCA_903958395.1 uncultured bacterium | reverse complement strand
GTGGAGTGGCCCATGATTTCAACAACCTGTTAACCTCCATTCTGGGATTCGGAACCCTCGCCCTTGAGTCCCTTCCTGCCGGGCACCCGGCCCAGACGGACTTGAAGGAAGTGCTTCATAGCGCCGAACGGGCGACAAAATTAACGACCCAGCTTCTGGCAGTGGGGCGGAAGCAAAAGCTTGAAATTGTTCCGTTGGATATAAATGACGCTGTGGAGGGAATGATTCTTCTGCTCAAGCGGACCTTGGGCGAGGATGTCATTCTGGATGTTAAGCTCGATCCGGAAACGGGAATCGTGGAGGCGGATTTGGGCGGCGTTGAGCAGGTGCTCCTGAATCTGGCGGTCAATGCCCGTGATGCCATGCCGCAGGGCGGAAACTTGTTGATCCAGACCCGGAAAATAACCCTAGATGACGCGTATTGCCGCACCCATGTGGCGGTTGAGCCGGGCACCTACGGGATGTTGGTGGTGCGTGATTCGGGAATTGGAATGCCTAAGGATGTCAAAGAGCATATTTTTGAGCCTTTTTTCACCACCAAGGGAGCGGGAAAAGGAACCGGGCTTGGGCTTTCCCTGGTCTATGGAATTGTCCGGCAATGTGCTGGCGCTGTTGAGGTGGACAGCTGTCCGGGATCCGGGACTGAATTCAGGATATATTTCAGGACGATGAAACAAGAGAGCCTTATCTCCGCTCCTGTTGTTCCACGCGCCGACTTGAAAGGGACGGAACGGCTCCTGATTGTAGAGGATGACGACACGGTTCGGGGGTTTGGAGTGCGGGTTTTGACCGGATTGGGCTACCAGATTATTGAAGCCCGATCTCCTGGCGAGGCCTTGGAGTATTGCCGCGAGAACAAAGGGGGGATTGACCTGATTCTGGCGGATGTGGTGCTGCCGGGTATGAGCGGTGCAGACTTGGTGAATCGGATACGGGAGTTCTCTCCGTCTACCAGGGTGTTATATGTAACCGGGTTTGATGCCGCTCTGGCGATTCAACACGGGGTGGATCCTGCGCGAGATATGGTTGTCATGAAGCCTTTCTCCCAGGAGTTGCTTGCGGCGAAAGTACGTCAGGTTCTGGGGGGCGATGAACTACGGGGGGGGTAGTATGATTGAAAAAACAGCCGTGATCAGGAATGGGCAGGGAATTCATTGCAGGCCGTCGGCCCGGATTGTTACCGAAGCCGTCCGCTATGCCGGGCAGATCCGGGTTCTTTCCGAGGCGGGGGAGGCGGATTTGCGGTCTTTACTGTCGCTGGTATCGCTCGGATTGCAGGAAGGCTCCGTCATTCGCGTTCGTGTGGAAGGTGAGAATGAAGAGGCGGTTTGCGATCAGTTCGTCGCCCTGCTGGAGACACATTTCGATTTCCCGCCCTTGAGCGAGGAGGGGCGAAGCGGGATGATGGATGCCGTGATTGCCGAGTGATCAGCGGGTGTCTATCTGGTTAGCGAGGGCCAGGCTCGCTGCTCCCAGCAGAATCAGGATGATTCCCAAGGGAAAGCCAATGGCGTATAAGCCCGGTTTAAGAAAAAGTACGACCACCAGTGCCACGATTCCAAAGCCGATCAGCAGTCCTGATGCAACCTTGGGACCCGATGACCTGGCCCAGTGCCTGAAGCGTGGTGTTGTCACTGTTTCATCCCCCCCCCTTTGAGACCTCACAATACCAGATCACGGAAGGCCGTGACAAGCAGTGGAATGAATCTCCTGTTGGCAATTTCAAGGGGATCGTTTATGGTGCATCCTTCTTTTGTGCGCCTGTAGCCTAATGGACAAGGCATCTGACTTCGAATCAGAAGATTACAGGTTCGACCCCTGTCAGGCGCGCCATCTCGTGAAATTCCTCATAAATGCTTCATAAAGTATTCTTGACGGATATTCTTCGACGATGTATTGTTAGAGCCAATATATCGTTGAAGAATTATGAGTAGCGACGAATCCAGAAGAAAATTTCCCGGCGATGTGGCTCGGATGTACGACTTTTCGGTATTGCGCCAGTTGCGTAAACGTGAAGGGTTGACCATCGCGGATCTCTCGGTGCGTTCCGGCGTGTCGCCCGCCGTGATCTCCAAACTCGAACGTAACCAGACCTCTGCCGAATTGCCCACGCTCTTCTATCTTGGCCGTGCTTTTGGCATGAATGCCACGGATCTCCTGATGCTTGCCGAGTCCCGTACGGCCCATCGTTCTAAGGAAACACAACATCAATCCGGCGCCTTCACCTTCCGGGATATCCACTATGGGAATATCCGTGCTCTTCTCGGTGAAGCAGTGGCGGGAGGCCAAGTATCCAATCCGGAGTTCCATCAGGATGATTATGAAGTGTGCTGGGTGTTGCGCGGGAAAATCCGGGTGAATCTGCCGCATGAGCAGCAGGTGCTCAAAGCGGGCGAATGTGTCCAGTTCGACGCCATTCTTACGCACACTTACGAGGTGATCGAAAATTGCCAGATCCTGATTTTGCATTTAAAGAAAGGAAAGCGGTTCTGACATGATCCTATCGGACTTGAACACGATTGAAGGGCGGCGCTATCCGGCGCGGCGGTGGACTCAGCAGTTGGTGGGGGGCGCGGCGGCGATACAGGCCAAAAACTTTGCCCTCGGCTTCGTAACCCTCGAGCCCAATGGAGGCCAGGTCCCCTGGCATAACCAGGAACAGGAAGAGGTCTATTTTGTGATCGAGGGGACTGCGGAAATGTGCCTTGGGACGGAGCGCCAGACTTTGACTTCGGGGCAGGCGGCCTACATTCCCTGCGGTGTGTTTCACCAGATTTCAAACATGGGGTCGATGCCCTTGAAGATGATCTATTGCTATGGTCCGGCGGGCGATGTGGCACATTGGCAACAGGAACTGGCGGGAACGCTCCCGAAGGCGGGCGTTGAGGTCCCAGCCCTGCCTGCCGGCGCCTATCCGCAATGCACAGAAAAACCGGTGGGATAATCTTGGAATTTTAAGGAGAAGCACCATGAGTCTGAAAATTAAACCGAATGAGTCGTGCAAGTGGGATGCCGTGTCGTTAGGCGAAGTGATGTTGCGGTTGGATCCGGGGAGCGGGCGTATTCGCACCACCCGTGAGTTCAAGGTCTGGGAAGGCGGCGGTGAATACAATGTGGTCCGGGGACTGCGCCGATGTTTTGGCTTAAAGACAACGGCGGTGACGGCGGTGACGGACAATGAAATCGGACGCCTGCTGGAAGACCTGATGCTGCAGGGCGGGGTGGATCTTTCGCATGTGAAGTGGTTGCCCTTTGACGGTATTGGGCGCGACAATCGTGTTGGCTTGAACTTTACCGAACGCGGTTTCGGTCTGCGTGCCGCTGTCGGTTGCTCAGACCGTGGCCATTCCGCGGCCTCCCAACTCAAGCCGGGCGACATTAACTGGAAGCAGATCTTTAATGAAGAAGGTGCCCGCTGGTTGCACTGCGGCGGGATTTTTGCAGCTCTCTCCGAGACGACCGCCGATCTGACCCTCGAGGCGATGGAAGCCGCGAAGGCGGCGGGGACGATCATTTCCTACGATCTCAATTTCCGGGCGTCGCTTTGGAAATCGCAAGGGGGCACCAAGCGGGCCGTTGAGGTGAACCGCAAGATCGCTTCCCTGGTGGATGTGATGATAGGAAACGAGGAGGATTTCACAGCCGCCCTGGGTTTTGAAGTCCCGGGGCTGGATGCCCATATCTCGAATCTCGATCCCGCGAACTTCAAAAAAATGATTGCGGACGTCACCAAGATGTACCCCAACTTCAAGGTGGTGGCCACAACCCTGCGTAATGCCAAGACCGCGACGGTCAATGACTGGGCGGCGATTGTGTATGCCGACGGCGAGTTTTATCACTCCATGATGCGTGAGAATCTGGAGATTTTTGACCGGGTAGGCGGTGGCGACAGCTTTGCCTCTGGCTTGATCTACGGGTTCCTGTCGGGGAAGACGCCGCAGGAAGCGGTTGAGTACGGAGCGGCCCATGGCGCCTTGGCCATGACTACCCCTGGCGATACCAGCATGGTGACCGTCAAGGAAGTGGACGCGATTATCAAGGGCAAAGGGGCACGGGTCATTCGGTAAGGGAGCAACTATGAGCGATATGAATCAGGATATGTTGGCGAGAATTGCGGCTAAGCGCATTGTGCCGGTCGTGGTGTTGGATCAGGAAGACCAGGCTGAACCTTTGGCCGAGACCTTGCTGAAGGCGGGGCTGGATATCATGGAGATCACCTTCCGGACGTCGGCGGCGGAAGCATCCATCCGTCGGATTTCCAAGACGTTCCCCGAAATGCTGGTGGGGGCGGGTACGGTGCTCGAACTCGACCAGCTCAAGCGGGCCGTGAATGCGGGGGCGAAATTTGCTGTGGCGCCGGGCCTGAACGAGACCATCGTCAAGGCGGCGCAGGATTTCGGGCTGCCCTTTTTTCCCGGTGTGATGACGCCGACCAATGTGGAGAAGGGATTGAGTCTTGGGTGCAAGATCCTGAAATTCTTTCCGGCGGAAGCGGCGGGCGGGGTGACGATGATCAAGGCGCTGGAGGGCCCCTATGCCCATACCGGTGTCAAGTTTCTGCCCACCGGCGGGATTGGCCTCGACAACATGCGGACCTATCTGGAGCGTCCCTCCGTGGCGGCTATCGGGGGGTCGTGGATTGTGGAGAAGAAGATGATTGCGGCCCAGGATTGGGCGACGATTGAGAAACTGACCCGTGATGCACTGGCCATTGCGGCCGGTGTGGCGGTCATGTGAAGTCCTGAATTTTAAAGTAACACAAAAGGAAAACGGCCATGAGCGACGTGAAAGTGCATACGATCGGGATTATCATGAACGGCGTGACGGGGCGCATGGGGACCAACCAGCACCTTCTCCGTTCCATCTGTGCCATTATCAAGCAGGGTGGCGTCAAGATCAGCGAATCAGAAATCATCATGCCGGATCCGATCCTGGTGGGACGCAATGGGGTCAAGCTCCAGCAGTTGGCCCGGCGTGCCGGGGTGACCCGGTGGACCACCAACCTCGACGAGGCGATGGACGACAAGCATAACATCATCTACTTTGATGCGCAGACGACCGACCGCCGGGTCGAGGCCGTGAAACAGGCGATCAAGGCCCGCAAGCACATCTATTGCGAGAAGCCCACGGCGGTCTCGACCAGGGAAGCGTATGAACTCTACACCCTGGCGAAGAAAGCCGGCGTGAAGAACGGCGTGGTGCAGGACAAGTTGTGGCTGCCCGGCCTGATGAAACTGAAAGAGCTGATCCATCGCGGGTTCTTTGGAAAAATCCTCTCCGTGCGCGGGGAGTTCGGGTATTGGGTTTTCGAAGGCGACACGATTCCGCTCCAGCGTCCTTCCTGGAACTACCGCAAGGAAGATGGGGGCGGCATGATCGTGGATATGCTGTGCCACTGGCGCTATGTGTTGGATAACGTCTTTGGCGGCGTTCAGGCCATTTCCTGCCGCGGGGCGAAGCATATCGCGACGCGTTATGACGAGCAGGGCAAGCCCTATACTTGCACGGCCGATGATGCGGCTTATGCCACGTTTGAGCTGGAAGGCGATATTCTGGCCCATTTCAACTCCTCGTGGTGTACCCGCGTCCGACGTGACGACCTCCTGACGATCCAGGTGGATGGTACGCTGGGCTCGGCGGTGGCCGGTCTGCGCGATGTTGTGATCCAGCCGTACGGAGCCACGCCCCGGGCGACGTGGAATCCGGATGTGCCCCAGCCGGTCAACTTCTTCGAAGGCTGGCAGAAGCTGCCCGAGCAACGCGAGTACGATAATGCGTTCAAGGTGCAGTGGGAAATGTTCCTGCGCCATGTGGTCAAGAATGAGCCGTTCCGGTGGTCCCTTCTGGAAGGCGCAAAGGGTGTCCAGCTCGCCGAGAAGGGGCTCGAATCCTGGGCCAAACGAGCCTGGGTGAAGATCCCGGAACTGAAGAAGTAAATCCGGGGAATCAACGAAAGGGAGAGTGAGGTTCAAATGAGTAAACAGAACGTGAGACGCGTGGCTCTTATTACCGGGGCGGGCCGGGGAATCGGACTCGGGATTGCTGAATGTTTGGCGAAGGAGGGAAACGATATCGTCGTGTGCGATATCCATGAGGAATCGGTTGTCGCCGGGGCGATGGCGGAGCTCCGCAAACTGGGGGCTGACGTGCTGTATTGCCGGGCCGATGTGACGGATGCGTCTGCGCGCCAGAAGATGCTGGCGGATATCAAGGCGAAGTTCGGACGGCTGAACGTGTTGGTGAACAACGCCGGCGTGGCACCGAAGGTGCGTGCCGATATCCTCGATGCATCCGAAGAAAGCTTCGAGCGCCTCATCAAGATCAACCTGCAGGGGCCCTATTTCCTAACCCAGGTGGTGGCGAACTGGATGGTGGAACAGAAGAAGGCGGATACGTCGTTCTTTGGCTGTATCATCAACATCTCCTCGGTATCCGCGACCGTGGCGTCGGTGTCGCGCGGGGAATACTGTATCTCAAAGGCCGGTGTGAGCATGGCCACCCAGCTGTTTGCGGCCCGGCTCGGCGAGTTCGATATCCCGGTGTACGAGATCCGGCCCGGCATCATCAAGACCGACATGACCTCCACGGTAACAGCGAAATACGACAAGTTGATCGGCGAAGGGCTGCTCGTCCAGTCCCGCTGGGGATATCCGTCCGATATCGGAAAGGCTGCCGCCATGATGGTGCGCGGGGACATTGCCTATTCCACCGGCCAGGTCATTATGGTGGATGGCGGACAAACGCTCCAGAGGCTGTAATGAGGAAACATTATGCAGACTGAAACTTTAAAACTCGACCAGCCGGTCAACGGCATCAAGGAAGTGCCCGTTTGCCGCGTCCATACACTGGTGATCGGGAGTGGCGCCGCCGGGCTCAACGCGGCGCTCCAGTTGAATCGCAAGGGTGTCCAGGATGTGGTGATTGTCACCGAGGGGCTCCAGATGGGCACCTCGATCAACACCGGCAGCGACAAGCAGACCTACTACAAGCTGGCCCTGTGCGGTGCCGATACCGATGCCCCGAAAGTCATGGCGGAAACCTATATGGCCGGTGGCAGCATGCATGGCGACCTGGCGTTGGTTGAGGCCAGCCTGTCAGCCCGGGCATTCCTGAACCTTGTCAATATGGGGGTGCCGTTCCCGCAGGACCGGTATGGCCAGTTTGTTGGATATAAGACCGACCATGATCCACGTCAGCGAGCAACGTCCATTGGCCCTTACACTTCCCGGGACATGTGCCGGGCTTTGATCAAGGAAGTCCAGCGGTGCCAGATCCCTATCCGCGAAGGGCGTGTGGTGGTGTCACTATTGACCTCCGGGGAAGGCGATCAGAAGCGGGTGGTCGGAGCGGCCGCTCTCGATGAGAAGGGTGCCCTTGAGCTGTATGAGGCTGAGAACGTGGTGTTTGCGGTCGGCGGGCCGGGCGGCCTGTACAAGACCAGCGTCTATCCCGATGTCCATACCGGCGCGATTGGCCTCGGACTCATGGCGGGGGCGGCGGCACAGAACTTGCCGGAATCGCAGTATGGTTTAGCTTCAATCAAGTTCAGATGGAATGTATCGGGCACCTACATGCAGGTGGTTCCGAAGTTCATCAGCACGGCGGCTGATGGCAAGAGCGATGCCCGTGAATTCATGGGGGAGTATTTCGACTCGGTAGGTGCGATGAACTCCATGGTATTCCTCAAAGGATATCAGTGGCCGTTCGATTCACGCAAGATCACCGGAGGTTCCTCGATTGTGGACATTTTGGTGTATATCGAGACGGTTCTAAGAGGACGAAGGGTATTTCTGGATTTTCGTGCAAACCCGCAGGGGTTCCGGTTCGAGGATCTGAGTGCGGAAGCGTTGCAGTACCTGACGAACTCCAAGGCCCTGCTGGAGACGCCGGTTGCGCGCCTTCAGACGATGAACCCGGGCGCCATCGAGCTCTACAAGGATCATGGCATTGATGTCACGACTGAGCCTCTCGAGATTGCTGTGTGTGCCCAGCACAACAACGGGGGACTGGCAGGAAACCTGTGGTGGGAATCCACGAACATGAAGCACCTTTTCCCGGTGGGGGAAGTCAATGGTTCGCATGGCGTCTATCGCCCCGGTGGGTCGGCGCTGAACTCCGGCCAGGTGGGTGGGTTTCGTGTGGCCGACTACATCGCGGCGCGCTACAACACTTGGACCAGCAAGCCGGAGAGTTTTCTCGTGGCCGCCACGGGCGCAGTGAAGGAAATCGCCCCTTTACTCGGTCAGCATGCGGCCACGGATTGGAAGGCGGAACGCGGAGAGCTCCAGAAACGCATGAGTCGCGCGGCTGCACCTATCCGTTCCAAGGACGAACTGAAGATGGCGCAGACCGATGCCTGGGCGCAGTGGAAGCGGTTATCCAGTGCTGGGTGTGGGGGAACGACGCCGTCCGATGTCCGCGAGGCGCTGCGGAACCGCCAGTTGTGTTTTGCCCATGCGGTCTATATCGAGGCGGTGTTGTTCGCCATCGAAAGCGGTGTGGGAAGCCGTGGGTCGTGCATTGTGCTTGATCCCGATGGGCAGCGGGCCCATGGGAAATTGGATGCCGCGCAATGGAGTTTTGCGGCGGAGGATACGTCGTTCCGGGATAAGGTGCTGGAGACCATTGCCTCTCTTGATGACAAGGTAGTTTCCAGCTGGGTACCGCGTCGGGCAATGACGGAGAGCGATGCCTGGTTTGAAACGGCGTGGGCCGCCTACCGGAATGGTCAGATCTACAACGCCTGAGGCAGACGATCAAGAGCCGGAGACTGCAGCATCCGCAATAGCCAATGCAGTTTGGTTCGGGGCAATCAAGACGGGGAACTCTATGACATCAAAACTGATCCCGGCCAGAACCACAACATTGCCACCCTGAGCGTCCCCTATCGCGCACCTGACAAGCCGCTGTGCGCGTTATCCGTTGATGAGGAACTGCCGCATCAAATGCCGGCGCGAGTGAGCGCCCAGAGGGCGAGATGGTTCAGCGCGAGGCTGTAGGTGGCGGAAAACACGTCGTCCAGGGTGATCCCCCAGCCGCCGGGCAACACCTGGATTTGCCGGGCGGGCCAGGGCTTCACGATGTCGAGGATGCGGTTGGTGACAAAGGCGATGGCGATCATGAGAGGGGAAAAGGGAATTCCGATCATGCTGATGGGGAAGGTCAGGTATTCATCCGCGACCACGCAATGAGGATCCTTGTGGCCTGCTGCCCGCTCTCCGGCTGAACAGAGGGGAATGGCGAGCAGGGCGAGCGCGGTGGCGGCGGCGATGTGAAAGGCGATCTCATGACCCAATCCGCGTCCCGCGTATTGTATGGCCCAGACCAGAGGGATTCCGGGAAGGGAGCCGATGGTTCCCGGAATAATGGGGCTGTATCCCAGTCCGAACCCGGTGGAAAGCCACACGGCGAGTTTTCTAAAAGAGTTCATGGAGGGGGCGCTAGTCCTTGAAAATAACATGCTTGCGCAGGAAGAAATTGATCATCAGTGAGACTATGATATTGGCCGAGAATGCGGAGGTGGTCGTCATTCCAAAACTGTGGATCAGGAAGCCCATCAGGCTACTTCCGATCACGATGCTGATGCCTGAGACGCCGAAGAAGAACAGGAACTCCAGGACGGGGTGGTGGCGGCCGCGTTCAAACACCCAGATAATATTGAGGATGTATGCCGTGAGGTTTGAAAATAAAAACGCGACGGCGTTATCAATCATCGAATTGCGGGCCCGGATGGCGTGGGACACTTCCGGGACGGTGAGGTGCAGCAGGGAGGCGATGACATCATGCTGGTTCAGGGCCGGAAGCAGTTGCAAGGCCATCAAGTAGAAGAGGGTTATATGGACGAGCGTAGCAAGCACTCCGGCAATCCCGTACTTGATGAACTGGATGAGCGGGGTGTGATTTTCGTTCCCTTTGAATTGGATCAGGATGTGTTTCATTATTTATCCACGGAAATACGACGCCGGATGAACGTGGGGACATCCATGTCCTCGCCATCCACAATGGTAGGTTCCACATCCTTGAAAATACCCTTGCTGATGCTTTCAAGGATCAGTTGGGGCTGAGTAGCTCCGCCTTTCTTTTTTTTCTTTGGGGTTGCGGCGGTGACGGTTGCGCCCTCCTCTTCGGAGAGATCGGCGAGCGTCCTGTCATCGGCTTCATCCTCGCCGCGCCAGAAGCGGGAGGCCACGAGGGTGATTGCAAGGGTATCCTGCCAGGAGTCGTCAATGGCGGTACCCATGTGGATGTGGGCCTCTTTTCGCGCGACGCCTTCGATGGCGGACATGATACTTTCCACTTCGCGGACCCCCATATCGGGTCCGCCGAGGATGCTGACCAGGATGGATTCCGATTCGGCCAGGGCTTTCCCGTTATCCAGAAGGGGACTGTGGAGGGCGGCCTCAATCGCATCGGCGACACGTGTGGGGCCTTTGCCTTCGCCATAGCTGAACACGCTGGTTCCTCCGCTGCACCGGGCTACCATGCGAAGGGTGGCGAAATCGAGATTGATGATGCCGCGTTGGGTGAGCAATTTCCAGATGGCGAAAACTCCCATGCCCAGGAAATAGTCGGCCTGACGGAACGCTTCCCCGGCGGTGGCGTCCGGGCCTGCGGCGGCGAAGAGTGCCTGGTTGGGGATCACGATCACCACATCGGCCTGATCCTGCAATTCAATCAGGCCCTGCCGGGCCTGGGCCATACGGCGCTCGCCCTCGAACTGGAAGGGGAGCGTGGCGAAGGCGATCACCAGGGCTCCGGTTTCATGAGCGGATCGTGCCACGACAGGAGCGGCACCGGTGCCGGTGCCCCCGCCCAGTGCCGTGACCACAAAAACAAGATCCATGCCCCGGAACAAGCCCTGTAGCGACTCGAAGGCGTCATCTGCCGCCAATTTGCCGATCTTGGCGTCGCCGCCCGTACCCATTCCCCGCGTCAGGGGTTCGCCGATCTGGAGCCGTGTAGCGGACCGGGTGGCACCCAGGGCCTGTCCGTCGGTGTTGATGGCAATCAGGGAGGGGCCGTTTTCCCAGTGGGACGCCATGCTGTCAACCGCATTGCTGCCGCCGCCGCCGACTCCGACCACGCTGATGCGTGCCGTGGTCATGGTGTTGTCAACCCTTCTCATGCCTGATGATCTCCCGCTTCAACGTCCTGTAAACATGCTGATCAGTGATTCCAGGACCGGCCGTCGTCGGCGTCCCCCGGTTGCGTTTTTGAATGCGTAGCGCAGTAATCCGGCGGTGGTGGAGCACTCCGGCTTTTCGGTTGCCGCCGCCAGGCCGCTGAAGCCCATGGGCCGGCCCACCATGCAGGGGGTTCTGAAAATCCGTTCGGCGAGTTTAATCAATCCCTTCATCTGGGCACCGCCGCCCGTCAGAACCACGCCCGCGCCAATCTGGTGGCCAATCCCCCGGCGCTCGATATCCCGCAGGATCAATTGGAAAATTTCGCTCATGCGTAAATGGATGACCGTCTGGAGGCCGGACAGGCTGACATTACGGCCGGGATAGCCGACCTCGGCGGGCAACGCAATGCGGGGCGGTCGGGTGTCCGGGGTTTCTGCAATGGCGTTCCCATCGGTTTTTTTCAGCTGCTCAGCCTGGGAGCGGGGGACATTGAAGGCCAGCGCGATATCATTGGTGACGTGATCCCCTCCGATGGCGTACGCGCCGGCGGCGGCGAAAATCCCTCCTGCGTAGGCGGTAAAGGTGGTTGTGCCTCCGCCGAGGTCGATCACCAGCACGCCCCCTTCCTTCTGCTCGGGGGTCAGCACGGCGAGGGCGGAGCAGAGTCCCCCGAAGGCGGTATCCGCCACATCAATATTCAGGTCGTTACGCAGCAGGCGGACGGTATTGCGCAGGTGGTTGTTCTGGGCGTGGAGCAACAGCATGTCGAGCGCCAGCGTGGAGCAGTCGAAATGATCCGGCCGGGCCACCCGTTCGCCATCCACATAAAAAATCTGTCCGATGGAGTGGAGCACCTGGCGGTCGGGGGGCAGGGTGACGGAGCGCGCGAGTTCCGTCACCTGTTCCACATCGTCCTGGGTCACGCCCTCCTTGGTGTTGGTGATGGGAATGGTTCCCCGGTTCACCAGACTCTGGATATTGCCGCCGCACAGGGCGAGATGAACCTGGTGAATGGCGACTTGTGCGGTTTCCTCAGCGGCACCCAGCGCTTCCTTGACGCAGATCCGGGCGTTTTCGAAATCCACCATCTCGCCCTTGCGGACCCCGGAGGAACTGTGTTCCCCCATGCCGGTGATGACGATGTGGTTTTCCTCCCGAAGTTCGCCCACCAGGGCGATGACTTTCGAGGTTCCGATTTCCAATGCGACTATTGGAGCCAATCCCATAATTCAGTACATTCCCAAAAAAGTCCTTCACTCTCCCCGAATTAGGACTCGATTTCAATGCCAAACCACCTGAACCCTGAACCCTGAACCCTTATTCCCTCTCCTAATACTCCTGCCCCGGAACATACTGGTCTGTGAAAGTGAGATCCAGGTTGACCAGTCGGCGACCGCGTTCCTCAGAGGCCCTGAGCGCCCCGGCCAGGGCGCCCAGTTTACGGTCCACACGCTGGCGCACATCCGGCTGGGGTGACTCCATATCCGGCCAGCCCAGCTTGATTCGCTCGCCTGCGGCAAGATAGAGGTCGATGTACTGCTTTTGAGAGACATTCAGCGAGGCGATCTTGACGCGCTCGCCGACCTTAGTCCGGTTGCAGGCATCCGCCACTTCGATGGCGTTCATAACGCTTTGATCAGCCATGGCACCCGGTTTGAGGTTTTGATTGGAGCAGCCGCTGATGACGGGATATTCACGGCTACCCGCCCGCAGGCTGAAGACGCGGCCTTCTCGATCGACAGCGAGGGCGCCCCATCGGCCCAGGCGAGCCAGGGGGATTCGCTCAATGATATCAACGATCAGGGTGTCGGGCAGGCGCCGACGAAGCGTGACGGATTTGGCAATGGGTGTTTTTTTGAGAAAATTCGAACGCAATACTTGAAGGTTCGAGGAAAACAAGTTGGTGCCTTCACATACGCCCATGTATTCCCGGACATGGCTGGCGGTGATGGTCGGGCCATCCACATGGATTTCGAGGGTTTTGATGGTGTAGTACGGATTTTCCCAGAACAGGATGGCTCCGATTTTCCAGGTCAGGAGCGCGCCCACCACGATGGCCAGGATTCCGGCGAGGGGAATCCAGACTATTTTGGGAAGCGGCTGCATTCCTGGAGCCTGGTCACGCCGGGCATTGCCTTTTGCGGAGCCGCCCTTGCGTTCGTTGTTCCCGCCCTCATTTTTTGATTTGCCGAACCACATATGTGTATTCCTTAACCGACCCTGGCCATTTCCATAATTGTCGCGCACAACTCAGCGAAGCCGATGCCGGCGGCCTGTGCCGCTTCCGGGAGCAGACTGGTTTCCGTGAATCCGGGAATGTTGTTGAGCTCCAGAACATACAGTTCCCCGGCATCCGTCAGGCGGAAGTCCACGCGACCAAGTCCGCGGCAACCCAGTGCCTGAAAGGTATCGAGGGCTATTCGTTTGGCCTTTTCGGCGAGGGCGGAATCCAATGGGGCAGGGCAGAGATGACGGGACTGTCCCTTCCCGTATTTGGCGGTGAAATCATACCAGCCGTCCGGGGCCAGGATTTCAATCACCGGGAAAGCCGTGTTGCCCACGATGCCGACCGTCAGTTCCCGGCCGGGAATAAAGGCTTCGGCCAGGACTTCGCCGTCGTAGCGGAGGGAGTTCCGGAACGCGGCCTCCCATTCGCCCGGGCCATTGACCTTGAAGATTCCGATGGTTGAGCCCTGACAGGGCGGCTTGATGACGACTGGATAGGGGAGGCTTAAGGTGTCATTCGGCCCGAGAACCTCATAGGCGGCGGTGGGGATGCCCACTTTAACGAAGATATCCTTGCTGAGCCGCTTGTCAAATGAGGCAAGACTGGCGGCGGGGTTGGAGCCGGTATAAGGAATACCCTGCGCCTCCAGCAGTTTCTGGATTTGGCCGTCCTCGCCGAATTCGCCATGGAGCGCGATAAAGACCGCCTCGACGGGTTCAGGCAGCTCCAATGACCGGCCCTGAATATCCACCTCAACGACCTCATACCCTGCAGCCTTAAGACCTTTAGCCACGGCCGCCCCGGATTTCAGGGAAATTTCCCTTTCCGATGAGGGGCCGCCCTTCAAGACGCCCACCTTTTTATATTTCCTGTTTTTCAAAGTCACACGCCAATCCCTGTTCTTGGATAAGTTGTCCAGTACATTACGACAAGCAACAAAAGGCTCAAGGAAAATCACAAGAGCGGAGTCATGGTGACGAGGGGGCAGGAACCTCTTCGATCCCAAACTTATTTCTCTGTGGGAGGGGCGCTGTGCGCCGCGACAGGGACTAGACAGGCTCCCGGAGGAAGATCGCGGCGCACAGCGCCCCTCCCACAGAGCCTTG
>CAJBSZ010000009.1 GCA_903958395.1 uncultured bacterium | reverse complement strand
TGCTCGCACGGACAACGGAACAGCGACACGTTCTCAGTGTGAGATCCTTTGATCGGTTCTTTCCAAGTCAAGACTACCTGCCTACCACTCGGCATGGATTTGGGAATCTGATCGCCTTGCCTCTTCAGAAGGGGCCCCGCGAGGCCGGCAATTCCGTCTTTGTGGATGACGACATGAAGCCTTATCCCAACCAGTGGACCTATCTGGCTGGCGTCCGGCGCCTCTCTTCTCAGGAACTCCGATCACTTGTGCGCGAGACACTGGTAGCGCCCAAGAACGCTGATGAGCGAGTGGACCTTGCTCTTGAGACGGACCGGGCACTGATCGAAAGAGAAGAGAAGGTCACCAAACTAACTATCCCACTGGAGATCACGGTGATCAGGGGTGAACAGGTCCACATTCCGCTGCCCGGGTTACCCGCTGGCCTCATCACACGGCTCCGACGGCTGGCGACATTTCCCAATCCGAAGTTCTACGAGATGCAGCGTATGCGGTTGCCCACGTATCCATTGCAGCGGTTTATCTTTGCCGGGGAGTTGCGCGAGACGGAGATCATCCTGCCGCGCGGACTGATTGAGAGAGCATCCGCTCTATTGGAAAAGGCTGGGGCTTGTCTGACCATTGAGGACTGTCGCACGACCCGCAAAGGCCTGAAGGTCGAGTTCACTGGAGTACTGACCGACGAGCAGGCCGCGGCCGCAGCGGCCATGAGAATGCACGACATTGGCATCGTTGTCATGCCCCCCGGAACAGGAAAGACGGTATTGGGCTGCGCCATGATTGCCGCTCGCAAGGCGCCGACGCTCATCATCGTGCACCGTCAGCCGCTGATGGATCAGTGGAAGGCCCGCCTCCAGCAGTTTATGACGCTCGGGGATGTTGAGGTGGGCGTCATTGCCGGGACCAAGCAGAATCCACACGGCAGGATAGACATTGCCATGATTCAGTCTCTCGCCAAGAACCCGGACCTGCAGGTGCTTGCCGCCCGGTATGCTCATATTATTGTGGACGAATGTCACCGTATACCAGCCCCGTCGTTCGAGGGAGTGCTTAAGACCTTCAAGGCTCGTTACTTTCTTGGTCTGACAGCCACGCCATACCGGCAGGATGGCATGGAACGAATCCTTTTGCACCAATGTGGCCCTATCCGTTTCACGTCTGACGCAGCAGGGCCGACTCTTGGGAAGGTCGTTGTTATGCGAACAACCGGCTTCGGAATTCCACCGGAGCATGGCGAAAAGCCCGCCTACCACGTCCTTGCCGAGTTGCTCGCCCACAATGCGACGCGGACCGCAGTCATTGCGTCGGACATTGTCACGGCGATCAGGCAAGATCGCCGCGTGCTCGTTCTCGCCGACCGAACGGATCACGTGGACGAACTACAGCGACGGGTGACGGATGGACTGGCACGCGATGGTTATGATGGTCGACTCTTCAAACTTGACAGCCAGATGGGTATCAAAGCCCGTCGATCAACTCATGCTGCCATTATCGAAGCATGCCAGACGGACCATGGTGTATGCATCTTTGCCACCGGATCGTTGATCGGCGAGGGCTTCGATTTGCCGGCGCTTGATACGTTGGTGCTTGCCAGCCCGATTTCCTTTAAAGGGCGGCTGATTCAGTACGCCGGCCGCCTCCACCGTGCATCTGAACACAAACACGATGTGAGAATCTTCGACTACGTGGATGCATCATCGCCTGTCATGCTCAAGATGTGCAGGAAGCGGCGGAAGGCATACGAAACGATGGGTTACCAGATTGAGGAAATCCCGTTACAAGAGCAAGAGTATCGGCGTGAACAATGATGTGTCATATTTCAATGACATACGGGACAAGAATTGGCCCAAAGGGCTATACCGTCGTGCGACTTCATTTCG
>CAJBSZ010000008.1 GCA_903958395.1 uncultured bacterium | reverse complement strand
GGTCCGGATTCTGCTTTGCGGTTTGACAGGAGACTTTCGCCTTTTCAATGACCAGCTCAAAATTTCGCCATTGCGTATATTCGAGCAAGACTTGCAAATCCCGGGCCAGCCAGTACTCACCGTAACGCAAATAACCTTTTTAGGGAAAGTTCGCTGTTGAAGATTTCTTTCGATCTTGGAAATAATGCCTTAGGGCACCCGGCAGGCACCAACGCGGGCCTGGTGCAGATCATACTGGCACTGCAGATTCGTCCAGAGATCCGCCGCGACTCCCAGCACACGCTCCAGACTGATTGCCAGGTCCGGCAGTACCGGCGCTTTCCCGTGAAGTATCTGGTTCAAATGCTTGGCCGATATGCCGCAGCGGCTTGCCGTATCCTTCTTCGTCAAACCGCGTGCTTCCAATGTCTCTTCCAGAATCGCCCCCGGATGCACCGCATAGTCAGGATTGAAGGTCTGTTTGACTGCACTCATGACGTTACGTCTCCATTGCGCCATTGTTTCGGCGGCAAACCGCCTTGACGGTGCAAAGCAACATTAAGAATTCATCCTTTTCCGTACGGCACGGAATCTTCGCGGACGGTTTGTCCGCTCACGGGATCACGGTAAACCACTTGGCCATTCTCCCAGGTCGTCAGGGGGCGCTTGCGACGGCGATGATCCTCCACGACACCGCGCACGGCGTCCTTCATAGCCCTGACCGCTTTCTCCGTAAGGGTCTGTTCCTGTGATTCCTGCTTCATTATATGCTCCATTTCGTCATCAAGCTTTGATACAGCATCGGATTATATACCTCGACACCGCCGCCTTCATCCTTATCGGGGCAAAAACTCTTTGGCAAAGGTGGTTTTGCCAGCCCCGTTCGACCCGCCAATGATATAAAGCTCTTTAGATTTTCCGTTCATCCTTTAATCCTCATATTGCCATAATTCTCAAATTACCGAGACATCTTTTTCGGCTTCGCAGTGCCCTTCGGGATCCTCAGGCTTGTCCACTGGCAATTCCACCACAGGTTCGGGTTCAGACGGCAATGACTCGGGAACCGGGTCGATAATGGGCGATGGGGCCGTGATGGGTTCAATAGGCGGCGGCTCCGGCTCAGGCACTGGGGCTGGTATCGCAGGCTGATCCGCTACCGGCGGGGGCTCGATAGGGGCGGCTGGAGCGGGAACCGGTGCCGGAACAGGTTCTGGCGCTGGAGCTGGCGGAATGGGCTCGGCTACTGGTGGAGCCGACTCAGAAACTGGTATGGGCTCGGCAGGGACGCCGGCTGAAGCCGGTACACCAGCGGGGGTGTCGGCCAGCGGTTCGGGGATGGGATCTAGAGTAATCTCGGCAGGGGGAGGATCGGGTATCACGGGCGGGGGTTCGATAACTGAAGGTTCGGGAGTAGGCACCGGGATTGGCTCGGGAACCGAAGCCGGTTCACTGACAACGAGGTCAGGCAGTGGCTGGGGGTCAGGTGCTGGGAGGGACGCTGGGTCGGTGATGTTCAGTTCGGTCACCGGCGCGACGAGTGGGGGCTCGATGACTGCTGGTTCGGGGACTGGTACGGGCGTGGGCTCGTTGGAGACGCCGGCTGAAGCCGGTACACCAACGGGAGTGTCGGACGGCGTTTCTAGGATGGGGGACGGTGCCGCCACGGGAGTGGGCGCTGGGGGCAACGGAATCACCGGGGGTATTGGCTCAGGGACGGTGCCGCCGGGGACGGCGGCTACTACAGAAGCAGCCGGCTTGATTACCGGCGGAGAAATCGCAGGAACTGGTTGAGTTACTGGTGGTGCGACCACGGGAACCTGCTGAATTACCGGCGGCGGAATCACGGGTACCGGGATGTCAACGCCCAGCAACCGGAGAATGGTCTCGCCGCCCACTGCGTCCACGGCCACCACCGGGCAGGCTCCGGCAACGCGATCAACCACCACCGGCATGACGGCGGGGACACAAAGAAAACCGGCGACGCCATCCTTCAGAAGTGCGGCGACCCGTTCCCGGGCGGCGGCGGAATCGGCGGCCGGGAGAATGGCCAGCAGGAGCCGGTACCCGTTGGCGGTGACGACTGCATCAATCGCCGGAAGGTGTGCCGACGACGCGTCGATGCCGCCGGAGGCGAGAACCAGCGCGATGGTGGCCTGTCTTCGCGGAGCCTGATCCTGGGCAAACCGGGTCGGCTGGTAACCGAACTGACGCACCGCCGCAAGGATCCGATCCCGTGTCGTGGCCGAGATACGGATCCCGGCCGGACGACCATTAATGACCCGCGACACCGCCGCCTTACTCACTCCAGCCGCCTCCGCAATAACGCGCATACTAACGAAATCACTCATGATTAACTCGTTTATCACCAAGATTATGACAAGGCAAGCCAATATCACGGTCTTGTTTGATTCCAGGGTGGTTAGTGCTAACCAGGCGCCTTCAAAAGTCCAGACGGCGTCCTTGTCGACTCAGCCGCATTTTCCCTGGAATTTTTCATCATTACCTGGCTATTGATACACCGAGCAAATCATACGGCAAATCCGCCCGCCCTTCAGCTGCCGGCGAGGCAATGTCCGCAGTTTTTGACATCCTCCACCTCTTTGTGATAGCTATTCACGATTACAAAACGAAACAGTAAGGACGTTATGCAGGCATTTACTTATCAGTCTGGAAAATTATTCGCCGAGGGAGTTTCAGTGGATGATCTGGCGCTTCGCTATGGCACACCGCTATATGTCTACAGCAAGAATCATCTCCGGGACCGGTACCGCGCCATTGCCTCCGCGATGGCCGACGTGAAACCCATGATCTGCTACTCGGTGAAGGCCAACAGCAATATCGCCATTATCAAAACCCTGGTCCAGGAAGGCGCGGGATTCGATATCGTCTCCGGCGGTGAACTCTTCAGAGTGCTTCGTGCCGGGGCGGAAGCCAATCGCATCGTCTTCGCCGGCGTCGGCAAGACCCGCGAGGAAATTGAATACGCCCTGAAGGAACAAATCGCCTTCTTCACCTGCGAGTCCGAGCCTGAGGCCGCCCGCATCTCCGAGTGCGCCAAACATCTCGGCGTCAAGGGACGGATCGCCTTCCGCATGAACCCGGATGTGGATCCCAAGACGCACAAGTACATCAGCACCGGAAAAAAAGAAAATAAGTTCGGACTCGACCTCGCCCGCACCCTGCAGGCCTATGAACTGGCCGCCGGTCTGCCGAACATCGAAATCGCCGGGCTACATATGCACATCGGCTCACAAATCCTCAGCGCCGAACCCTTCGGCGAGGCGCTTGAAAAGGTGAAGGACTTCTGCAAAACCCTGAAAGCCAAATACCCGACCTTCCGTCACCTCGACATCGGCGGCGGACTTGGAATCAACTACAAACCCGATCAGAAAGCCCTCGACCCGAAGGTGTACGCCGCCGCCCTGCTGCCCACCCTCAAGGAACTGGGCCTGCAGGTGTGGCTGGAGCCCGGCCGCAGTATCGTCGGGAACGCCGGAATCCTCGTCTGCCGAGTACAATATGTAAAGGACAGCCATTTCAAGAAATTCATCGTCGTGGATGCGGCCATGAATGACCTGATCCGTCCGGCCCTTTACCAGGCCCATCACGAGATCCTTCCGGTCACCGCCACGGACAAGACCGTCACCGGCGACCTGGTCGGCCCGATCTGTGAGTCAGGCGACTTCCTGGCGCAAGATCGGGAACTTCCGGATGTGAAGCAGGGCGACCTCGTGGTCGCCCTGAGCGCCGGCGCCTACGGGTTTTCCATGTCGTCCAACTACAACAGCCGTCCGCGCGCCGCCGAGGTGATGGTGGACGGCACCCGGGCCACACCCATTCGCCAGCGTGAAACATGGGAAGATATTGTGCGCGGCGAGAGCTTGTGATATCAGAAATCTGAACGTTAGGTGGCGGTGATTATTCCGCCAAGGAGAGCATCATGTTTACAGGCGCCTATACAGCGATTGTCACCCCCTTCAACCGGGATGGCCAGGTGGATTATGGAAAACTTCGCGAACTGATTGCCCTGCAGATCGCGGCCGGAATTGACGGGATTGTCCCCGTGGGCACCACCGGCGAATCCCCCACAGTCGATTTCGACGAACATGAAAAAATCGTGGAGGTCACCATCGAGGCTTGCAAGGGCAAAATCAAGGTCATCGCCGGAACCGGCGCCAACTCGACTGCCGAGGCCATACAACTGACAAAACATGCCCTTTCGGCCGGGGCGGACGGCACGCTCCAGGTGACCCCTTACTACAACAAGCCCAATCAGGAGGGGCTCTACCGCCACTTCTCCGCCGTGGCCGATCTCGGCCTGCCGGTCGTGCTGTACAATGTCCCCGGCCGCTCGGCCCGGGAAATTGATGTGGCGACCATCGCCCGCCTGTCTAAACACCCGAAAATCGTCTGCGTAAAGGAGGCCGGTGGCAGCGTGGATCGCGTCAGCCAGATCCTGCGGGCCTGCACCATCACCGTGCTGTCGGGCGACGACTCCCTGACGCTCCCCATGATGTCGTTGGGTGCCAAGGGAATCATCAGTGTCGCCTCCAACATCGCGCCCAAGGCCGTAGCCGACATGGTTCATGCCGCCGCTGCCGGACGGTGGAACGAGGCGCTCGCACTCCATATGAAGTATTACCGGGTCTTTACGGACATTTTCATCGACACCAACCCCATCCCGATCAAGGCCGCCATGGCCATGGCCGGACTGATTGAGGAAACCTACCGCCTTCCGCTCTGCGAGACCACTGACGCCAATAAAGCGAAACTGGCAGAATGCTTAAGGGAAGTCGGGCTCCTTAAGTAACTATTATGGCGGCCATGTCAGGTGGTAGCGGCGCTTCAAAACGCATGAGCTGATCCGTGCCGGGATGCCTGAATTCCAATTCCATGGCATGAAGAGCCTGGCGATCCATCCGGAGAAGCCGCCGATCCTCCGCCGTTAGAGAATCGGTGCAGAACCGGACAAACATCATCGGGTCAGGCCCGTAAAGCTTGTCGCCCACAACCGGAAATCCCAGCGAATGAAGCGTCGCCCGGATCTGATGGAGGCGCCCGGTGTGCAGGATAGCCTCCACTTCACTCACCCCGTTCACATAATTCAACCGCCTGAAATCCGTCTCCGCCCACTCGCCCCCGGGCGGGGCGTCGGGAGAGGGAAGGGTTCGGGGTTCAGGGGTTAAGGCTACTGGCTCGAACCGCCGCCGTTTATGAACCCCGGATTCCGGGTCGGGCCTCATCCAGCCCCGCGCCTGGAGCGAGTCAGGGAACACTCCCTCCACCAGCACGATATAGCGCTTCACCACTTGCCGCCGGGCAAACTGGGCGCGGCACTTGGCTTCCACCCCGGGATGCTTCGCCACGACAAGCAGTCCGGATGTTTCCCGATCCAGCCGGTTCACCAGGATGGGGGCCTCCAGACAATGGCGTGTCTTTAGGAGTGCCCACAACGTGTGGTTGAAATAGCGCCCGGCGGGATGACAGGGCAGGTTCGCCGGTTTGTTAATGACCATCAGGTCATAATCTTCAAAGACAACGGCGATATCAAAACACACCGGGGGCTCCGCGACATCCTGCGCAATGAACTCCACCGTTTCACCAGCCAGCAAAAGCCGGCCTGCCGCCGCCGGCGTATCATTCACCAGAACCCGCTGTTCCGCGATCCGCTCATTCCATTGATCCCGGGTATGGTAGGTGAACCGGCTCGCCAGAAAATCCAGCAGAACGACTTCTTTCTGCCCCGGTGGCAGGGTGATTTTGATGCGTCTTTTCATGGCTCCGCCGCCTAGAAACTACAGCTGCCGTCGGAGCTGAGCATTTTTTTCCTGGAATTCAGGTTCAACAACAGGGGAATCAGCTTCATGCGGTGACGGCGCGAGTAGCGGCGCACAATAGACCCGATCGAATAGAATCGCTTATTGGCCTGCTTGACCAGTGCATCCGAAATGCACGGCTTGTCGGCATATTTAACCAGCGACCGGATTCCTGTCCCGAGATGAAGCCACCACTGGTTATCAACAAGCTGACTCCGCTCCTTCATTCGCTCAAATAACGCGGTTCCAGGAAAAGGCGTCAGGCGGAAAAAGGCGGACAGATCCACTTTGTTCTGAATCAGGAAGTCCACCGTTGTGTCCACCGTGTGCGAATCGTCGTGCTCCAGTCCGAACATGATACTGGCATACACCCCGATCGAGTGCTTGCGGAGCATCCCTATCAGATTGGCGTATTCATCCGGCTTGTTGAATTGCTTGTTGAATTCAGCGAGACTGCGGGGATCCAGACTCTCAACCCCGATAAACGCCATAAAACACCCCGCGCGGGCGGTTGCCCGGACCAATTCGTCCCTCTGACGGGCCGTGGTATCGATCTGACACATGAACCGGATTTTCAACGGCTCCAGAGCCTCGCAAAGTTCCTGGGTTCTTTTGGGATTGGCAAAAAAATTGTCGTCCGTAAAGAAAATGGCCCTCCCCTTGCTGGCCTTGATCTCGGCGACAACCTCGGGAATCGGACGGAACCGGATCTTCTTTCCCCAGAACCGGGTCACGCTGCAGAAATCACAATTATGGGGACACCCGCGCGTCGTCTGAACCGGCAACAGGGGAAGATCACTGAACGGGAGTTTGACATAGCGATCCGCCGCGATCAGATCATATCGGGGAAAGGGCAATCCTTCCAGCGACTCACGCGCCGGCCGATTGTACGATTTCCGAAGCGTTCCGCGTTCGACATCGTCCAACAACTCGGGCCACGAATCCTCGGCCTCGCCCAGCACCACCGCATCCACGTGCTCCATCGCCTCTTCGGGAAGTGTTGAGGCATGGATTCCACCCATGACCACCTTGACCCCGCGGCGACGGTACTCGTCCGCAATTTCATAAGCGCGCCGGATGTTGATACTGGTGGACGTGATGCCAACCAGATCCACCGGATCGTCAAAATTGAGCGTCTGGATCGCCTCGTCCACAACGGATACCGAATGACGCGGCGGCACAAGGCCCGCCAGGAAAAGCGGCGTGAGCGGCGGCATCATCGCTTTCGCCGGCCGGAACAGGTCTCCGTTGGGAGTATAGAACGTCGGGCAAATCAATGTGATCTTCATAAAACGCTCCTCCGCTAGTGGCTCGCTCCGGAACTTATTGTTTTAAGGCTCCGGTTGCAAGCCGGAGGAATGCGTGTTTCTTGACTTTCCCGCGTGGTTTGTCTTCACTGGGTCAACGCGACGGAGATAAAATATCATGCCCCATACTTCTTACGGAACCTTGTTACAGGGAGAGTCGGCCCTGATGGATCGCCAGTTCGAGACGTTTCAAACGCAACCGGTGGATCAGGAGTGGATTCCTGAACTCACCGAGGCCGACCGTTTTCAGACCACCCTCAGCAGGCCGGTCTCCGTCACCGGTCCCGGCACCTTTTTCGGTCGAGCCCAGCGCACCCTCCACCTCGAACCCTCAACCACCGGAGGCTGGTGGTTTGACCGCACCGATCTTCGTGATGCCATGCCCATCAAGGTGGCGGCCAATAATGTCTGGACCACCCAGCGCAATATCGTCCTCTGCAGCGGCTCACCCCACAATTACATGCGCATGGTGGAACATATCATCGCCCTGCGCCTCGCTTTGAACGTGGATAACCTGATGATCCGCATGGACTCGGGCGATCCGCCGCTCTTTGATCGAGGCAGCATGGATCTCGTGGAGGCCATCGAACAGGCGGGCATCAAAAAAACCAGCCTGCCCACCCGCTATGTGACCGTCAAGGAACCCGTTGCCATGCTGGCGCCCAACGGAAGTTTTCTGGTGTTCAAACCCTGTACGGACAAGATTCCCGCGCTGAACCTGGATGTCGGTGTCAATTTCAAGACCGCCATCGGCAAGCAACGCCTGCGCCTCCGGCTCACCCCGGAAACCGGCCGCTACGGCTCGCTCGCCAGAACCAACTGCTCGTTTACGCAAATGCTGTTCACCAAAACCATCGGCAACCTTTTCGCGGATGTCCGGAACCTCGGCTACACCAATAAGAACATTCTGGTTGCCGGCCGCCGGAGCTATTACAACACCCCCACGATGTTCCATAACGGAAAGGCCCTGGAAGCAGTCTGGCACCGCGCCATTCTGGATCTGGTGGCGGCCATCGCCTTGATCGACACCGGACGGTTCGTCGGCGATGTGTATTCCTATAAAGCCGGCCACACGCTGGATGTGGTGATGGTGCGAAAGCTTTTTGAAAACGATCTCTTGTGCCCATTTTAGGAAGGCCGTGAGACATGACGACGGGACGATTGAACCGCTGGCTGTTGGTGAACTATGCGGGTTATCCGCTCACCCCCAGCAGCCTGATGCCTGATAACGGCCTCGCCAATCTGGCCGGCATCATCATCGCCGGCGGCGGGGACGTCGAAATTCTCGACTACAGCACCGTGAAGTCAGTCGCCCGGATGACCTCAAGCCCCCTTCAAGCCCACCTGACACGGGCCTGGAACACACTGAAAGCCCCTGCCCGCGGCCTTCTTCCCTCCCTCCGGAAATTGGCCACCCTGGCCACCCTGCCCGGCGCGGAAAAAGAACGTCAGGCGCTACAGGACAAGGCTGTGGCTGAAATTGGCGATGAACTGATCGCCCATATCCGGCACAAAAACATTGAGGCGGTTGGCTTCAAACTTTGGAACGGGGACGGACTGATTGGTTCGGCCACACTGGCCGCACGACTACGCCGGGAATGCCCCCGCGTCATGATTTTTGGAGGCGGGCCTCATGTCGACCTTTTCCAGGCCCGCATCCTGAACCACTACCCCACCTTCGATGCCCTAATCTATGGCGAAGGCGAGGATACGCTCCGCCATCTTCTTGCCGAGGGGGCCAACACCGGATCTTATCCCGGAATTCCAAATTTGATTTACGCCGACAAGGACGGCATCCGGATGACCGAGGAAACCATGGTCAAGGATCTCAACCAGCTCCCGATGCCGATCTATGATCCTGCCGTGTATCCCGCCATGGCGGGCGACGAGAAAATCAAGATCATCGTGATTGACGAAAGCCGCGGCTGTCGCAACGAATGCGCCTTCTGCATCCACCCCGTCAAGAGCCATCGTACGGTCCGCCTGAAAAGCATTGACCGGCTTCTTCAGGAAGTCCACCGGCTTCAGGACGTTTACGGGTTCCGGGCCTTCCGGTTCGCAGGCTCCTGTACCCCGTATTCCCTGCTGAACGCCTTTGCCACAGAAGTCATCCGCCAGAATCTTTCCCTTCAGTATGCGTCATTCGCCCACATCCATCATAGCGGGGAAGCGGACTTCGCCCTGATCCGTCAGTCGGGCTGTGTTGCCCTGTTTTTCGGAATTGAGTCCGGCAGTCAGCGGATCCTGGATCGCCTCCGGAAACGGATCTCCACCGCTGAAATCACCGAGACGCTCCATCGGGCAAACCAGGCGGGGCTGTTCACTGTGGGAAGCCTCATTTTTCCGGCTCCGGGCGATGACGCCGGTTCCGCCGCCGAGACGATTGAACTCCTCCGCCCTCTTCATCTGGGCTCAATCACCCTGCAACCAGCGGTTTTAATGCCCAGAACCCGCTGGTTTGCAGATCCGGAAGCCTATGGATTCAAATTCTCGAAACAGTATCTTGAGATCGGCCTGACGTGGAAACTGAAACTCCAATTGCCGCCCCGTTTCTGGGCACCGCTCCCCATCAGCCTTGACGGATATTCCTACCGTCAAACCCTGAACCGGACCAGCCGCTTTTCAAAACAACTGGGCGCCCTCGGCATTCCCACCTCCATTTCCGATGAGAACTACCTGATGAGTAAATTGGCCGGACTCGCCCCCGTTGCTTTCCGGGATCGCAGCTTGGGAGCCTTCTATGCGGGTGACACGGCCACCATCCAGTCTCTGGTGAGCTCCATCAACCAGGCTGGTGCGGGATTGAAAGCGTAATCTGAGTTCCTTGTCCGGGCTGACTTGTGATTCGGAGCGCGCCGCCATGAGCCTCCGCCACCTGCCGGGCTATAAACATCCCCAACCCGGTTCCCCCGTGTTTATTTTTCGTGGTATAAAAAGGTTCGCAAACTTTCCGGATCTGATCCTCATTCATCCCGTGACCATTGTCCTCCACAGCGATTTCAACACCACTCCCAGTCTCCCGGCATGCGATTCGCACCCACCCTTTATTGGAATAAACCGCATGAATGGAGTTGGTGACCAGATTCTGGAGTGCGCGGGTAAGCTGAACCTGGTCGGCCTCAATCACCGGCTCAGGCGTCCCGATATCCGTCGATACCGTCACCCCATGTTCTCCGGCCACAACCTGCCCGTCTTTCAGAACGAATTGGAGCAAACTTCCCAGCTTCACGGGCGTCCGATGCAAGGAGCCCCGGCTGACATTCAACCACATCTCGGAGAGGTTTTTGCACAGCACGGCGTTTTCCTCGATAATTCCGATGTAGTCCGCGGGGTTCTCCTGATTTTGGCCCGGAGCACCGGCGGGTTTCTTGACCCATTCCGAAAGCAATTCCAGATAGCCCATGATTGACGTCAACGGGTTCCTGAGATCATGAACCAATTCAGCAGACTTTTGTCCCAATGTGGCCAGACGTTCGTTCCGGACAAGCTCATTCTTGAGAACTTCGTTCATCCGCCCCAAATCCGTCTCCACGAGCTGTCGCCGCCGCTCCTGCTGGGTGCGCCCGACGCGATTCCGGATGATTTCCCGAATTTCGAACGCATCAAACGGTTTCTTGATGTATTCATTGGCACCCAGTCGGATTGCCTCCTGCGCTGTCTCCAGGGCGCCAAACCCGGTAAACATGATGATGGAAACCACTCCATCAATCTCCCGGATTGCCTTCAGCCCTTCGATTCCATTTTTGCCCGGCATGCGGATATCCATGACCACCGTATCCGGTTGATGTTCCTTGAGCAGGGCAATACCGTCGTCCACCGATTCCGCACACAATACCTGATACTCAGGCTTCAGAAGAATCCGGAGGCTTTCCCGCGGCCCACGCTCGTCATCAATCACCAGCACCTTGGGCAAGGCCTCGGGGGCGGCACCATCGGCATTAGAATGAGCGCACATAGGATACACTCATGAGGTGCGAGGTTGTTTCGTAAGTCCCGTTATACGCGGGATTCTGATCCTTCATCACATCGCGATCTCCAATGATGCTATAGCCGTAGGCAAGATCAATCCGATCCGGACCGCGGCGCCAGCCAGTTCCCAGGGTGACAACATGCCGGTCTGCATCAGGCAGTGTGGGGGCCAGGGTTTCTTCAGGCACCGGGCTCTGGAGAAAGATATACCCGGCACGCAACGTCAGCGCCTCGGCGACTTTCCAGTCCGCGCCCAACCCGAACGTCCACGTATCCTTCCAGTTCTGGCGAACCACCAGGGGGGCGCGGGGATTGGGGGAGGTCGGGCCATTTAATAACGGATTGCTGTTTCCCGCATCAAGAGTCAGGGAGTCATATCGCGAGAACTCAATCCACTCCACATCCGCCTCGATCCGGACCGTATCAGACAATTCAATGCCATAGCCAAGTCCCACGATAGTGGGGAACTCAATGGAGGACTCAAAATCACTCGAGGGACTCATCCCCACCGCCTGCGCCCCACTGAATTCACCGTCGCCATCATAGTCCACTTTAACCGGCGACCGGTACGTCAGAGCCAGGGATTGACCCTTGGTCGGGTGAACTGTCACGGCGGCATTCCCTCCCACGCCCGCACCATCCCCCTGAAGATGCGCCGTACCATCCGGCATGGCGCCGCCCGTAAGAAGGGACCACGGCAGAACCTGCTTCATATCCAGCCGCGACAAATACAGATCCAGACCGGCGGCGACGGAAACCTTGTCGCCCAGCTTGGTTGCCAGAGTGGGATTGATGTTGATCACCGTCAGTTCCGCCGAGTAAGGCGCCGTGTAGCGGAATGCGCCGGTTTTCTCCCAAACGGTAGACTGCCCAAACGGGGTCGTAATCCCCAATCCGGCGGTAAAGTTATGGTTCGATGACGGCAGGGCCACAAAGAGATTGGGAAGAAACTTCCAGGAATCCTCGGTTGAGGCCGTTCCCATCGGCGAATGGAACTTCGTGCCCGTGTTAATGATCGTGACCGATCCCATGACCTGGGCTTCCTTGACTTCCGCCAGATTGGCCGGATTATGCTCCACCGCTGAGGCATCATCCACCTGGGCAATTTTTCCACCCACCCGCCCCAAGGCTTCCGCCCCGGCTGGGGGATTCCGGAATCCATTGGCCAATACCCACGATCCCGTGCACACGACGACCAACCCGGTAATCAAACCTACATATCCCGTTGTCTTCATTATAGTTCCTCCGTTGTTTAGTGTTCTCTAATGACCAACTTCCAATAGCATCGACAATGCCAAGTCGTTTCAATCAATATGTTGTGGATTCATCAACCCCTCCACCATTCATATAGCGTGCTGCACAATTACGAACAGGTCGTTTATGAACAGTTGTTCATTAATGTACGTTTTTTGTTAATAATATTTGCAATAATTCAAGACTTATGCACAATACGATTAAGTTCAGATTTTCACTATGGAGATAAACCGAATAGTGAGCCGGAATAGAGTGGTGGTGACCGGCCTTGGCGTTGTGGCTCCCAATGGAATTGGGACGGAGGCTTTTTGGTCTTCCCTCCTTGAATGCCGAAGCGGCATAAAGGCAATCACGCTTTTTGACGCCAGCAAACACTCCTGCCAAATCGCGGGGGAAGTGAGCGACTTTGATGCGGCTCTTCATTTGCGTCCGGGAATCAATCCGAAACGCCTCGCCCGCCAGACCCAGATGGCGCTCGCCGCTACCGAACAAGCTTTTCAGGATGCCAATTTATCCCGCGAAACCCTGCTCTCAGACAAGGCGGTGCCGCTGATCCTGGGAGTCAGTTCCAGCGCCATCGAAGTCATCGAGCATGGCATGGAAAGAATGACGGGGCGGGGCCCCACCCGGGTTCCTTCACACATCGTCAGTGCCTGTCAACCCCATCAAGCTGCAAGCACCATCGCCCTGCACTTCCCTCTTCTCACCCGCATCACAACCATGGCTTCGGCCTGCGCGGCAGGCCTCGATGCGATCGGGGCAGCCGCAGACCTGATCCGGAGTGGCCGCGCGGATGTGGTGGTCTGCGGGGGGACTGACGCACCCATCAACCCCCTGACGTTTGCGTGTCTGGCCAAGGCCGGCCTGGTTTCGGTGCGCAATGAAACCCCTGAAAAGGCAAGCCGCCCCTTCGACGCGGATAGCGACTCTGGCGTCATCTCCGAAGGTGCCGGCATCGTGGTTCTTGAAAACCTCGCCCATGCCCTCGCCCGAAACGCAAAACCCTATCTCGAAATTACAGGCTTCGCCACGCGTTATGACACAGATCCGGCAGTCTCCGGTTCAGGCCTGGATGCAACCATGGGAGAAGCACTGGCCAATGCGGGCCGACGCCCCTCGAATGTGGACTACATCTGTGCGCATGGCCCCGGCCATCCCGTGATGGATCGCAGCGAAACCCGCATGATCAAGTCCACGTTCGGAGAGCTTGCCTACATAATCCCCATCAGCTCCATCAAAGGCGTCACCGGCAATCCTCTCTCCGCCGCAGGTCCATTTCAGCTCATCGCCTGCTCCCTGGCCACCCGTGACGGCATGATCCCTCCCACCGCAAACCTCGAGAAGGCGGATCCGGACTGTGACCTCCATTACACCCCAAAAACTCCACGCGCTTCCCGCCTGAACTGTATTCTGGTGAATTCACACGGGTTGGGAGGAGGCAATAGCTGCCTTGTCCTGGAAAGGGTGAATCCCTCATGACCCTGATTTCCATCGCTCATTTCCTGGGCATTGCAATCAGTTTTTTCACAGGGGCCTTCGTCTTCCTTACCAATCCACGAAGGAGGACAAACCAGCTTTTCCTCATGCTGTCCATCCTGCTGACGACCTGGCTGATCTTCATGGCCATCGCATTCCTCTACCCCGATGTGAAGACCGTCGCCATGTGTGTGCGTGGTTGCATGATGGCCGGGGCCATGATTCCGCTCTCGTTTGACTGGCTCCGGGTCTCCATCATGCACCCCGAAAAATCCCGGTGGTGGATCCTGACCCAGTCTCCTCTCTGGTTGATGGCCTCGTTGATTATCGCCGCAGTTTCGCTGACCCATTTTTTCGTCCTGGGCGCAACCCCTTCCCTCGCCGGGGTGACTTCGCATATCATCCCGGATCCCGTCTATAGTGCGACTTTCCCTCTCTACAGTGCATTTCAGATCATCAACATGGGCTTACTGATCCACCGGTTTGTCGGCGACCTCAGGAAGACACGCGGCATCCAGAAAACTGAACTGCAATTCATTCTTCTGGGCAGCGGCTCCAGTGTCTTCATTGGCATTTTCACCGCACTGGTCATTCCGGTCATTACCGAAAACTCCCAATCCGTCCAATTCACCCCCCTATCGGTGATCTGCCTGTACGTGGTCATCGCCTATGGAATTGCCACCCGCCGCATCATGGATGTGGCCTACATCATGCGCAGGTTGACCGCCTATGCACTACTGCTCGTTTATCTGGCGGCCTTGTACGCCGGCGTCTGGGCGCTCCTGAACCGGATACTCGAAGCGATTTGGGTGCCATTCTCGTCCCTCCCTTATTTCGTCGCCTCCCTGGTGGTGGCGATTTCCCTGGCACCCGCCAGTGGATTGATGCAGCGATTGGCCAGCCGCCTGTTTGTACACCTTGCCCCCCTCGACATGAATCAACTCGCACATTCTGCCAATACCCTTCTGCGCTCTATCAATACACTTGACGCTCTGCTCGAAAAATTCTCAACCCTGATGATGGCCACTGTGGGAACGGATCGCGTCTGCATTCTGATTAATGTCTCCGGAACTCATGAGCAACGGTTCCCCATCATCGAGCATCCGCCAGGCCTCTCCTTCCCTGCGGATAGCACCCTTCCTGAAGCCCTCTTCCAGACTGAAGGCCCCCTCGTTCCGGAACTCCAGTACCGGGTGAAACCTGAGGCTCACATTATAAAGGCGTGTCTTCTTCTGGAGGAAAAGGGATTCGCAGCGGCGGTCGGCCTTCGATCCCAGGAGGGACTGGAGGGACTCGTCCTCCTTGGCCCACGGCTTTCGGGCACCATCTACGGAACTCCCGAACAACAGGCCGTCCAGCTTCTCTGCAACCACCTCGCCGTGGCACTCAATAACGCCCGGCTCTACACGCAACTTCAGGATGGAAAAATCTACAACGATATCCTGGTCGATAACCTGGTCAGCGGGGTCATCGCCGCCAATCAGGACGGTAAAATCACCGTCTTCAACCGCGAGGCTCAACGCATCACTCAACTGCCCCTGGATAAGACCGTGAACCACTCCCTGTTTACCCTTCCCCCCGCCCTGGCAACGCTCCTCACCGACACCATTGCCCACAGCGAAGGAATCCGTGATCGGGAAGTCTCCCTTTCTCTCCCCACCGGTGATCCCATTCCCATCCGCGTCAGCAGTTCTGTCTTTTATGGCCATTCCGGAACGATGCTCGGAGCCTTTCTGGTCATCACCGACTTGTCCGCGGTCCGGCAATTGGAACTCCAGGTTCGCCGGACCGATCGCCTGGCCAGCCTCGGAACCCTGGCCGCCGGAATGGCCCACGAAATCAAGAATCCGCTTGTCTCCATTAAAACATTCACCCAGCTCCTGCCCGAGCGTTACGACGACGCCGATTTCCGGGACACATTTTCCTCGCTGGTGGGCGGCGAAGTTAAACGCATTGACTCCATCGTCAACCAGCTCCTCCGGTTTTCACGTCCCTCCACGCCGGTCCTGGCCCCCTCCTCACTCCATGAAATCCTGAGCAACACCCTCAAACTCCTCCAGCAACAATTGCGCACCAATAACATTCAGCTCGTTGCGTCATTTACCCTGGACTCAGACCGGATCAACGCCGATGGAGACCAACTCGGCCAGGCTTTTGTCAACTTCCTTTTGAACGCCATCGAGTCAATGCCGGACGGCGGAACCCTGACGGTCACCACCCTGCACCCCGCCCACAACGGGGAAAATGGACCCCGCCACACCCCCGCTATCCGGGTCTCCATCCAGGACACCGGTTCCGGAATTGCCCCTGAAAATCTCTCCCACGTTTTCGATCCGTTCTTTACCACCAAGAGCCAGGGAACCGGCTTGGGCCTTTCGGTGGCCCATGGCATCATTCATGAACATAACGGGAGTATTGATATCCAGAGCCAGGTCGGACAGGGCACCACATTCATCCTGACATTCCCCCTCATTACGGAGGCAAAGCCGTTATGACCGCACACGCATCCTGTCTGCTCTACACATCCGACACTCCCTGGGCAACCCGCATCGGCGCTTTCCTGTCGCCTCTGATGTTGCTTCATCCCTTCGGAACTCCGCCTTTACTCCAGGGCTTTCTGGAACAACACCCCGCCAGTCTTGTATTGCTCGATCTTCAAACAACGGGCGCCCTGGATCTGTTGAGCACCCTCAGCCATCGCTATCCCAACACCCTGGTCATCGTCTTTGGAACCGCCACATCCGATCCCATGCTCGAGGCCGCCCGGCAGGGCGTTTATGCCCTGGAAGCAAGCGAAGTGAGTTGCCATCGCTTGACCCATCTTGTTCAGCAGGCGCTGGCCCATCTTGAACTGGCGGCCGAAAATCGGCTCCTCAGGCAGGAAACCCTCAGGCTCAACGCCATAACCGAGGTCGCCCACCGCCTTCCTCAGCCAGATACGGATTCCTCCCTGGATATCAGGGATTTTTCGGCCGCCTTGCGCCATTTCACCCATGTGGAAACCCTCCTGCACCGACTGGTTGACGAAGTGGCCGGATCCCTTCGGGTTTCCCGTGTGGGGATTTTTTGCCGCACCCGGGATGTGGCGTCCTATCGGCTCCGGGCGGGCCTGCGCTGCCTCGAGTCCACTTCCAGTCTGGAATACTCGGAAACCCATCCGCAAGTCCTGTGGCTGGCAAACCACTCCCACGCTGTCACCCGCACCAATCTTACCCATGTACGAAACCCTACCACCCGGCTGATGCTACAGGATCTTCTGGATCAGATGGGGGCTGAAATACTGATTCCACTCCAATCCCGGGACCGGATCATGGGGTGGCTCTTTGTGGGGCATCTGGCCACAGGCCTGCCGTTTGACGACCGGCACCTTCACAAACTCATCACCCTGACCGAGTGCGTTTCCACGACACTGGAAAACGCCCTGCTCTATGAGGAAATCACCATTCAAAAAACCCTGGCGGAAACCCTCCTGCATTCCATTCCCAACGGGATCATCGCCGTGGATGATGACGGCATTGTCCGGTGGTATAACGATACCGCCCAGAGCCTCCTCGGCATCCAGTCCGCCGTTGCCGTTGGCCGCCCGATTGAGGGACTGGGAGGCCGCCTGGCTGACCTGCTCCGTCGCACCCTCGGGGAAAGCGGCTCACCCCAATCAGCCGAATGGATGGAGTCCTCCACGCAACGCTCCTTCACGGCCCGCACCCGCAGACTGTCCTCTCCAGCCCGTTGCCTCGGCGCCGTGGTCGTGGTTCAGGACATCACCGACCAGAAGAATATGAAGGAAAAGGAGGATCGCCTGGATCGTGCCACCTTCTGGGCCGAACTGGCGGCCAGCATGTCACACGAGGTTCGCAATCCCCTCGTGGCGATCAAAACCTTTGCCCAACTCCTTCCGGAACGCTATCAGGACACGGAATTCCAGCATGAATTCAAGGATCTCGTTTCATCCGAAGTCGAACGGTTGAATAGCATCGTGGATCAGATCCATGCCTTCGCCCATCCCCCGGCTCTCTCTTTCAAAGCCATTCAACCCCAGGCCTGTATTGCCTCAGCCTGTGCCCGCGTCTTCCCGACTGAGCCGCCTTCCAAGATCCGCGTTACTGTTTCCGCCCCGGACACCCTCCCTGCCATCCAAGGTGATGACCGTGCCCTCATTGAAGCGTTCACCCATATCCTGACAAACTCCAAAGAGGCTCTGGCCGCCACACCCAACGCGGAAATCACCCTTACCCTGCGCCTCGTCGAGGATCCCGGGCAGACCCCGGCCATAACCCTCGTTTTCAAGGATAACGGACCCGGTATCGCGCCGGATATGCTTGATAAATTGTTTTCGCCTTTCTCCACCACCAAGGCCCGGGGGCTCGGCCTGGGGCTCCCCATCGTCCGCCGAACCATTCTTGACCACAGTGGAACCATCACCGTTCACTCGAATGAATTTGGAGTCCTGATCACCATCCGGCTACCTCTTCTCCTCCCTAAAACGGGGAGCCCCTCATGAAAACCATGCTCATTGTTGACGATGACCGGGGCAGTCGCGAATCCCTTCGCCAAACTTTTTCACGCCTTTACCATACCCGGCTCGCCGAGAATGCCGCCGCCGCCCTCAGGGAATTGAACGACCATCCCGTGGATATCGTCATGCTGGACGTGATGATGCCGGAAAAGGACGGGGTTACTTTATTAAAGGAATTGAATGAGCTCCATCCGGGCCTTCCGTGTGTCATGGTCAGCGCCTCACCGGCGGTACGGCCGGTGGTGGAGGCCATGAAGGCGGGGGCGGGCGACTTCGTCATCAAGCCCTTCGATGTGGAGGAAATCCGGCGCATCGTGGCCCGGGTTATTGAAACCAGCGCCCTGCGCCGCCGGGTCGTCATTCTTCAGGACGAAGTGTCACGGGAACACCCCACCGATGAGCTCGTCGGCCAGGCACCAGCCTTCCTTGAAACCCTCACGGCCGTCCAACAGGCTTCAACCAGCAACGCGACCGTCCTGATCCAGGGGGAAAGCGGCACTGGAAAAGAACTGATTGCCCGGCGTCTGCACCGGCTCAGTCCGCGGGCCGATGAACCGTTTATCCCCATCCATTGCTCGGCCTTGCCGGAAACCCTGATGGAGAGCGAATTATTCGGTCATGAAAAGGGCGCTTTCACGGGTGCTGACACCCGAAAAATGGGCCGGTTCGATCTGGCTGGATCCGGAACACTTTTTTTCGATGAAGTGGGCGAGATGTCGCTGGCCATGCAGGTTAAACTGTTACGGGTGCTTCAGGAACGCGAATATATGCGGTTGGGGGGAACCCAGGTGATCAAGACCCATGCCCGCATTATCACCGCCACTTCCCGGATCCTGGAAGACGAGATACGCCTGCACCGGTTCCGGGATGACCTGTATTACCGGCTGAACGTCATTCCCATCACACTCCCGCCGCTCCGGAAAAGAATGCAGGACATCCCCCTGCTCGCCCGGCATTTCCTCCGGTTATTCCGGCAGAGCATGAATCACAGCGCCCGTGATTTTTCAGCTGAAGCCGTGGAAAAACTGGCCGCTTATTCCTGGCCGGGCAATATCCGGGAACTTCGCAACATCGTTGAACGCACCCTCGTGTTGCACGGCAAACAGGAGTTGATCGTCCCCGGTCATCTTCCCGAATTCATCCAGGGAAGACCGGTCAGTGCCTCACCCGCCAGACGGGAGGGAATTGATTTGGAAAGCGCCATATCGGCCTGTGAGCGGGAGCTGATCCTGAATGCACTCCGGGAATCCAAAGGAAACCAAACCCGGGCTGCCCGCGCACTGGGAACCACCCGGCGAATCCTGGGCTACAAGATGGCCAAACTGTCACTCAGCGCCACATCGTGACCAGCCACCCACCACTTCCATTTGATCCTGATGCCTGAGAAAAGCGTCCACCACGGCAGGATCAAAATGCGTACCCTGTCCGAACCGGAGTTCCGCCGCCGCCTTGTCGGGCGACATCGACCGCCGATAAGGCCGGTCCGACCGCATGGCATCATAGGCGTCGATCACGGCGAATATCCGGGCACCCAGACAGATCTCGTCGCCTTTCAGGCCGCGGGGATAGCCTCTTCCGTCATACCGCTCCTGATGGGATCGAACCACCTCCGCCACGTCCTTGAGGGTGGGGCTTGAGGAGAGAATGGTATACCCGACTTCAGGATGGGTTTTCATCACCTTCCATTCATCCTCGGTCAGGGGACCCTCCTTGAGCAGGATGCGGTCTGGAACGGAAATCTTTCCGATATCATGCAACTGCGCGCCCCGCGCCAGAATATCCAGGTCTTTCCGGGAGAGACTCATCAACTTGCCCAGTGCGTGGGACAGGGCCCGAACCCGGTTGCTGTGCTGTCCCGTGTTGTGCTCCCGCACGTCCAACAACCCGACAAAGGCCTGCAGGGTGAAGTCGTACGAACTCTTCAACGCCTCCATCGTCTCCAGTAGCACCGCGCTCTTCTGGCGGATCATGTCCTCCAGATGCAGCCGGTACCGCTCGTTCTCAATGCGCAACCGGCGGTGCTCGAGAACCTTCTCCATAACCGCCAATAGTTGTGAGGGTGTCACCGGTTTTTCAATGAAATCAAAAGCCCCCTCCCGGAGACACGCCACCGCGTTTTCCTTGGTGGCATATCCCGTCATTACCACCGTCATCACAAAACTATCCATCTGGCGGAGCGCCGCCAGCAAGTGCAGGCCGCTGACTCCGGGCATGGTTAAATCCGTAATGGCAACATCATAGCGCCCGGGGTTCAGCCGGACTTTGTCAATCGCCTCCTGGGAACCTCCGGCCGTATCAACACGGTATCCGGCGCTTTCCAGGACTCTTTTCAGTACCTTGAGAATCATCTCATCGTCGTCGATCACCAGGAGACAAGGCGTATGAGGAGCCCCCTCCTTCAGGTCGTCCCTGATCTTGCTCTCGCTGGCCGCCCCTCTCTCTTCCCTGGCCTCAGCCGGAGTCCACAGGCAACACCGGTTCCGCCCTTCCCGTTTCGCCGTATAGAGCGCGACATCGGCAAGACGCAGCATTTCGGAAGCATGATCGGAGGGCGTAATATCACGACTGGTCGCCAGTCCAACCGACGCCGTCAATTTCAGACAAAGTGTATCGGCACAGAATAAATGCTCATCCACCGCCTTGCGGATACGATTTCCCAGGGTGAGTCCTGAGGGAAGATCCGTCTGGGGAAGCAGAACGACAAACTCATCCCCGCCATATCGGGCGACCACATCAGACGTCCGGGCCACCTGCGTTAGAATCCCGGCAAACTCCTGAAGAATCTTATCCCCCACCAAATGTCCGTGGGTATCGTTGACGGCCTTGAAATGATCGAGATCGGTTATGGCCACCGCCATGCTGTGGTTGTACCGGCGCGCCAGTTGCCAGGCCTGTTCCGTCTGTTCCTCGAAGTAGGCGCGATTGTAAAGCTTCGTCAGGGAATCATGAGCCGCCATCTGGCGGATGCGGGTGACGGCGGAAAGAATTGAGGAGAGCACATTGGCGATGTGATAAACAAACGCCACATCCACCGCCGCCATGCTCTCCGCCTTCGCGGCAGCCAACAGCAGAACCCCCTGAACCTCACTGTTAATAAGAAGCGGGATGGTCAACAACCGCCCCGGAGCCGAAGGCCCGTCAGGCCCCGGGGGCACTCCCTCAGTCTGAAGTCTTATATTGCCACGATCAATGGTCTTGCCGCTCAAGGCCTCATACCGCACCACAATTTCCTCGGTCGCGGTTTTGAAGAAAGCGTCGGACACGCAACTCTGGGCACTCAAGACAACGATTGTCTCGCCCTCAGAAAACCCGAACAACCCGGCCACATCACAGGACGTCAATTCGCCCAAGCCCTCGCTCAATTCCTGAAGAGCCTCAACAAAGGTTCCCGACGCCAGGGCCGTCTCGCCCAGTTGGCCCAGCATCCGCAATTGGCGTTGATGCTGCTCCAGGCCGGGTCCCGCCGCGCCCATTCCGGCGCGCCGTTCACGATATTCCTCAAGTACACCCTGCGCCAGAGGGCGGGGACGAATCGGCTTCTCGAGAATATGATGAATGTTCAGTCGAGTGGAAAGCTCCGCCGAAACATCATCCAGGAAACCGGTCAGAATGATAAACCCGAGCCAGGGCCAGATGTTCCGGGCCTCCTGGATAAAGGTGATTCCGTCCATCTCGTGCATTCGCAGGTCAACCAGAACCACGTCAAAGTCCTGCCGCAGGAGGATCTGCAGAGCCACGCGTCCATTTTCCGCAACCTCCACCGCGCCACCATAGGAGCCCAGGACGCGCTGGGCCAGAAGGCGAATGGCCTCATCATCATCGACTACGAGAACCCGGATCCCGGCCAGACTGATTGTTTCCCTTGTATCGGCTGTCATTTTACCCCCATCAAAAAGTAACCATTTCACACTTCACCCCTTTGCCGCAAGGGGTTTTTCACTGAGCAATCGCGAAGTCACCCGTTTTGAGGATCAGAAAAACCCCGACTCACAATCAGGGTTTCCCCGATTGTTTCCCTATCCACAATCAGGCATTCTTTCCACCATGAAAACAAGGAATGCCAGAGGACTTCTACTAACCGGTTTTAGCGTGAGCACTTTTCACGCAGCAGAGGCCGCTCAGTCCTTTGGTGAAAAATCGGGAGTCCTCTCGGCCTTCCAGACGGCTCATCCGCTACTGATGATCGCGGCTCATATGGGTGCCATCCTGCTGTTTGTTGGATTTTTTGCCCTTGTGTTCGCAGGCTTCAGCCGGAACTCGAATAAGTTTTAACCCGATAAGCTCCCCTGAATCAGCAAATCCCCCTTCTTGACCTCCACCTTCACCGTCTCGCCATCTTTGACGTTCCCGGTGACCAGAAGACGGGCGACAGGGGTTTCAATCCGATTCTGGATCAACCGCTTCAAGGGGCGTGCCCCATAGACCGGACTATACCCCTCACGGGCCAACAAATCCCGCGCCGCATCACTGACCGTCAGCGATACTCTTTGTTCCGCAAGCCGCTGCCTCAAATCTCCTGTCTGAAGATCCACAATCCGTCCAATCTCCTCCAGCGTCAGGGGCTTAAACAGGATCACATCATCCACCCGGTTCAGGAACTCGGGCCGGAATCTGCGCATTAATTCCTGCATCACCTCGCGTCGCGCTTCCTCCGTAATCGTGCCCTCCGCTCCGAGGCCTTCCAGAAGGATGGGCGATCCGATATTGCTGGTCATAATGATGATCGTGTTCTTGAAGTTCACCGTCCGTCCATGCGAATCGGTCAGACGCCCGTCATCCAGAATCTGGAGCAGGATGTTGAAAACGTCAGGGTGGGCTTTTTCAATCTCATCAAGCAGGATGACAGAATAGGGCTTCCGCCGGACCGCCTCCGTCAATTGGCCCCCTTCCTCGTATCCGACATACCCGGGAGGAGCGCCAACCAGACGCGACACCGTGTGCTTCTCCATGTATTCGGTCATATCGATGCGGATGAGATGATCCTCTGAATCAAAAAGGGTTGCCGCCAGAATTTTCGCCAGCTCCGTCTTTCCCACTCCCGTGGGTCCAAGAAAAATGAAGGCGCCAACGGGTCGTTTAGGATTCTTGATTCCCGCCCTGGCCCGGAGAACGGCATCGGCTACGACCTGTACCGCCTCGTCCTGCCCAATCACCTTTTCGTGAAGCACATCCCCCAATTTCAGAAGCTTCTCGCGATCCCCCTGCAGGAGCCGGGTCAGAGGAATACCGGACCATCTCGACACAACGCTGGCGATTTCCTCCTCTGTGACCTCTTCGCGAAGCAGCTGCCGTCCTGCTCCCTTCGCAGCGCCTGTTTTTTGAAAGGCCGCCAACTTTTTCTCGAGATCTGGAATGATCCCGTGCCGCAACTTGGCCAACCGATCCAGATCATACTTCCGCTCCGCGTCCTCTCCTTCTCTTCTCGCCTTTTCAAGCTCCTCCCGGACCGACTGCACTCCGGCAATGGCCTGCTTCTCGTTTTCCCATTGCGCCCGCATGGCCGTGGAGCGCGCCTTGTCATCGGCCAGTTCCTTTCGAAGCGCCTTCAGTCTTGCCTGACTGGCCTGATCCTTTTCTCTTTTTAAGGCGGTTTCCTCTATTTCCAGCCGCATCACTCTCCGGGTGATTTCATCCAGCTCAGCCGGCATGGAATCAATTTCAGTACGGATCGAGGCACATGCCTCATCCATCAAATCAATCGCCTTGTCGGGAAGAAACCGATCGCTGATATACCGGTCCGAAAGTACGGCCGACGCCACCAGTGCAGAATCCTTGATCTCAACTCCGTGGTGAACTTCGAACCGCTCCTTCAACCCTCGAAGAATGGAAATGGTGTCCTCTACCGAGGGCGCCTCCACCAGAACCGGCTGAAAACGACGCTCGAGTGCGGCGTCTTTTTCAATGTGCTTGCGGTACTCATCAAGCGTGGTGGCCCCGATACAGTGGAGTTCGCCGCGCGCCAACATGGGCTTGAGCATGTTTCCGGCATCCGTGGATCCTTCGGTTCGGCCGGCCCCCACGATGGTATGAACTTCGTCAATGAACAGAATGATCCGTCCCTCAGCCGCCTTAATCTCCGTCAACACCGCCTTGAGGCGCTCCTCAAATTCCCCCCGGTACTTGGCGCCCGCCATCAGAGACGTCATGTCGAGGGAAAACAGGGTGCGATCCTTGAGTCCTTCAGGAACATCGCCCCTGAGAATCCGGTGCGCCAATCCCTCCACGATGGCCGTCTTGCCGACACCCGGTTCCCCGATCAGCACCGGATTGTTTTTTGTCTTGCGGGACAGGATCCGGATCACACTCCGGATTTCCATGTCGCGCCCGATAACCGGGTCCAACTTCCCCTGCCGGGCCATTGACACCAGGTCGCTTCCATATTTCTGAAGGGCTTCATAGGCCCCCTCCGGCGTGGTGCTGGTGACGCGCTGGTTTCCCCGAACGGCCATCAATTCCTTAAGGAACCGCCCCCGCTCCACGCCTAATTTCGCCAGAATCCGGCCGCTTGGAGTGGCCTTTCCCTCATCCAAAAAGGCGAGCAACAGATGCTCAATCGAGACATACTCATCTTTTAACCGTTTGGCTTCATCACCAGCCTTGACGAGAAGCTGGTTCAGGCGTTGAGTGACATAGACTTTCCCGGTCTCCGAAACGGCACCCCGGACTTTCGGTCTGCGTTCAAGTTCTTCTTCCAGCCGGGCACGCAACTCCTCAGGCCGAACCCCGAGCCGCTCAATCAGTTTTGGAGCCAATCCATCCGCCTGCTCCATCAAGCATAATAACAGATGCTCCCCATCAAGCTCCTGATGGCTGTACCGCACCACAGTTTCCTGAGCCATCTGCATGGCTTCCTGCGTCTTCTGTGTCAATTTGGTCGGATCAAACATAGATCCATTCTCCGTTTAAAAATCCGGAGCGCTCTTCGTCACGGGATTGGCAATCCTTTTGAGCAGCGTCTTGAATTCACGGTCGTTCCGAAGGGAATCCAAATCCCGATCCCGGCTCATCCACTCGTAATCGGAATACCCGAGTTTAATCGCGTGCCGAAGCGCCTGAAGAGCCGGCTCACGCCGGTTCAACACCGCCAGACTGCACGCCAGATTATACCAGATCGTCATGTCATCGGGTTCAAGCGTGGTCAGTTTTTGATCCACTTTCAAACCATCCTCATAGCGACCCACACGGGTGTAGAGATCGCCCAGCGCCTCCAGGACATCCACATCCCGGGGAAGACGAACCATCACCTTCTCAAGAAAATCCATCTCAACAAGGTCGGCCGGGGCTATCTCTTTGTTCTCTTCCTTCATGGCTTGAATTCTAACATATTTTTACCGGTTGAGTACCTTTTGAATGAAATTCGTTGTGCTGAAACCATCCACCATGGGAGTACACACCAACTGCCCGCCCCAGCTTTCAACCAACTCACGCTCCTGCCGGACCCGTTCGGGTTCATAGGAGCCACCCTTGACATGGAGGGCCGGGCGCAACTGCCGGATTTCGTCCAGGGGATTGTCCCCGGGAAATGCCAGAACCTCATCCACTGAAACCAGCGCCTGAAGCGCTACCGCCCTGAACCGCCCCGGAAAAACAGGCCGCGTGGCACCCTTGTAACGGGCAACCGAGTCGTCATTATTAATCAGGACAGTCAGGAAGTCGCCCAGGCTCCTGGCCTCGGCCAGAAATCGAAGATGCCCGACATGAAGCACATCGAAACACCCGTTCACAGTGACACGTTTCATCCCCTGCTTGAAGGGCTTAGCTTTTCCATACACCGACGCCGCATCCCACCCCGGGGGCAGAACAAGGGGCGTCCGATTGGCGTCCATCGCCCGGATGATATCCCCGCTGAAACACCCCGCCAACGGTACGAATTCCTCAACCCGGGAAGCCTTTGCCGCCAGCATTCCGCCAATGGAGTTCTCTTGCGAATGACCCTGAACTGTAATCCAGACGAACGGCGCCAAGCCGGTCAGACCCTCCTCCACCTCATCCCGCGTCAGGGCGGCTACCGCCGACACGCCTCGCAGGTGGGAAACCATCTCCACCCTGGTTTCAAGATGATTCTGGGGATATCCCGGTTGACCGCGCCGAACCGCCTCCTCATCCGGATCAACCAACACCATCAGGGGCAGGGAAAGTTCACGGGCCTTCCGGATCGCGTAAAGATTGCCCGGATGAAAAAAATCAAATACCCCCCTGATCACCGCCACCGGGTTGTCGCCCGCCACCTCGCGGCGCCAGGCCTGTAGGCCGTCTAAACTCGTGATTCGTGCCAGCGTATTCATGACGGAAACCCGGACGCCTATTAGTCCGCCTTCTTGACCGGCGGAGGCGTGCGACCCAGATGCTTCAACACGGCCTGAAGGTCAGACCAGACTTCTTTTTTACACGGCGGATTTCGCAGCATAAAGGCGGGATGAAAAGTGGGCATCAGGGGAATTCCCTCATACTCAAACCATGTCCCGCGCAACTTTGAAATCCCCGTCTGGTTGATGAGTCCCAGCACGGCAGTGGCGCCCAGGGCCACAATCACTTTGGGCTGAATCAGGGCGATTTGCTGCTTCAGATAAGGAATGCAGGTTGCCATTTCCTCAGGAGTCGGCTGGCGATTATCCGGCGGCCGGCATTTGGCAATATTGGCGATGAACACCGCTTCACGCGTGTAGCCCATGGCTTCGATCATCTTGGCAAGGAGTTGTCCAGACCGGCCGACAAACGCCAGGCCCTGCTCATCCTCGTCGGCGCCCGGCGCCTCCCCGATGAACATGATTTCAGGCCGCGTTCCGTTTCCCTGTCCCGGCACCGTGTTGGTTCTCGCCTTGTGCAGGACACACTTTTTACAGCCCGAAATCACCTTGGCCAGTTTAGCAAGTTCAGTCTCCACGGTATCGCCTTTCGACAGGATCGGTTTCCTGTTTGACAGGGCTCGCCCCACTTCAATCCGGGAAACCCCGTCCGCCTTTAACCATGCCAGATACTCAGCCGTCTGGCCCAGAAGTTCGGAAAATTCCTGTCGGGGCTCAGGACACACGGCGACTCAGCCTTCTTCCAGGGTTGCCCGACGCTCGACATGCTTCATGTAAAGGGGGCCGAGGCCGATGTAGCCCAGAACCATAAGAATCATGAAAACTGCCGCAGGCAGGGCGATTTTCTGGGGACCAAAGAGCACGGCCACCATGATGACCATTGGAATGAACAGGGCGGGGTGTTTGGTGGGTTTCGGATACCGCACATTGGAGACTTGGAGACTGATGAAGGCCAGAACCCCGGCAATGAAAATCGCCGCCACCCAGCCGCTGTTCAGGGAGTAATTTTCGAACGGCTCGCTCTGGCTGATGAACACCAGCATGGCCACCCAGCCCGCACAAGCGGTGATCGGAAGGCCGGTATAGCCACCCTGCCCGCGCGACGGATCCTTCGCCTTGAAACGGGCGAGTCTGACCACGCCGGAAAGCACCACCACCGCCGTCATCGCCACCCGCCAGAATATCCGGGCATTGTCCTGGGGAACCGATCCCGTCAGCATGACCGTGTAGATCAACACCGCCGGAGCGATGCCGAAGGCGGTCATGTCCACATAAGTATCCAACTCGGCGCCCATCTCGGTGCACCCCTTGAGCTTCCGGGCGACATTCCCGTCAATCCCGTCCAAAATCATCGCCAGCATGATCAACAGGGCCGCCCAACGATGCATCTCCCCTGCCCGGGCCAGCGTTTCATTCATGCTCTCCACCGTCACCAGAATGCTGAAAAAGCCGCACAGCATCGCCGTAAGCGTGATGGAGAGGGGCACCAGTTGTCGCCAGGTCAGTTCAGACTTCATCATTATATTAATTCCTCAGGCGGGCCACGACGGTTTCCCCGGCGCGAACCTTGTCGCCCTTTTTCACGAGAACCTCCACGTCAGCCCTTGGAAAAATCATGTCAAGGCGGGACCCGAACTTCATCATGCCAATGGAATCCCCCTTCTTGATTTCCTGGCCAGGCTCCACCCAGTACACCACCCGGCGCGCCACAGGGCCAACAATCTGTTTGACCAGGCAGGTGGTCTTCTCACCCCGGATCACAATCGAACTGTGCTGGTTCAATTCGGAGGACTTTTCCTCAAACGTGAAATACCGCGCCCCGGGATAATACTGGGCATGCTCCACTTTTCCGGAAATCGGAGCCCGGTTCACATGCACATCAATCAGGCTGAGGAAAATACTGATCTTAACGGCCTTGGTCTTCAAAAACTCAGGCTCGTCCACCTCCACAACCGACATAATCTTCCCCTCGGCGCCCGCCATGATATCTGCCGGATCCGGAGAGGGCACCCTGACAGGATCCCGGAAAAAGACCAACAGGTAGCCAATCAGAATCACCGTCAGAATTCCACTGAAGGCCCAGGTCTTACGCCAGGAAACACGCCCCAGCCGTAACGCCCCAACGAGAATAGCCCCCAAGGCTATGGCAATCATGAGAAACGGCATAATTTCTGGTCTAAACGCCATGGTTTTACTCCTTTTAAGAGGTGAAATATTACTTTATTGGAAGAAAAGAAGTCAATCCTGTTCCCAAACAGGTTCCCGTGATAGGATTCACTGTCTTATGAAACTTATTACCCACATCACTGCCGGAGTGACAGGCCTTACCCTGTTCATGGGATTCTCCCTCTGCGAAGCCCAGTCCAACTTCTTCGTCCGTCCCGGATTAATAGCTGATCGGACAGGACAGATCGTCCGCATCGCCGCAACAACCACAGCCCTGAAAGCCACTGACCCTGTGGAGTTCCCCCTGGTCACCCGGGAAAGCGGAAAGGATTATGAGGCGCTCGCCGTTTCACAAGCCTCCGCGCTCGATATCCATGAATCGCTCCGATTCATCGGCCTGGAGCCCGGCCGGGGCGTCGATCCGTCCCAACTCCGGTTCTGGCCCAAAGGGGACCGTGTTAAAATGGTTTTTCATAGTGCAGACACCCAGTCCCCGACCGGCTCGATCTTTCACCTTCCCTTCGAACACCTGATTCAAGACACCCGATCCGGAAAAACCCTGCCGGAAACCGGCCTGGTCTTCACCGGATCAGAGTGGGTTTCCGCAGGCGACCCGCCCACCGGCAGGGTCTATGCCGCAGACGCCTACGGCCCCGGCAGCATTGCTTCGATTTACAACGAGGGCTACTCCGTCCTGGATGTCCCCCGCACCGCTCCGAAGCAAGAGGTCTATACCTTCCAGATCCCCAACCCGGATCATGTGCTTCCCACCAACCACCTTGTCGAAATTACCCTTGAGCCATTCTACCGGGACACCCTTCCCCACCGCTTCGATCTCTCCCTGCTGGTCGCACCCGATGGCACCAACCTGGCCTACACCCTGCTGGACAGCCAGGAACACGCCCTCAACACCAATCGATCACGGAACGGTATGCTGGCGGCCCTATCCCGTTATTCAACCACTGATCGGGATGCTTTCGTAACGCTGACCCCCGACGAGGCTCTCCCCCTCCATGACGTTCAGCCCCTCGCCCACCTCCTGGATTCCCTCGACAATGAGCGCGGCATTCGTGTCGAGCCGCCTCCTCCCGGACATCCCTATTTCAGGGCGTTCCTGCCCAATGAAAAATTCAGGAAGCGGGAAGATCGTTTCGACAAGGTTGCCGAACTTCATCTGGGCACAAGGGAAGGCGTCACGACCGGGGAACTGATCCTGGTGGAATCCGAATGGAAAGGCGACGACTCCGCCCCGGTGTTTCATGAAACCCGCATCCCGATCCCTGCGCCAGCCGCCCTGGAGCCCGCCTTAAAGACACGGAAAGAGGCTCCCTCCGTCCTGTTGATTTTTGCGCCCGCAAAACTGCGCTACGGAACCCTCCGGGACTTCGTCGCCCCCGCGCTCAGACAGAAGATGATCCTGTATGTCTTCGCGGAATAACAACCCGTTATCCAGTTGCTGAATTGTTAAGTTGTTGAGGAATACCAACAACTCAACAACCGATCAACTTAACAACTTCCTATTTCGACCCTTGCTTCTTGACGGAGACGGCCAGCTTTGTTGCCCCGATCCGCTTGGCAGTATCCATCACGGTCACCACATGCTGGAACGGGACATCCTTATCGGCCTCCACGATAACGGGCTGATGTTCGGGATCGGTCAACAACTGACGAAGCCGGCCTTCCAGCAAATCAGGCGCCACGGGCATACCGCTGAGATAGGCTGTTCCCGCACGGTCCACCTGGACGGTGAGGGTCTGTTTGCGTGGCTGATCAGACTCGACTTTTTTGATGCCGGGAAGATTGATCTTGAGTTGTGACTGCACCAGCAGGGGCGTCATGATCATAAAGATCAGCAACAACACCAGCGCCACATCAATGAACGGGATCATGTTGATCTCGGCCATGATGCGGTGTTTTCCAAGCACCTTGGCGGGGGCCTTCATGCCGCGGGTCCCTCGTCCTTGCAGACCGTCTCCACCAGATCATAGACCGAAAGCTCGACATCCGTCATGAGCACCTCGGACATATGGATGCAATAGTTGTAGCCAATCAGGGCGGGAATCGCGACCACCAGGCCGCAGGCTGTGGTGATCAACGCCTCGGCAATGCCGGCGGACACCACTTCCGGCCCTCCGCCTGCGTTGGCTGCAATACTGGCGAACGCCTTGATGATACCGACCACCGTCCCGAACAGCCCTACAAAAGGCGCCGTTCCCGCGACGGTTCCCAAAACCGGAACCATGGCCTCCAGCTTCCGGACCTGAGCCTGCATCGCATGCTCCATCGCCCGCTCCTTGGCCGCCCGCCCCCCCTGCTGTGTCAGAATTTCGAGGGATACTGCGGCGATTGGAAATTCATATTTCCTGCAGAACTCCACCGCCTGGGGCTTTCCCTGCTCCGCCAGAATCCGGAGCAGTCGCGCCATGAACGACCGTGCGTTTACCTGATACCGGCGGATCAACCGCACGCGATCCACAATAATGGTGATGGAAAAAATAGACATCAGCAACAGGATCGACAGCACCGGCCAACCCTGCATGATCATATCGGTTATCGTGACATTATTCATCCGAACTCTCCCTTGAAAACAAGCGGATATTGATTACGCCTTGACGATCCAAAGTCCAGTTTATTCGCGACCGAACTTACGATCCAGTTCCCTGAATGAAGTGTAAATCAACGTCGGCCGGCCATGCGGGCAGGTGTAGGGCATTTCTGCAGAAGCCAGGGCTATGACCAGCTGCTCCACCTCGGACAGGCTCAGCCGGTCGCGCGCCTTCACCGCCGCCTTACAGGCCGCCTGGGCTATCGCCTCCTCGCGCCACCGGCTGTGGCTGCCCCGCTCCCCCAAGGTCTCCAGATGACGGGCGACATCAATCAGCATGTCCTTGATACCGAGGCCGTCCATGCCCCGGGGCAGGGCGTCCACCACAAACGTGTCGCCCCCGAACTCAGAAACCCCAACCCCGAGCGTCTTGATCAATTCGATATTCTTCCGGACATACAAGGCATCCCGCGGCTGAAGTTCAACTGTCTCGGGAACCAACAGGCCCTGACTCTCGACCTGGCCGTGCTCAACCGCATTCAGCAGTTTCTCGAACAGCACCCGTTCATGCGCCGCGTGGGGATCCATCACCACAAAACCATCCTCCGTCTCCAGCAACACATACAGGCCATTGATCTGCCCCACCACCCGGCACCACGTCCAGGGCGCCTTCGGGGCCGCCTTCACGACGTCCCCCGGCTTTTGGGCGGCGCGTGACTCGACCGTTACCGGACGGGGCTCAATCGGGGGCAGCCGGGGATAGGAAAACACACGCGATGCCGGGAGATCATCGATTTTTAGAAGCGGGGTAACCGCCGCCGGCATCGGGGGCACCGGTTCCGGGATCGGAGTCTGACCCGCCACAAAGGCGGCTCCGGACTTCGCCAGGGCGTTCCGGATCGCGCCAATGATCGCATCGCGCACATCCGAGGAACGCCTGAATCGAACCTCCTTCTTCGTCGGGTGGACATTCACATCCACCAGGCCGGGCTCGAGGTCAAGATACATGAAAATATAGGGATGCCGACCGGCCGGAATCAGCGAATGAAACGCCTCGTTGATCGCATACCCGATCACCGGGGCCGACGCAGGCCGTCCATTGACAAACACATACTGTTCCGTACGATCCCCCCGGGTCAGTGCGGGCAGGCTTACATATCCCGACAGTTTAATATCACCTCGCCCCTGTTCCAAGGGCCGGAGCCCGTCAATCAGAGCCTGCCCGAAAAGCTCCCGGATCCGCTCCAGGGGCGTGGCACCGGGTGCCAGAGCCCACGACTTCCGGCCATCCAGAGTCAGGCTCATTCCCACAGCAGGCCAGGCCAAGGCCTGCAACAGGAACATCTGCCGGATATGGGTGGTTTCGGTCTGGGGTGACCTTAAAAACTTGCGGCGGGCGGGAAGATTGAAGAATAGATCGCGGATTTCAAGGATCGTTCCCGGTGGACACCCGGCATCCTTCACATCCAACAACTTGCCGCCGCTGACCACCAGTTCCGTGCCGGCCAATTCATCATGACACCGCGTTCGGATACGGAAGCGTGAGACAGATGAAATGGCCGCCAACGCCTCCCCCCGGAAGCCCAGCGTATGAATGTGTTCGATGTCGGCGGCCGTGTGAATCTTGCTGGTGGCATGCCGCTCAATGGACAGCAACGCATCGTCACGATTCATCCCTGAGCCATTGTCCGACACCGACACCAGCCGGGTTCCTCCCGCGACGGCCTCCACATCAATCTGGGAGGCACCGGCATCAATGGCGTTTTCGAGGATTTCCTTGAGCACTGAGGCGGGTCTCTCGACCACTTCCCCCGCCGCGATTTTGTTCGCCACATCGGCGGGAAGAAGTCGAATGTGACCGCCCTCGCTCATCCGGCGCTACTTCACATCCACAACAACGTCATCGGATTTGACGGCGGCGGCGGGAGCGGCCACCTCAACATGCTTGAAGGTCGGCAGGTAACGGTAATAAACTTCCAGCATCAAGGTGCAAAGCGCGGTGGTATAAACCTTCGCTCCGTGATCCCCGCCCTCCCAATGCCCCAGTTTACCCTCGACAATCTGGTTTCGGATCAGCGCGGTTGTAAATTTCGGATTCCATTCCTTCCAGTCCGATTCGCCCTTTTGGAACTTCGCCTGAGTAATATAGTACCAAGCATAAACCGGATTTTTCGCCCCGGCTTTTGGAGCTGCTTTGCCCTTGTCCGCGGCAGGCGCTGGCGTCGCATCCTCTTTCGCCCAAGTCACATCAAATACCGGACTCTTTGTCTCCTCCATCCACTTCAGCCCGCTCCGCACCTCAGGACAGTCCGGTTTACCGAGCAACTGGAGACACAAGGTTCCGGCACCAGTCATGGAGGGCGATGAACTCGGGCTGGCATATCCAAACCCCTTCGTAGGCTGATGGGCTGTATTCCTTAAAAATTTAATGCCGCTGGCAATCGCATCCTCCAGCCTGGGGTTGGAACTTCCCGCCATTTTCGCCGCCTTCATCGCCTGAAACTGCCACCCGGCTACGGACAAGTCCCACCGTTCCTTTTTTTCGTAATTATAATTATATCCCCCGCCCGTCTGCTGCCCGTCAATGACCACCTGAATCCCCTTTTCCATGGCCTCTTTCAGCGCCATGATCTTGGTCAGCCCGAAGCCTTCCGCAATAGCATAGGTACAAATCCCATGCTCATAGGGATTCCCGGAAAAGCTTCCTTTAGCATTTTGCTTGCTCACAATATACTTCATGGCCTTTTCAACAGTGGCACCGAACTCGGGCGAGGCGGGAGTTTCACCGTGAGCCAGGAAACACAGAAGCGCCAGTCCTGCCATGGCCGGTCCCGGATTACCATCCGCTTTCACCCATGACCCATCGGCATCCTGCTTCTCCTTCAGCCACCGCAACGCCCGCATCACGGCATCTTCCCCTCGACCGGAGCCTCCGAACGCGCTCAAGGCACCCTTGCGCCCGCCGGCCGTCCGCTGGGCGTACAGCCCCCTCATCACGAGGGGACTTTTCGCCATGGCAATTTCAAATCCAGCCGCCAGCGACGGATCGCCGCTACCAATTCCCGCACCATCCGAATTGCCAAGCCCGCTTCCCGGTGCATCCGAGGGAACTTCCATGGTGCTGACTGTCGCATCCGTCGGACGGTCGGAAACCACCTCCTGCTCCGGCGGCTTCTCCAACTCCTGCTTCACGACCTCTTCCACCTTCTCCAGGACTTCCGCCTTGGTCTCCATCATCGTCACTTCAACCTCGGGCGCCTTTTCAGTCGAGACACCGACTGAGAATTGAATCAGGAGAACCAGTCCCAAAACATGAAAAAACACAGAGCCAACAGGCCCCCATGCATGCTTTTTCAACGTAAACATCAATTTATCGTAATCAATATTCATGTCAGAGTCCCTGAAATCGGATTCTCAGAACAACACTTCGTATTACCGCACAATCCCGAGATATTACAAAATACTCTAGGCGCCGCCGGAACTAACCACGGACAGGTTGACTAATCCGAGTTTGGAGCAAATATCCAAAAGCTCGATCAGCTTTCCATGCGGCGACTCGTTTGTACATTGAATCAGAACGGTTTGCGTCTTATCAAGATCCGCCAGCTTTCCGAGCAGGCTCGTCAACTGTCGACTGTCTACCCCGCGGTCATTGATAGTAAAACCGTCCGGAAAAACTGTAACCCGGATGATTTTCGCCTGTGACTCCTGCTGGGATGGCTTTTCCGCCTGGGGCCGGAAAACATCCAGATTGGTCAACACATCCACCGGATGGGCCGAGACCAGGAAGAAACTAAGCAGCTGAAACGCCACGTCGATCATGGCCGTCAGGTTCAGTTCCCCCGCGGTAAACGTACTTCGCCGTCTTTTTCTAGCCATGTTATCCTCCGGCCTAGGCTCTTTCCTTCAGCGCCGTAAACTTAATTTTGTAGAGTCCGGCCGCCGTACAGGCATCCATGACCTTCCGAACGGTCTCATGCTTCACCCGGGCATCGGCCCGAATCAGAACAGGGACTTCATTTCCCCGCGCATCCAGTCTCGCTTTCCTCAGGATGGTAGTCAGCATCTGAACCGGCATCGCCGTTCGCGCAATGGACACGAGTCCATTATCGCTGACATCCACCTTGACCTCGTACGGATTTTTGGTGTTACTCACCTTACCGTTCGGGGCCATGGCGAGCTTGATCCGGTCGTCAATCGCCTTTTCCTGCATATTGACGGTACAGACAAAGAAAATGATCAACTGGAACACCACGTCGATCATGGCGGTCAGATTGCCGTTCAGCGCTTCTTCTTCTCTTTTTTCCTTCATACGAGGAACTCTCCGGATGATTATTCCGCGACGACTTCGACATTACGCAGCGACTTGATCATGTCGAGCGTCAGGGCTTCCATCCGCAGAATGCTGCTCATGGACCGATTCTTGAAATAATAGAAGAAGATCGTCGCCGGCACGGCGGTTCCCAGACCGATGGCCGTGGCCCACAACCCGTGCGAAATGTTGACGGCCAGCATGGCCGACTGCGCGGCGCCCGCCTCCATCGTACCCAGGGTCAGGAAGGCGAAGATCATTCCCTGCACCGTTCCGATCAGTCCCAGCATCGGCGTTGTGTTCGCGATAACGCTCAGATAGGTGACGCGACTGAGCAACTTTTCGGTCTCCAAGTCGGCCGCCACGCTCACGGCATCCTGAACCACCTCATACCCTTCCTCAACCTGCGCAAACCCGGCTTTAAGAATGTTCGCCAACTGGCCCGGCGTACTGTCGCAATGCTGAATCGCCTTCATCAGGTCTCCCTGCTCCATGGCGGTCCGGACATTGCTGATCAGATCCGGAGGCATGATCTTGGCATCCTTGATGTTGATGAAGGAGTCCACAATCAATGCGACACTGACGACTGAACAGGCAATTAGCATCAGCCAGATGACCATACCGAACCAGCCGGCATTCAGAACGATTGCCAGAAAGCCGCCGCCCCCATGGCCGCCCTTTTTGGCGCCCTCGGCCTCGGCCTTATCCAATTCCAAGCCGCCCGCCGCCGCCGCAGGCGCAGGCGCAGGCGCAGGCGCGCTTGCCACCGCCGCCGCTCCGCCAGCCGCCGCCGCAGGAGCCGGATCCGCCGCCTTGGCCCACTGGGCCGACACGATCATGCTGAAAACCACCACAACCAATCCCATCCAGAACGCTTTTTTCATCACCCGTTTCTCCTTGCTTCGTTATCTTTAATAATCAATCCCACAATCCCTCATCCGCCCAGCTTCCTTGCATAAGGGCTGTCCGGATACAGCGACAACAGTTTCTTCTTCAGCTCATCGGCACGCGGATCCCGCATTTCATCCAGCACCTGCACGGCTTTGAAAAGCGCCTCAGGATGAACTCCGCGCGCTTCCTCATACAGCAAAACAGCCCGAAGGTAATCCAAAATCGCATCTTCACGTTTCCCGTCCGCCTTGTTCAAGTCACCGCGCCTGACAATCGCCAGCGCGGCCAGGGTCTTGGAATCCCCCGCGATGGCCTCGTTCAACTGCTTCTTCAGCACCGCCGTCATTTGCGCCCCCATCAGGGCGGTCCAATACAAACCGTACTGCTCATCCGTGATCTGGCCCCTGGGGGTACTCTCCATGAGATCTCCCATGACCTGAGCCGCCTTCTTGAAATCCGTCTTCGCAAAATAGGCATTGGCCAGTAGTTCACCCGCCCGGGCATCCCACTGCAACCGCTTATACCGGATCGTCAGATCCTCGAGGATCGGAATGGCCGCATCATACTGGCGCGCGGCAATGGCTTGGGCAGCCTTGTCAAATTCGGCCGGCTTGGTAATCTCGAGTGAATCCACCTCGTCGACCGAAACCGGGATCATGGAGCCATCAGCGCCTTCAACCTGATATTCGCGCCGGACCTCAAACCACTTGATCCGGACTCCGGCCAGCTCCTTGCCATCCGTTTTCCTCAAAATTTCGGCCGGGGCGACCCGGGCGGATATCACCAGGGCCCCCATCACCAGAGCCAGAGCAATCACGATCTTGCGGTTCATGTTTCGTTCATCCTTATTACCGGCCCGACGCTAGCTTGGCCTTCGCCTCGTCGCGGCCCTGACGCGCCTTCGCAATAAACTGCCCCTGCGGGAACTGCTTTATGTAGGTTTCGCAGGCTTCCTGCAGGCCATCGATCTTTCCGGTTTCACGGAACAGCGGGAGACTCCGATCAAAGGCCGTTTCAACATGGGGACGTACTTTGACATTGGAGGGATCCACGAATAACAGGATTCTCTGGTAGGAGGCCAAGGCACCCATCTTGTCGCCCATCAATACCTGAATGCCCGCCATTTCAATATCCGCCTTGACCATCATATCCGGCTCGCGCGAATACTGGCGCACCTTGCCCATGGCGGAAAACGCCTTGCTGAACAAATCCTTCGATTGCTGGGGATCCGAGGCCTTCTTGGCGAGTTCCGCATAACACCGGCTGAGGGCCAGGTTGACATCGATCACGTAGCCAGATTTCTGGTATTTTCCAAGAAAATCTTCAAAAACCTTGACGGACTCCTCATACTTCCCGGCACCGGCCAATGCCCACCCAAGCGCCACTGTCGCCCCCTGCCAGATCGGCACATCCTTGGATTTTCGGGCTTCTGAGAGCAAAAGTATGGCCGTTTCAAACTCCTGGGCATCCAACAGCACCCGCCCCGCCCGCAGGAACTGGGAGGCATTGAACAGTTGCGGGGTCTTGGCCATCTCCGCATACACCGTCACGGCCTTGGCCTTCTCCCCCATATTCATGAGCGAATCCGCGCGCACAAAAACCATGTTCAACGCCTGCTGGCTCTCCGGATAGTTCTTGGCCAGGCGGTCAAACGTCTTCCCCGCCTCATCCGGCTTGTTCAACAGGTAATACAGGGTTCCCATCGCGCCCAAAATCGACGGCGCAAACTCGGATTTGGGATACTCCTTCAGGAACAACTCATACCCCTCAATGGCCTTGGCCTGATACAGGGGAACCTGATTGGCCGGTTCCCGAAGCCGGGTATAACACTGGGCCTTGGAATAGAGAGCCAGTTCCGCAATCTTTTTCACCCGGGTGGCATCCTCGGGAGTTCCCCCCAAGGACACCCCCTCCTGGGTGATCTGCTTCAGCAGGCGGGCATACTCATTCAGAGCCGAAACCGTCATGCCGGCGGACCGGTATTCATCCGCAAGCCTCAGGCGCGCGGACAGCACCTCCACTCCCGCAGACAACTGGGCAATATAATTGGTCAGAACCGGCACGGCGTTGGTGTGGTCACCCTGCATGGATAAACAGTAAGCCTGCCGGCTCAGCGCATCGGGATAAACCCGCGCTCTCGGATAGTCTTCCACAATTCTCTGGAAATTTTGCAAGGCCTCCACGGTGTTGGTCGCCCGCAGCGCCGTCTCACCCTGCCGGAAAAGAATGGACGGGACTTTAGTATGATTCGGATAACGCTGGTAATAGAGCTGATAGACCGAATCAGACTTCAACCAGGCGCGGCGGTCATCATAGGCCGACGCCACCGCCAGCAAGGCATTTCCCGCCTCCTCATACTGGTTGGTGGTCTGGCTAAACCGTTCCGCCAGGAATTCGGTCATCGCCCGGGCATAGGGTTCGTCCTGGAGCTCCACATAGCTTCGGGCCAGCTCACTCACCGCCCCGGGCGCCCCCTTGAAGGCATCCGTAATGTTGAGGATATCCACATATTTTTCAGCCGCGTTCTTGAAATCCTGCTGTTGGAAAAGAAGATGAGCCTCCTTCAACTGTTCTGTCACCATCTGGGTGTTGTCAAACTCGGGCTTGACCACCTTCTTGCCCATGTCCTTCACCAGCATATCCACAATGGCGTCGGCCCGGCGGCGCGCCTCGGGCGCCCAGCTGCTCCCGGGATAATTCTTGGCCACCGAATACAATTGTGACATCGCCTGCGCCAGCATCTTGATGCCATCCGCCTCCTGGGCCTTGACCTTGACCACCTCACGCCCCTCATCTTCATAAAGGGTCCCCAGCAGGAACTTGCATTCCGCCATCGGACTGAGCTTCATGTTCTCCTTGGCATCACGCAGCATTTTATCCACATCCATGAGCATGGGCAGATAATCCGTGATCGCCCGACGGGCCCCCGCCCTGTCCCCGTTAAGCATGCGGACATGTGCCAGAATCACCACCGTCTTGGCAAACCACAAATCCGTTCCCTTCCACTGGACCTCCTGGCACAACTTTTCAGCCTCCGCCAGGATCGTCTTCTTCTCGGGCGCCGTCGTGGCGGGGAGCTGCGCTACGCGCAGGCAGAGCTCGGCCATTTCGGTTTTCACGCGGCGTTCAATTTCAGGAGAGTTCAGGGGACAGGTCAGCACCCGGCGATACGCCTCCAACCCCCCCTTCAAATCGCCGCTCAGAAGCAACATCTGGGAGAATTTGTAGGCCGACTCCCCGTAAAACCGTGCCACGTTCTCCGGGGGGCCTTTGGGAAACTGCTTGAAGAAATCCTGGTAGACGCGCTCGGCATCTTTCATCTTCTGCCAGGCATAATACTGGTCGGCGATGGCAAGTTGGACGACCATCGTCTCCGGGGTGCCCGCCGGCATGGTCTTCAACAGAGCCTCGGCTTCGTCGAATTTTCCGCGCGAGGTGAGCACTTCCACGCGAACCTTGGCCGCCTCAGCCTTCGCAGCGGGATACCGGATCAACAGCCGATCCATGGCTTTCTGGGCATAATCCGGAAAGCGCCACTTGATCAGTTCGGAAGCAAACTGCAATTCCGCCTGGATATCGGCCTGCTCATCCGCCAGAACGGAAAGAGGAAGCCCCGCCCCCGACATCACGCCCAATAGCAAGACTATCCCCGCCGAAAGTCCCGATATACCGTTTTTTTTCGTCAGCATGTTTTCACCTTGGTATCAAACAAACTTTGACCCGTCAAGAAGACAGCCCGATTCAACAGCCGATGAGAATACACTTTTCAAAATCCTCTTCAACTGTTGTTTTTTGATTGAGTCTGACCCAGCCCTGAACTAGAGTCCCGCACGACCTGACACAGGCCGATTCTATGAAATACCGTTGCCCACACTGTAGCATCCTGTTCGAAAAATTCGAGGGGCCCCACTGTCCCTCATGCGGGAAAGGCCTGCGGCATCCGGAAAAATGGAAACTCCTCAAATCGGAAAAGACCCGGCGCGAGGCGTTTCTCAAACGACACCCCGGAACACAGGAATTCAGGCGGCCAATCTGGATGGTATTCCTGAGTCGGCCCCGTTTCCTGATCTGGGTTCTGGGTGGCTGTGTTCTCGTGGTGACCTTTCTGTTATGCACCAGGATTGAAACGGTCGTTCCCTACCGGCCCCCGACCCGGAGCGCCCAAACCCAGCGGGAACTGGTGGTGATTCGCACCGCCCTGGAATGGTTCCGAACTCATTGCAACCGGTACCCTACCACGGAGGAAAGCTTAAAAGCCCTGGTTCGGAATCCAGGCGTAAAAGGCTGGAAGGGTAACTATCTGGAAAGCCTGCCTCCCGACCTCTGGGGACATCCCTTTCTCTATTCCGCCCTTGAGGACACCGTTCAGCTTTCCTCCATGGGTCCGGACGGACAAGCGGGAACCGCGGATGATGTGGTTTCGCCCCCGCCCGACTACAAGGCCCTCATGAAACGGCTGGCCCAGGACAAACGGTAAGACTTCAGGGCTTTTTCGCAGGCACAGAACTGGCTGGCGTACCGCTCAATTTAGGGGCCGCTGCCGCTTTCAAGGCAAATTCATTTCCCGGGTAATCCCGAATCAGGCTCTTTCGCAGGTCTGCTCCACGCGGATCCCGCGCGGCATCCAAAAGCGCTGCCGCTTGATACAACGCTTCCGGCTGAATCGCCTTGTTCTTTTGAAATAAGGTCGTCACTTTCAGAAAATCCGAGAGGGCCGCCTCCTCATCCCCCGCTTTCAACGCCAGATTTCCCCGCATCAAATAAAGGGGGCCGATCATCTCGCTGGTTCCCCGCCCAATGGCGGCGTCCAGCTGTTTCCGGATCACCTCATTCGTTCCGCCCGTCAGCAACGCCTTTTGATAGAGCGCCTGAAATTCCGGCGAAACGCTTCCACTCCCAACGGGAGCCGAAAATGAAGATCCCACCGAAACCAGAATTCCCAACCCTGCCAGAATCATTGTCTTCATGACGCTTTCCTTCCTCGCTTGCTTATCCTCGCCGGCTTCGCGCCGGAGCGTGTGCCGGAGTGCGTGCCATCTGAACCCGGGCGATCGCCGTGGCCGGAATGGCCATACGACCGTCTGAAAATTCAATGACATGCCCCTTTTCAACCAGCCATTGCAACTGCCGCTTCAATTCACTTTCCTTCTTCGCCCCGGCCTCCGGGGCTGGCTCGATTCCGGCCTCGCCGGTCGGCGGGGCAACAGAAACAAGCTGGGCGAGCAGTTCCGCACGCGTACAGCCCGGCTTGCTGGAAATGATGTCAAGCACTTCCCGGATCCCCTCCACGGCATGCCCGGGATCCATGGCATTGGGAACCACGGAGGTCACAAACGTGTGCCCGCCCGCCGCCTTGAAGGTATGCAATCCCAAATGCCGGAAGGCAAGCCGCAGAATCACGGACAACCTCAAAGGGAATCGGGATTCACGATCCCAGGCGTCCTCGACCACCCGGCGCAACGGCCCCGGCTCAAGGGCTTGGGCAACCGCTCCCGGCATGACCACCGATCGCGTCTCTTTAATCGCGTCCTTCAGGCAATGCTCCCGGAAATACACCTCGGCTTCGGAAAACCGGGTGAAGACAACCGCGGCGTCCCCGGTTCCAAACCGGTAACTCACCTGCTTACGCATCTCCTCTTTCCACTGCTCAATCAGCGCCGGGTCATGAATCGTCTCGATCCGCTTCCGGTACGCCTCCAGCGGCATATCCGCATAGCGGGTCCGGTGAATTTCCGCCACCTTGTCGTTGTACCCGTGATAGTTCAGCGGCCCCAACAGCTGGCCTGAAAGCCCGCACTTGGCCACACACACAAAACTGCCCTTGGGCGGCTCGGTCTCCTGCTCAACCTTCACGCAGAACTTTTCAAAATGCTTCGCAAAAGCGTGACTCACCGCCGCGTCCCGGTCAAGGAATACAGTCTTGCAGTCGGAGCATTGGAAAAAGGAGAAATTCTCAAGCCCGGCCGGCGCTTCAATTTTGATCAGGTAGTAGTCCGGTTTGCTCAGAAACAGCGTCGCCACCTCAAACAGCGAATACGCCCGGCCCGATTTGGCAAGCCGGTTCGCCAGCGGCGCCAGACCCCGACGCTCCGGAAGAAACGACATTTCCAACGCCGCCAATCGTTCGTCCACCGGCTCGACCACCTCGCGAACGAAGGGCGCCTGCCCGGCGTCACCCCGCGGTTTGTCGCGGATATTCTGCCGCCGCCCACCGCCACCCCCAACCCTTCGATCCTGATATTGAGGGCGTTCCCGCCGCCGGGAATCACTCCCCCGGTCATCGTCCGGGGCACGGGATTCGCCTCCCCCAAAGGTCCGGTGCTCCGGCGGTTTCCTTGCCCAGACGGGGACAAAATTCAAATCAATCACAAGCGCTTCTTTAGTTTCAGGGGGCGATTCAGTCATAACCGGGCAGTATAAAGGAGATGCCCGTGATTCTCAAACCCCTTTTTTACGCCGCTTCAACTTTTCTTTCGCGCTCAGGCCCCGGTATGGTAAAAGACTCCCCCATTCATGAGTAATAAAACACCCTATCAGTGGCTTACAACCGGAGACGATTTCTTCGCCACCGTAGAGGCGGACATCGGTCGGGCCAAGGACTCCATCCGCCTGGAAATGTACATCTACACGGCGGGCCAGCCCGGCGACGCCATCCGGAACGCCCTGTGCGCCGCCGCCCGGCGCGGCGTCACCGTCAGGATCCTGCTCGACGCCTTCGGCTCCCTGGAATTGCCGTCTGACTACTGGCACTCCGTCGCCGCCGCAGGGGGAATCGTACGGTTCTTCAATCCGCTCACACTGGGCCGCATCGCCTTCCGGGATCACCGGAAACTGCTGGTTTGTGACGGAACCTCCGCCATCATCAGCGGATTCAACATCTCCCGCCACGAGCTCGGGGATGGTATCACCGGCGGATGGCGCGATCTCGGACTGAAGCTGACCAGTCCCCTGGCCGGCGACCTGGCCGAATCGTTTGACCGGATGTTCAGAATGGCGGACTTCAAGCACCGCCGTCTCCACCGGATTCCCTGGCGGCCCCCGTTCCGGCGCTGCCCGCCGGGACATCTCTGCCCCTCCCTCCTCACCAGTGGCCCCGGCCAGAACGGAAGCGCCATCAAGGCCACCCTGCTTCACGACCTTCAACAGGCCCGCACTATCCGGATCATCTCCGCCTACTTCCTTCCGCCACGCCCGATCCGTCGCGCCCTGATCCGGGCCGCCCGCCGGGGCCGGGATGTCACCCTCATCACCGCCGGAAAAACGGATGTCAAACTGGCACGCTTCGCCGGTCGCGCCCTGTATCACCGGCTGCTCCGGGCGGGAATACGGATTGCCGAGTATGACGCACAGATCCTGCACACCAAGCTGATCATCGCCGACCATGTGGTCTATGTCGGCTCCGCCAACCTCGACACCCGCAGCCTGAACATCAATTACGAGTGTCTTGTCCGGATTGATGACCGGCGACTGGCTGATGAGGCGCACCAGATTTTCAATGACCACCTGGCCCATTGCCAATCCATCAACCGCTCCACCTGGCCCCGAACCCGACCCCTCTGGGAGAAATTCATGGAGCGCGTCTCCCATTTCATTCTCGCCCGCGTCGATATCCTCTTCGCCCGCCGCCAACTCGGGAAGCTCAGATAGACGATTACGGGAATACTGTGGAAAAATCCCTTCTTCTGCTATAGTCCCCCCATTCAAAAGGAATCGATTATGACTTTTACCGAATTGGGAATTCTGCCGGTGCTGGTGGACGCCTTGGCCAAAGAGAACATTACTGAGCCTATGCCCATCCAGAGTGCGGCATTGCCGGACTTGCTTGCCGGCAAAAACGCCTATCTGAATTCCGAGACCGGAACCGGAAAAACGCTGGCCTACCTGCTTCCCCTCTTCTGCCGGATCGACCCCGCCGTTTCCGAACTCCAGGCCATGATCCTTGCACCCACCCATGAACTCGCCATCCAGATCCAGCGCGTCGCCGGAACCCTCGTTCAGAATTCGGGCCTCCCCATCCGCACCGTCCTCCTCATCGGCGGCACCGCCATTCCCCGTCAACTGGAGAAGTTGAAAAAGAAACCGCACCTGGTCATCGGCTCACCCGGCCGAGTGCGCGACCTGATCATCATGAAAAAACTCAAGCCCCAGGCCGTGCGGAGCGTGGTGGTCGACGAGGCCGACCGGCTGCTGTCCGATGACTCGCTGGTCTCCGTCCGAAACATCCTCTATTCCACGCCCCGGACCCGCCAGGTTATTTTTGTTTCCGCCACCGAGCACACCACAGCGACGGCGGCCGCCAACACCCTGACCGAGGATCTCATTATGATCCGCGCCGGAGCCGCGCCCGTGAACCCCAATATCGAACACCACTACCTCGTGTGCGAGGAGCGGGACAAACCGGAGTTGCTGCGCAAGCTGATTCACGCGCTGAATCCGGAGCGGGCCATCGTCTTTGTCCACCGGAACGAAAAAGCCGAACTGATTGCAGGCAAACTGGCCTTTCATAAACTGCCTGCCTCCGACCTCCACGGCGCCTATGACAAGAGTGAGCGGAAAAAGGCCATGGACGATTTCCGAAAGGGCGACACCCGGATCCTGATTGCCTCGGATATCGCCGCCCGGGGCCTGGACATCGCGGACGTCACCCACATCTTCAATGTGGATGTCCCCACCGAGAGTAAAGCCTACCTCCACCGCGTGGGCCGCACCGCCCGCGCCGGCGCCCGGGGTCACGCCATTTCCCTGATGACAGAAGCGGAACTGCGCCTGGTGAAACGCTACGAAACCGAACTCGGAATTACCCTGTCCCAAGTCATCCTCAGGGAGGGCGAAGTGTTGGTGGTGGAAACATAAGGAGATAGCCATGGATGTTGTCATTTTGAGCCGGTTGCAGTTCGCCTTGACCTGTGCCTTTCATTTTATTTTCGTTCCGCTGACACTGGGATTATCGGTCCTGGTAGCGACCATGGAAGTCAAGTATGCCCGCACGGGCAATGAACTCTACCTCAGGATGACCAAGTTCTGGGGCAAGCTGTTTCTCATCAATTTCGCCCTGGGCGTTGTCACCGGCATCACGATGGAATTCCAGTTTGGCATGAACTGGGCCGAATATTCCCGCTATGTCGGCGATATCTTCGGGGCTCCGCTGGCCATTGAAGCCACGTCATCCTTCTTCCTGGAATCGGTTTTCATCGGCGTCTGGGTTTTCGGCTGGAACAAGATCTCCCGGAAAGCCCATGCGGTGTCCATCTGTTTGGTGGCCTTTGCGACCAATCTGTCAGGACTCTGGATCCTGCTTGCCAATGGCTGGATGCAGCATCCCGTCGGCTATGTGCTCCGGAACGGACGCGCTGAAATGGTGGACTTTCTGGCTGTGACCTTTAACCCGAATGGCTGGCTCAAGTTTGCACACCAGATCAGTTCGGCCTATGTCGTGGCCGCCTTCTTTGTCCTCGGCATCTCCGCCTGGCACCTGCTCCGCAAGAATGAAACCACCTTCTTCAAAGCCTCCTTCAAGATGGCTGCCCTTTTCGGCCTGGTTGCCGTGATCCTGTGCGGCCTTACCGGTGATATCTCTGCCGTGGAAGTTGGGAAAACTCAGCCGGCTAAACTGGCCGCCATGGAAGCGCTTTGGGACACCCAGAAGAATGTCGGGATCAGCCTCCTGCAGCTCCCGGATACGGACAACGAGCGGAATTATATTGAGCTCATCAAATTACCCAGCCTCCTGAGTCTTCTGGCCACCCACTCCCTGGATGGCGAAATCAAGGGCTTAAAAGACTTCCCCAAGGACGAGCGCCCACCCGTAATGCCGGTTTTCCTAAGCTTCAGGCTCATGATCGGCCTCGGCATGCTTTTCTCACTACTGGCCTTTCTGGCCGTGCTGCTGTCACGATTCGACCTCCTGGAGCAGTATCCGTTGTTTCTTAAATTACTGGTGTTCACCATCCCCCTGCCCTACCTGGCCAACCAGTTCGGCTGGATCGTGGCGGAAATGGGACGCCAGCCATGGATCGTCTACGGTATCATGAAAACCGCAGACGGCGTTTCAAAGTCCATCACCGTCGGACAGGTCATCGGCTCGCTGGTGGGGTTCGTCCTGCTCTACGGCCTATTGGGCGCCATCGATATCTATCTTCTGATGAAATTTGCCCGCAAGGGGCCGGACAGCGACGTGTCCAGTCTGATTAACCCCATGAAACGGAGGGTGTAATATGGAACTGCAAGTCATCTGGTTTGTACTCTGGAGCGTCTTGTGGGCGGTGTATTTCGCGCTGGACGGATTCGTCCTCGGCAGTGGCATGCTTCAGAACTTCGTGGCCCGGTCCGATATCGAACGGCGGGTGGTGATCAACACCCTGGGTCCGGTCTGGGATGGCAATGAGGTGTGGCTGATCACGGCGGGGGGCGTCACGTTTGCCGCCTTCCCCACCACCTACGCCCTGATGTTCAGTTATCTCTACACCCCTCTGCTTCTCCTGCTTTTCTCGCTGATTGTGCGGGGGGTGGCTTTCGAATTCCGGGGCAAGGTGGATGATCCGCGCTGGAAAGCTATCTGGGACCGGGCCCTACTGGTCAGCAGTTTTCTGCCCGCGCTCCTGTTCGGCGTCACCTTCGGGAATATATTCAAGGGACTTCCCATGGATGCGGCAGGCTACCACGGCTCACTCATGTCCGTATTGAATCCCTACGGCCTGGTGACCGGGCTCCTGTTCGTACTGCTATTTGTGGTGCATGGCGGCTTATATCTGTCCGTCAAAACCACCGGAGCCGTCAAGGACCGCAGCGTGTCGGCAGCCTCAGCGGTCTGGATTCCCCTGCTGGTTGTGGCCGTGGTGTTCCTCGCCTACACGTATCCGGCCACACACCTGTTCGACAATTTCCTGGCGCATCCCGGGCTTCTGGCGGTTCCGCTGCTTGCCGTGCTTTCGCTCCTGGGAATCAAGGTGTTTCTGGTTAAAGGGAAACTGCTTCCCGCCTTCACGGCGTCATCCCTGACCATCCTGCTGGTCGTTGCAACCGGCGTGATCGGGTTGTTCCCGAACCTGATCCCCTCCAGCCTGGACCCCCACTACAGCCTCACCGCATTCAACTCGTCCTCCAGTCCGTACACCCTGAAGGTGATGACCGGTGTGGCCATCATTTTCCTGCCCATCATCATCGCCTATAAAATCTGGGTCTATCGGGTCTTCCGGGCGCCGGTCACGAATCAGGATGTGCTGGACAACAAGCAGGCGTACTGATTACGCCTTGTCCAGGCAGTCCCGGACAATTTGGATGAGTTTGGTGGGAGAAAAGGGCTTTTGCAGAAAGCTCATATCTTGAGTAAAGGTCATGCCACGACTGGCGACGGCGCCGGGATAGCCGCTCATAAAGACAACCTTCAGCCCGGGTTTTTCGACCCGTAATTCTTCAGCCAATTTTCCGCCTGAGACTCCTCCGGGCATGATCACATCCGTCAACAGCATGTCAATCGCGCTGCCCTGAAGGCGCCATACCTCGGCAGCCGCCACCCCATTGGGCGCTTCGAATACACGGTACCCGTATTGCTCCAGAAGCCGAACCGCCAGAGTACGCAGGGAGGAGTCGTCCTCCACCACGAGAATGGTTTCGCTCCCCCCGCACAATTCCACAGGGACTGGTACGGCGGCTTTGGCCTCATTCGCCTCAGTCAATTTCGGCAGATAAACATGACAGACCGTTCCCTGCCCGGGCTGACTTTCGATCTCAACCCAGCCATGGTGCTGCTCCACGATGCCATACACGGTGGCAAGCCCCAGACCGGTTCCCTTCCCCACGTCCTTGGTGGTGTAGAACGGCTCAAAAAGATGCGGCAGGTGTTCCGGCGCAATTCCGCACCCCGTGTCCCGCACGGTCAGGCAAACAAAATCGCCTGCCTTGACGGTGTGGGCTGTAGCCGTGGCCTTGTCAACAATGACACAGTCCAACTCCAAATCAAGGCGACCGCCTTCGGGCATGGCATCGCGGGAATTGATCACCAAATTCAGCAGAATCTGCTCGATCATGCCCCGATCCGCCCACACAACGGCATGTCCGGGAAACGGACGCGAGTTCAACACAATATCCTCGCCAATAAGCCGCCGGAGCATCTTGGTGATACCGGCCAGCATCTCGTTAAGATCCAGAGCGCCCATCTGTATGACCTGCGTGCGACTGAAGGCCAGCAACTGGCTCGTGAGACTGCTCCCGCGCTCTGCCGCAAGGGCAATATCATTCACCTCATCCGCCTGCGCCGGGGTAAGATTCTTACACTGGCTCAACTCGGCGACATTCATCACAACGATGGACAGGATATTATTGAAATCGTGGGCCACGCCCCCGGCCAGCCGGCCGACGGCCTCCATCTTCTGAGCCTGAAGTAATTTCTGCTCAAGCTGTTTGCGATCCCGCAACAGGGCCCACTCCCGGAGCGCGCTGTCCACGATCCGGGGCAGCATGGAAAAAGCCTCAGGCGACTTGACCACATAATCCAGCGCGCCTGCCTTCATCACCTCGACTACAATCTGCTGGTTCCCAAACGCGGTCATGACCAAAACAGGAAACGCCGCTTCTTCCACCGGATGCGTCAGAACCTCCACGGCACGGCCGTCGGGCAGATTCAAATCCATCAGCACGATGTCCGGCGCGGAAGCCTCAATCGTTCTGCGGTATTCGCGCAATGTTGAAACCGCCCGAATATCAACCCCGCCGCTGGCCGCCTCAAAAGCACGACGAATGGCCTCAATATGGGCCTCCTCATCATCCACAACCAGAAGGTGTAAGCCGTGTTGGGTCATAGTCGTCCGGTTAATGCGGATATTGATTCCAGGCGAGCCAGTAATACCCGAAGGTTTCCATGAGTTCGGTGAACTGAGCGAAGTCCACCGGCTTGACCAGGTAACTGTTGGCATGGTTGTCGTAGGCCTTGACCATGTCCGCCTCAGCCTTGGACGTGGTCAGAATCACCACCGGAATACTGCCCAGCGCGGGGTCAGCCTTGATGAGTTTCAGCACGTCCATCCCGTCCACCTTCGGCAGGCGCAAGTCGAGCAGGACAATGCCAGGGCGCGGCGAGGTTTCGGGATTGCTGAATTCATTTCGATGATACAGATAATCCAGGGCCGCCTGGCCGTCGGCGACATGGATCAGGCGATTGGCGAGATGACTGGCCGAAAAATTCCGCCGGGCGATTTCCGCATGGGCCTCATCATCTTCCACCAGCAGAATGACGATCGGTTCACCTTTCATAATCATGCTCCCTTTCTTACACTTTCAACCGCTGCGGGCAATGTGAAATAGAAACACGCGCCCTGCCCCGTTCCCTTCGATTCCACCCAAATTCGGCCACCATACAACTCCACGATCCGCTTGACGAGGGCCAAACCCATACCGGTTCCACCGGCCCGGGGATCGAGTTTCTCAAACAGACCAAACACCTTCTCATGATAACGCGGATCAATGCCGCTGCCGTTATCGCGCACAAAAAACACGGTTTCCTCACCCCGTCCCTCAACGCCAACCTCAATGCGCGGCTCTTTCTGGTCGCCCATGAACTTGACGGCATTATCGATCAGATTCTGAAAGAGCTCCGCCAGCCGGATCCGATCCCCAAACACCATCACTCCCGGATCGTTCACTGTCAGGGCCACCCCTTGTGAGGCAAGACGGCCCGCCACGGCGCCAAGGGCATCATCCACCAACCCCTGCAAGGTGACGCGCACCGGCAAAAGGACAACGCGGCCGACGCGTGAAATATCCAGCAGATCATCCAGAAGCCGGGCCATGGTGTCCGTGGCAGAGCGGATGAATTGTATGTCTTTCTCGATCCGCCCGGTATCACCCGAGGCAATGTCTTTCCCCAGATAGCCCAGAAAGGTTCTGACAGTCACAACAGGACTCTTCAGGTCGTGGGAGGCCGTATAGAGGAATCGTTCCAGTTCGGCATTCTTCTCCTGAAGCTCCTTCGCACTTTGCGCAAGCTCCGTCGACAACTTCGCCCGCTCCCGGTAGAACCGAACCCGCTGCTGCCGCCAGATCAAGCCCACACAGGCCCCCGCGCTGAACAATAAAACCGTCATCATGCCGATCACGAGCCAGCGCCGCTCTTGAACCGCCACATACACTTCCGCAGTGTTGACTCGGGCGACCAGCGACCACGGCGAATCCGGAATGGTGCGCAGGGCCGCCACCACCGGAACGCCCCGGTAATCAACGCCCTCCATGATTCCCTCTCGACCCAGAGCGGCCTGAGCTCCGGGTAATGTGACACGATCCAAAGGCATGCGCAGATTCAATGCGGTATTCGTCGCAAACCGGAGTTCGTTCAGGAAAACAGCCTCGTTGCCATCCCTACGAACCAGCAGGGTCTCGGCCGTCAAACTGGGGGTCGGCCACCGCTTAATGAAGGGATACAGGTAGGTTTCCGGATTAATCCGGAAAACCAGCGCACCCAGCAGTCGATTGGAGCCTAGTCCCTGCAAAATGGGAATAAGAATAGCCAGATAGACGCCGTGATCGGTTTCGTCCCGATAGAAGTCCTGAAACGTCACCTGATCCGACTGAAGAACCTCAGGAAGGCGCTGTGAAATAACAGACGTCAGGTTCGTCAGGTTCGCGGGAATTGTCATCCGCAGGATCCCGCGCGCATCCAAAAGGACAATCTGGTCGTACTGAAACACGGTCTGGTATTTTCCGAGCCACTCCCTGAGTTGTTCCGAAGCTTCCGGCGCTTCCGGATTTTCAAAGTAACGCCGCACCAAGGACGAGAAGGCCGCGTTATTCAAGAGGATGGCGGCGTCTCCCCAACGTTCGGTGCGCCACTGCGTCAATTCACTGACCTTAAGCTCGGCAATCGCCGAAAGCTGTTTCTCGTATTCCCTGCGATAATTCGCCTTGAAAGACTGATAGTAGAGATAGCTCAGCGTGATGATGCCCGCCGCCAGAAGAACAAAAATTAGAAGGAGCGCATACGAGGTGACATGAACAGTGCCGGGTTGTGTTTCTTGCGCCTCATCATGAAGAAGGCTGTTCATGGTACCACCGTGCTAGAAGGCGGCGTGGAGGTCAAGCCCTCGTACTTCCGCTCCATGACTTCAAGACACCGTTTCATGTCGAAATTCTTGATCCGGGAAAGGGCGCCCAGTCGCAGGCGGCGGGCCTGATAGGGATCAGCCAGAACCTTGAGTGTCAGGCGGGCCAGCGCCGCAACATCACCGGGCTCAAACAACAGGGCATCCTCTCCGTCTCGCAAAATTTCTCCCTGCCCGTCAGCCGTGGACGCGACACAGACATTCCCCACCGCCATGCCCTCGAAAAGAGTGCTGGGTGTACCTTCCTGATGGCTTGGGAATAGTTGAACGTCCAAGCACTGGATCACCTTGACCACGTCGGAACGATACCCGAGAAAGGTGATCCGGTCGGTCAGGGCGTTGTCCGCGACCCACTGTCGCAGCGTCTCCTCGTACCGGCCATTGCCCAGAACCCAGAGATAAACATCAGACCGCTCTTTCAGGATCAACTGAAGCGCCTTGAAGGCGTCGAGGTGCCCCTTGTGGCTTTCCAACCGCCCGACCACGCCGAGAATTTTATCCGCCGGCTGACGCCCTTGCTCCTGACGGAATGATTCAACCCAACCGGGCTCAGCCTTATGGATCTGGTCGAGCGGAATCCCGCTGTACAGCGTCTCCACCCGCGCCGCCGGGATATACCGCTTCTCGATGGTGAACTTCCGCGTGGATTCCGAGACCGCATAAGCATGGCGGGTAAAGTGCCCCAGCACCCACTCCACGGGACGCTGGAAGGCGGGCACCGTCCCGTAGTTGCAATGCTCATGGACGATGACCGGCGTGCCTAACAAAATTCCGGCGATGCGCCCCCAAGTGCAGGCGCCGTAACCGTGGGCGTGGAGCACATCCACCTTCTCGTGCCGCATCAGGGTGATGAGTTTAAACAGGTTCCGGGGATCCATCTTGCCATAGCCGAGATAGAGGGGCGCGATGCCCGCCGCCTTTAAACGCTGGTCGGCCAACTCACTGGGCCCCTTGCGACTGCACAGCAGAACCCGGAACCGATTTTTATCAAACGCGGGAATCCATAGCTCAAACAGACGCGACACCCCGTGAAAGGAGACCTGCTTGTCGCCAAAGTGTTCACACAGATGAAGAATGGTGATTGTGTTCATTTCTCTTGTTGCCGTAATCCAGAATCGCTATCGTCAAACATTCACGGAAATCAAATGGGCTTATACCAATGAAGTGTTTGTTTGTCTATAAAACGGCCTCGCTCGACATCACGGATCCCATGGGGATCATGTGCCTGATTGCCAATGTCAAGAAACATGGGCACGAATCGGACCTTTTCCTGACCAACCTGGAGCCTAATCTTTTCAAGGCCGTGACCGACTTCAAGCCCGATGTCATCGGCTTCTCCGTGACCAGCGGCGCCGAACCGTATTACCTGGAACTGATCCGCCGCCTTCGAAAACACACGAATTTCATCTCGATCCTCGGTGGCCCGCACCCGACCTTCTTTCCTGAAATTATTGATGAACCGGAAGTGGACATCATCTGCCGGGGGGAAGGCGATGACGCTATCGTCACACTGCTCGACACGCTCCAGGCCGGCGGCGATATTTCCACCATCCCGAATCTCTGGGTCAAAAAGGACGGACAGGTCGTCAAGAACCCGATCGTCCCGCTGATCCATGACCTGGACAGCCTACCCTTCCCCGACCGGGCCTCGTTCCTGAAGTACTATGCCTACGCCCACAGCAGTGTGAAGCATTTCCTGGCCGGCCGCGGCTGCCCCTACGACTGCACTTACTGCTTCAACCGAAAGCTGAAGAAGATGTACCGGGAAGAGGCTGGCGAGACCCAGTATTGCCGCCTGCGCAGCGTGGAGAATGTGGTTCAGGAACTGGAGGAGGTTCGCAAGCACTACCCCCTCAAGATTGTCTATTTCAACGACGACCTCTTCATCATGAACCGGGTCTGGCTCAAACAATTTGCCGAAGTGTACAGCAAGCGCGTTGGCCTGCCCATGATCTGCTATGTCCGCGCCAATCTGGTGAACGAGGAAGTGGTTCAGTCGCTCAAGAAGGCCAACTGCGTCACCATCGCCATGGGCGTCGAAAGCGGAAACGAGGAACTCCGGAAGCTGGTGCTGAAGCGCGACATGACCAACGCCAAGATCATTGAGGCGGCCGATCTGTTCCACAAGTACGGCATCGCGATCATGACCCAGAACATGGTGGGTCTGCCCGACGAGACGATTGAGAATGCGTATGAGACCATCCAGGTCAATACCCGGGTCAAGCCAGCCTATGCCTGGGCCTCCATTTTCCAGCCCTATCCGCGCACCGAGCTTTACCACTACTGCATCGAGAAGGGCTATCTCGACCCGTCACACAAGCAACATGCATCCTACCAGGTGGAATCCCCCATCAACAAGGGCGAGACCAAGCGCGAATTTGAGAACCTGCACAAATTCTTCTCGCTGTGCATCGAGTTCCCCTCCCTGATCCCACTCTCACGCCGGTTGATCAAGTGGCCGGGCAATATCTTTTTCAATCTGATCTATCGAGGCTTTAAGGGATACACCCACATCTTCCGCCTGAAGATGAGCAGCGGCGAAATCGGCTTCTTCGTCTACCTGTGGGGCATCATGCTCTATAAGATCCGCACGAAACTGGGACGAACGTATTGAGGCTACTCCCGGCTTCGCAGGACTCGGGCGGGAAGGCCGACGGCGATGACTTTGGCGGGCAGATCGGCATTCACCACAGCACCGGCACCCACGATGGTGCTTTCGCCGATGGTGCAACCATCCTGGACAATCACCCCGGCGCCGATCCAGACCTCGGCGCCGATGGCAATCCCCTTGGCGATCCGCTTCTGATCCATAACCGAAGCATCGGTCTTTGAGAAGTCATGCCCACCCCCGACAATGTAACTATAGGCGGCAATCAGGGTTTTCCTGCCGATCTCAACCTTGTGAGAGGAAGCGATGTCGCAGTTGAACCCGATATTCACATCATCACCGATGAGGATATCGCCATTCTTGCAGTGGAGAATTGTATTGCGCCCGATGAAGACCCCGGACCCGATCGTGATCCCGGCATTGGACTCACCCTTCGCGTCGAGCAGACAGTTATCGTCAATGACCACGTTGTCGCCGATGACGATTTTTTTCGGGTGGCGCAGGACCACATTCGCTCCGAACACCACATTCCGCCCGCACCTACCGAGCAGCCGGGGATAGAGAACTTTGCGCAAGGCCAATCCCAGCGCACCCGGAACGGTTGAGCAGAGAAGAATGATGACCTCGTACTTGAGCAACGAAAGCCAGCTTCCCCGCCCGATCACCAGCGCAAGGTACTTCCGCATCGGTGAAGCCTCGCTGTTCACCAACTGCTGCTGAATGTCCAGAATTTCATGGGGCTCTGTCATGGCCGGAATACTGGCAATCCCACCGCCCGGCGTCAACGCCGCAGTTTTCCGCTACCGCCTCCGCACCGCCAGGGAGAGGGCAAAGAATCCGCAGGCCCAGAGGACAATGGTTGCGCCGGTCGCGGTGTTCCAATAGTAGGAGCAGACCAGGCCAGTCACTCCGGAAAGAAAACTGACCGCCACCGCGCCGAGTACATACCCGCGGGTGTTGCGCGCCAGATTCCGCGCGGTGGCCGCCGGCAGAATGAGCATGGAATTGATCACCAGGAGCCCCACCCACGGAATGCTCACCGAGACGACAACGGCCACCAGTACCGAAAACACCGCCTCCAATACCCCCGCCGGAAATCCGCGACTGGCTGCCAAAGACCGGTTCAGACTCACAAAGAACAGGGCATTGAACAAAAATACCCACATCACCGCCACCCCGCCCGAGACCACGGCCAGGATGCCCAGCTCACTGGGGGTAATGGTGAGGATGTCGCCAATCAAATATCGCGAATACCGGGCAAACCCGCCGCCGCGCGACAATAACACCACGCCTAACGCCACCACGAACGACATGACCAGGGCAATGCTCGTATCGGGCGGAACGGCGCTGGTGCGGCGCATCAACACCATCGCCACCGCCAGCACCACCGCAAAGCCCACAATGGTCGCCGTGGGATCGGCAATCCCGAGCAACGCCCCCAGCGCAAGACCGGTCAAGGCGGAGTGACCCATCGCTTCGGAAAAAAACGCCATCTGGTTGTTGATCACCAGACAGCCAAGCAGAGCCAGCAAGGGCGAGACCAGCAGCACCGCCAGAAGCGCATTGTGCATGAAGTCATACTGCGCCCATTCAAAAGGAAGATTCAGGAGCAAGGTATGCCAGAGGCTCATCATGTCTCCCCCGTCTGCAGGACGCACTGCTCGTGCTCAAGTTGCTTGAACAGGGGACGCCGCCCGTCTATCTCCTGCTCGGTAAACCCGAATCCAAAGGTCTGTCGGATCAGGGGATTCAATAGAACCTCCTTCGGAGCACCCTCACACAACACCGTCCGGTTCAGCAGGATCATCCGGTCTGAAAACTGGGCCGCCGCCGTTAGGTCATGGGACACCAGGAGAATCGATAGATCATATTCCGTCCGCATTTTGGATACGGTCTGATAGAACCGTTCCATGCCGCCCTGATCAAGCGCCGCGACGGGCTCATCCAGCAGGAGCAGTTCCGGCACCGGAGTGAGCGCCAGCGCCAGGAGCACCCGCTGGAGCTGTCCCACCGAAATCTCCGAAATACGGCGATCCAGAAGAGCTTCCGCTCCGACCAATTCCAGTTTCGCTTGTGCCTCGCAGGCCACTGCCTTGCGGGTTCCCACCCAAAGCGGCCACCGGGTCAAGGCGCCCGCGAACAAATCCATCACCGTGGTCGGCGAAGTTCGATCCAACTCCAATTTCTGAGGCACATACCCGATCCGCAGGGGCTTCGTGGTCTCAATATTACCGTGATGGATAAAGCGCAGGGAGCCGGTGTGGGGCAATTCCCCTACCATTGCCCGAAGCAGCGTCGTCTTCCCCGCGCCATTGGGCCCGATCAGGGCGGTCAGCTCCCCGCAATGCATGTGCAACCGGATCTGCTCCAATACACGGGACCCGCGCAGCGTAACGCCAAAATCCACCAGCCGCGTGCAACACTCACCGCAGGAACGCATGACTTTATAGGGGGTCTGATCCATTGGGACGAAGTTAATAGGAAAAACAGGGGAATATCAACCCTTGACGAAGGGGGTCTGGTTTTGATATTTACCCCCCCCATTATGGGACAACAACTTAGAGCAAGAGCCAAACGGAAACGTCGTACTCGTCAGATTCAGCGCAAAATTGACACTGCCAAAGCGGTCGTCAAAAAGAATGCGGTCAAGGCGAAGACGAAGAAGTAAAACTGCGTAAAATCAGTTTGCCGCCGCCCTCGTGCGGCGGTTATTATTTTTTACAGGGCGCGGTAGCCAAGTGGCCAGGCAGGGGTCTGCAAAACCTCGTACATCGGTTCGAATCCGATCCGCGCCTCCATTTTGAACTTAGTGCCGTCATGTAACTATGATCTTGAGCCTCAGGGCTCAAAACAGCTCTTACAACGATACTATCGTCACACCGTCACCGCCCGGGGTCTGGCCGGGTTCGCCAAGCCGGAACTGGCGAATGCCAAGAACTAAAAGGCGCTGGTGAATGGCCTTGCGCAACGCGCCGGTGCCGTGTCCGTGGATAATACGGACTTCCGGCACCCCCTGCAGCATGGCATCACTCAAAAACTGATCCAGACGGGGCAACATCTCCTCCACCCGCAAGCCGTGCATATCGATCTCCCGCCACATCGGAGGCCGTTTTCGTTTTTTCATACTCCTCATATCGGCCATTCTTCTCATAACGCCGCTTGACCCACAAGACCGCAATGCCAATAATAACGGCTGATTTACGCCCCCATGAGCGACAACGTCATAGAAGTCCGCGAGGTTCAAAAACGCTACGGCACCTTCACCGCCGTGGACGGGATCTCTTTTGATGTGAAACGGGGCGAGCTTTTCGGCCTGCTCGGCCCCAATGGTGCCGGGAAAACCTCGACTATCCGCATGATCTACGGCTTCTCCCCCCTCAGCGGGGGATCCCTCCGGGTGTTTGGGCACGATATCACCACCGGGTGGCGCGATGTTCGCGCCCGCCTGGGCGTTTGCCACCAGGAAGACAGTCTGGACGAAGAAATGTCGGTGCGGGACAACCTTGAAATCTTCGCCGGTTTCTTTGGTATTCCCCGTGCCGTCGCCCGGGACCGAGCCAACAGGCTGTTGGAATTTTTCGGCCTGGAAAACAGGGAAAAGGCGAGTGTGCGGGAACTCTCCGGCGGCATGATGCGACGGCTCGCCATCGCGCGCGCCCTGATCAACGAACCCGACCTGCTGATCCTGGACGAGCCCACAACCGGCCTCGACCCGCAAACCCGCCATCAACTCTGGGAGAAGTTGGCCCGCCTCAAAAATCAGGGCGTCACCATTATCCTGACTACCCATTACATGGAAGAAGCGGCCCAGCTCTGCGACCGGCTCATTATCGTGGATCACGGCAAAATCCTGGTCGAGGGCAGGCCGCGCGATCTCGTCGCCCAATTTGTTGGCAAGCAGATCATTGAAAGCAGTCCCGTCTGCGAGGGGCTCCGCCGATTCGTGACTGAGCGCGGCCTCGAGCACGAAGACCTCGGACACCGTATGCTGATCTACTGCAAGGATGACGAGAACATTTACCACGAAATCACAAAGACCTACTGCCAGGACAACTGCATCCTCCGCATGGGAACGCTGGAAGACGTGTTCCTGAAATTGACCGGACGGGAGTTGCGCGAATGAGCCAGTCAGCGCCACAACTGTCCTGGAGGCTCTTGCGGGTCTGGCGGCGCGACTGGCTGGTCACCCGCAAATCCTGGCTTATCGGATTCATGACTCCGCTTCTGGAGCCGATCCTCTACATCACCTCGCTGGGGTTCGGCTTCAGAATCCTCATTCCTGAAATCCAGTACGAAGGACATACGCTCACCTATGTGGTGTTCATGGCTCCGGCCATCATCGCGACCAACATCATGTACACGGCGTTCATGGAGAACTCGTTCTCGTCGTTCGTCCGGATGTATTACCAGAAGACCTATGATGCGATCCGGGCCACGCCGCTCTCGGTGGATGAAATCATTGCCGGCGAGATCATGTGGGGGGCGACAAAATCCCTGATGGCCGCCACGATCATGGCCACTGTCCTGAGCCTTTTCGGTCTGGTGCGTTATCCGACCGGCCTCGGCCTGCTACCCCTCGCCTTCCTTGGGGGGCTGCTGTTCGGCGCCATTGGCATGCTCTTCACTGCATTCGTGAAGAGCATCGACATGTTCAACCTGCCGATCTTCCTGCTTATCACGCCGATGTATCTCTTCAGCGGCACCTTCTTTCCACTGGAGAATCTGCCCAACTGGGCACAAAGCGTGGCCTGGGCACTCCCTCTGACACACCTCGTCTCGCTCGCCCGAAACCTGTGCCTGGGAACCGTTTCATGGATGAACGTTCTGGTGTCGGGCGGCTACCTTCTGGCGGCAACGATGCTTCTGGTCCCTCTGGCCCTGCGCCTCATGCGCCGCCGCCTGATTCAATAACCTCGAAAAATCCCTTATTTAAACGCTTAAGTAAATTATTTCGAGCCCCGCTCAGTCCCCGATCACAACTCGTGATGGCTGGATTCCGGCAATTGACTGAGGCAGAATAGAAAGCTTCCGTGAATTCACCACGGTGGGATCGACGGAGGTCTTGAGGTCACCCAGTGCCCAGATAATGGCATCCTTGAGCTCCCCATCCACCCTGGATAATCGCTGCGCCAGTTCGCGGGCAATGCTGCGGTATAACTTCAATCCTATCGAGGGGCGAGCGGTAATCAGCTTCTCGAACTCAACCCTCGAAAACTCCATGACATGGGTTCGCTCCAGGGTCAGCACACTCGCGGAGCGGGACTCCACGCCTAGGAAACAGACTTCCCCGAAAATATCGAGCGGGCCCAGCTCCACCAGCTTCTTGTGCTTGTTAAGCCCAATGGCCTTGCGTACTTCCACCCGGCCATCCAGGATCAGAAAAAACGAACATCCCGCCTCGCCCTCATGGAGGATGACCTGACCCGGGTCGTAAACGTGCGCGGCGCCGATCTTTTCGACGGCCGCCATCTCGTCAGAAGTCAGGTCTCGAAGAATCATGCCACCCCGTCAGGGAATCGAGAACTTTACCGCTGTTGCCACCACTTCCGCCTTGATCCGGGCCAGAGCCGCCTCATCGGCCTGAACCTTGACCGCGTCCACAATCCAGCCACCGAGCCGTTCCATCTCGGCTTCCTTCATGCCACGGGTGGTGACGGCCGGTGTACCGATACGCACCCCGGATGTCACGGCCGGCGGGCGGGTATCAAACGGAATCGCATTCTTGTTAACAATAATTCCGGCCTTCTCCAGGGCGCAGGACGCATCCTTGCCAGTCGTCCCGAGCGGGGTCAGATCCACCAGCATAAGATGGTTATCCGTCCCGCCCGACACAATCCGCATGCCGTGCTTGGCCAGATAGGCCGCCAGCACCTGGGCATTCTTCACCACCTGCTTCTGGTACACCTTGAACTCAGGCGCCATGGCCTCCTTGAAGCAGATTGCCTTGGCGGCAATGGTGTGCATCAGGGGGCCGCCCTGAAGCCCGGGAAAAACCTGCTTATCAATCTCCTGGGCGTATTTGGCCTTGCAAAGCACCATGCCGCTACGCGGGCCACGAAGGGTTTTATGCGTGGTCGTAGTAACAAAATCGGCGTAGGGAACCGGACTGGGATGCACGCCCGCGGCAATCAGGCCCGCAATGTGGGCCATATCCACCATAAGCATGGCCCCCACGCTGTCGGCGATTTCGCGCAACCGCTTGAAGTCCAGGACACGCGGATAGGCGCTCGCACCGGCCACAACCAGTTTCGGCTTGCTCTGAGCCGCAAGGGCCGCGAGCTCATCATAGTCGATCATTTCTGTTTTTTGATTGACCCCGTAAGGTACAATCTTGAAAAACCGGCCGGAGAAATTGACCTTGTGGCCGTGCGTCAGGTGGCCGCCATGGGCGAGACTCATGGCCAGAATGGTATCCCCCGCCTGCAGAGCCGAAAAATAGACCGCCATATTGGCGGAACTGCCGCAATGGGGTTGCACATTGGCGTGTTCGGCTCCGAACAAGGCCTTGGCCCGGTCGATAGCGAGCTGTTCGGCCACATCCACAAACTCACACCCGGCATAATAGCGTTTCCCGGGGTAGCCCTCGGCGTACTTATTGGTCATCACGGAGCCCTGCGCCTCGCGAATGGCCCGACTGGTGTAATTCTCGGAGGCGATCAGGTCTATTGTCCTGAGCTCGCGCTCTTCCTCATGCTTGATGGCGTTGTAGATCTCAGGATCCACGGCCGACACTGAGGCCACTTCCACGGCCACGCCGCCCATGGCGCCAATCTTGTCGACGCGTCGCTGATGCCGATCCTCATTCGCGAACGGCTGCTTGAGCCAGGCCGAGAAAATGGATTCCGCCTGAGCCGGCTTCACCAGATCGCTCCCCAGAACCAGCACATTCGCATCATTATGAAGCCGGGTCGCCTGCGCCATTTCCGGCGTCAGACACAAGGCGGCGCGCACCCGCGGATATTTATTGGCAGCCATACTCATGCCGATCCCTGTCCGGCAGATCAGCACCCCCTGGGCCACAAGTCCCTCCGAAACCATCTCGGCCACCATGCGGGCGTAATCGGGATAGTCCACGGCTTCTACGCTGTCGCATCCGACATCCTCGACAACGATACCCTGCTTCTTCATGACCTTTTTCAGGGCTTCCTTGAGTTCAAATCCGCCGTGATCCGCACCAATCGCCATTCTCATAATCAAAATCCTTCCTGCGTTCAGTTTCCCGATCTGTACAATCCACGCAAATGCATCACCAATTCCGGCATGGCCGCCTCAATCTCGTCGCGAATGGTCCGATAGACATCGACCTTCATTCCAAAGGGATCCGGAACATCCTCCCCCTGATGACGCGCATTGAAATCATTAAGCATCACAACCCTCCCCGCCACACCGGGGAAACGGAGGATTACCGCGCGTTTGTGAGCTTCCGTCATTACCACAACCAGATCGGCAGCGTCAATCCGGGCCTGTGCCAGAGGCTGGCTACGGTGATCCGCTAGATCCAGGTTTTTCTCGGCGCTTACCTCGATCGCGCCTTCACTGGCCCGCTGGCCGGGAATGGCCGACACCCCCGCCGAGGCCACCTCCCACTCTGATTTTTTTCCCAGCCAATGCCGCGCCAGAAGCGCCGCCATGGGACTGCGGCAGGTATTGCCGGTACAGACAAAAAGAACCAGAGGCCGCGCCATGACCGTCTCACGGGGAAGAGCCCCCTGCCGGAGAATTACGGGAACGTCCCCGGTGGCATCCACGACCGTACTTTCCACGCCCAGTCCAGCCTGCCCCGCATCCAGGGCAAGGGTCACGCTGTCACCCAGTGCCTCCAGGGCGGCCGTGACCGTCCGTGCCGCAGGCGCTCCGCTGATATTGGCACTGGTAACCCGCAGGAGGCCTCCAGCCGCCTTTAAAACAGCCAACGCCACGGTATGATCAGGAACTCGAAAGCCCTCCGTACGCACGCCACATTTTAGAACGAGAGTGAGCGGCCCCGGCCAGTACCGCTTCGCCAACCGTCTCGCCCAGAGAGGAAAAATTGCCTTTTGTTGCTCCACCGCGTCCAGTCCGGACGCCAACAGGGGAATCGGCTTGCCGCGATCCCGTTCCTTGGCGGCATAAATCCGTTCAGCGGCGCCTTCCACACCGGGATCGGCGGCAACCCCATAGACCGTCTCGGTCGGCAATATGATCAGGCCGCCGGATCGCAACGCCCGGGTCGCCTCTGAAATAAGAGCGGGTTCCGGATGAACCGGATTAACCACTAGAATTTTGGATTTAGCGCTGGCCATAACCGCTCAAGACGCGAAGCCCCAGAAGAATGTCTGTAGCCCGCCGCAGGGCCGCATCCTGATCCACCCGCTGCATCAGTTCCCGATCCCGCTCCGATTTGACGCTGAGCGGCCGGGCCGGTGAATTGGTTGCGGACAGCATGGCATTCCCCGCGTCCACGCCACGACCCACTTCCACATCGGGCCGGATTCCACAGTCTTCATACGAAACGGCTTCAAGAAGATGGAGTTTCCGGGTTGTCAGGGTAATGACCTGGCCGTCCGGCAGAGCCAGCGCCTCCCGAAAACGAAGCTCACCGGAGGTGGCCGAACCAATCACCATAATCCCGGGACGCCCGTGCCACAGGGCAACCAGGGCCTCCGCCGCCAGCCGGGTCTGGTCATCAACAAGCACCATCAGCGGTGCTTTGAGAGAAACCGCCGCTTCAACCCTGTTTGTCGAAATCGGCTTATCCCGATTATCCGTTACAACAAACAGAGGCTCCCCGGAAGGACGTCCAATGCCTGCCAGATGAGAAACGGAATCCAGATCCTGCCCTCCCGCACCCCGAAAATCCAAAATGATCCCGGCCTTGCTGTCCAGTGCCCTGACATGATCCAAAATCTCAGGCCCGCTCCCCTTGAGCAATCCCTCGATCTTCAAGTAGGCAATATCCTCCGGCCACAATTCAACCGCCGCAACTGAGGGCTTCCCCGGAACCTCTTTGCCTGCTTCGGGGACTGTTTTATCCACCCCGATAAACGCACCGGGATCAATCGACTTAAGAATACCCTCGATCCCACCACGCACGGCCTGTGACCGGTCAACCAGGACACCCCGGGCTTCCAGACAGGACAGAATGTCGTCAAGACTGACCGAGGCAAAACAGGAACAGGCTGATGAAATTAAAAAAAGGAGTCCCAGACAAAAGGAGACGCCCGTTCCCTCAGGCTTTTTTCGATTTTTTCGCGATTTCATTCCGGATCCTGTCATTCCCCGCATTCACCTTGTCAATCAAGCTCTGCTTGTGGATCACCAGTTGACGCGCCAGATCCGGTTGACTCAGGGCCAGTATCTGGACGGCAAGGAGGGCGGCATTCACCGCACCGGCCTTACCCACTGCAACCGTGGCAACCGGCACGCCGGCCGGCATCTGCACGGTCGAGAGAAGGGAGTCCAGCCCGTTCATGAATCCACTCGTCACCGGAATGCCAATGACCGGAAGGGACGTGTGTGCACAAATCACACCCGCCAGATGAGCCGCTCCGCCGGCTGCGGCAATGATCACTTTTACGCCCTGGCCCGATGCCTTTCGCGCAAAGGCCGCCGCCAGATCCGGCGTCCGGTGCGCAGACATCACGCGCACCTCGGAGTCCACTCCAAAATGCGTCAGCGTTGCAACGGTTTCCTCCAACAGGGGCCAATCCGAATCACTCCCCATCACCACGGCCACTTCCGGCTTTCGTCCCATTTTTTTATTCATTTTTACCCCTCGGCCTTCCTCATTCACAATTCATCCTTCATCATTTCTTGAGCGCTTTCGCCGCGATATCGCGTCGGAACATAGCACCATCATAACTGATTTTTCCAACAGCCTGATAGGCACCGCCCACGGCTTCCCTCAACGTCTTTCCCAGCGCGGTCACTCCCAGCACCCGTCCGCCGGCCGACAGGACCTTGCCGCCCTCAAGCCGGGTTCCGGCATGAAACACAACAGCCGCCGCCACCTTCGCCGCCGCCTTCAGCCCCCGGATCTCCTTGCCCTTCTGATAAGTGCCCGGATACCCCCCGGCAGCCATGACGACACACACACAGGGCTCAGGCTTGTAGCGAATCAATCCGGGACCGAGCGTGCCGTCAATACAGGCTTCCAGAGCCGGAATCAAGTCGCCTTCAATCCGCGGCAAAATCACTTGGGTCTCCGGATCCCCGAAACGACAGTTAAATTCAAGAACCTTGGGCCCCGCCTTGGTCATCATCAGGCCTGCATAGAGCACCCCTTTGTAATGAATTCCCCGGCTCTTCAACTCCGTCAGCGTCCTTCCGAACACCTCCCGCTCGATGACCGGCATCAGTTCGGGCGTGAGAATCGGAGCGGGTGAATACGCCCCCATGCCGCCGGTGTTGGGGCCCTGATCGTTGTCAAACGCCCGCTTATGATCCTGGGCACTGGCCAACAACACCACGTGCACGCCGTCGGTCAGGGCCAGCACGGATACTTCCTCGCCCTCGAGAAATTCCTCAACAAGAATCCTTCGCCCGGCATCGCCGAAGGCACCCTCCACCAGAGACTCATGAACCGCCCGTTCGGCCTCCTGCAGAGTGACGCACACTGTGACGCCTTTCCCGGCGGCAAGCCCCTCGGCCTTGATCACGATCGGTACCCCGATATCATGGATAAAGTCCAGAGCCTTCGCGGCATCCGTAAAGGTACTGGACTGGGCGGTGGACACGCCTGCCGCCACCATGACGTCCTTGGCAAAAACCTTGCTCCCCTCCATCCGGGCAGCCTCTTTGGAGGGACCGAACACGCGCAGGCCCTCTTTTTCAAGAAGATCCGTGAGGCCGGCGCAAAGAGGCGCCTCCGGGCCCACTACCGTCAGATCGGGTCGATTGGCGCACGCCCAGGCCACAATGCCCCGCATATCCTCAGCGCCGATATCCAAATTCGTCGCCAACTCCGCCGTCCCGGCATTACCAGGCGCACAGAAGACCTCCGGCTTGCGGCTGTCGTGAACCAACTTCCAAACCAGGGCATGTTCCCGCCCCCCTCCGCCAATCACTAAAACTTTCATGCCGAAAAGAATATAGGATGCCGTTAAGGAGTCAACGGTTTTAGGGAAGCATTCAAAACAATTCACCCTGATCGGAAGCCTTGATCAGGGAATGAAAATCCATCCGGGCATAAAAGGGTCTCATAACGGCAGGCCATTCAGGCTTCACGGCAAGGGTATCCCATTCGGGACAACAGGGCAGATCGATCCGAAGTCTGACCAGCGCGAGGTTCCGCTCCACACGATCCCGCTGGGTAATCAGGTTAGCGCGAATCCGCGCGGAGTGAATCTCATCCAGACGGGACCACATGACGTCAAGGGATCCGAATTGCCCCAGTAGTTTGGCCGCCGTCTTGGGTCCCATCCCCTCGACCCCGGAAATGTTGTCCACGGCATCCCCCGTTAAGGCCAGCCACTCGATAATCTGACCGGGATGGACCCCTGTTTTTTCAAAAACCTCAGCCCGTCCAAGTCGTTTATCATCCTTGCCCCAGGCCGCCATTCCGGTTTTCTCAGAAACCAGCTGGTAGAGATCCTTGTCGCTCGTCACAATGATGACGTCATCAACATTCCGCTCCCCCCAATGTGCCAAAGACGCCAGAACATCATCGGCTTCCTGCTGCTCGAGGCGAATCAGGGGAATGCCGGCCAGCTTCAGAAATTCACGAACCGGCTCAACCTGCCGCCTGAGATCATCGGGCATGGGGGGCCGCTGGGCCTTGTACTCGGGAAGCAGATCCAACCGGGTTTTGGGAGACCCGCCATCCCAGGCTACCGCCCAATGGGAGGGATTCCAGACATCCAGGAGCTGATGAATCCCGCGAATGAAACCGAACACGGCGTTCGAGGGTTGTCCCTCATGAGTTGAAAGCCCCCTGATGCCGAAGAAAGACCGGTAAAAGAGTTGAGTCCCGTCAACCAGAAGAAGTCTTCGGGCGCTCATAACCATACCCGTTATTGACCGGGCGTCATCGCAGCAGGAACAGTCATACCCCCACCCAGGGCGGACGGTTTATCCTTCGCGCCGGGCTTGACGGAGTCCTGATCCGGCTTCCGGATCAACTGCCCGCTCGGATCCACCAGTTTGGCGGTCACAAAAATCAGCAGATTCTTTTTGACGCTTTTCTCCGACTTGGAGCGGAAGAACGCGCCCAGAAGGGGAATATCGCCCAGAATCGGAATCTTGTCGTTCGTCTTTTCCAACGCCTCGGTGATCAGGCCACCCATGACCACGGTGGCACCATCATAGATCGAAATCTTTGTCTCAACCGAACGAACTTGAAAGAAGGGCTGCGGCATATTCAATGTCTGCTCAGAACCGTCAGCACGGCGCACAGTCGAACCGTACTGGTACCAAATCGGCTCAGTAACCACCTGGGGCTTCATGGTCAGGTTGATCATGTTTCCATCCGGACTAACTTCCGGCATTACATTCAGGATAACGCCCACCTCGCGGGTCGTGAAGTCCTGGGGAGTTACGGTTGTTTCCTGAATCATGTTCGCCTGATTGTTTCCACCGCCGCCGCCGTTCTGACCGATCGTACCGCCCTGAATCTGAAAGGAGCTCGGATAGATATACTCGATCACCACCTTGATGGTAGCCTCGTTTCCGGATTGAGTCGTTACCTTCGGGGCGGATAATAGATCCGCATTCCCATTCTGCTCCAAGGCGTGAAGAATCATGGTGATATCCGGATTGGTCAGCACTCCGGCAATGCTCGCCAGGGCACCCGAGGATCCCTTTCCAGCTCCAAGCGGAATATCTTTTCCATTGGCATCGGGACCATAAAACCGCAATCCACGGGTCAACCCGCCGGCTGTCGCACCAGCATTCATCTGAATGCGGGGACTGGAAGAAATCGGAGCGAAGGGATTCGCGTTATTCTTGACCATCATCTCCCAATTATCCGTCAGCAACCATTCCAGACCGGCCTCATACATGTCGGTTTCATTGACCTCGACAAAGCGCGCCTCAATTTCAACCTGTTTGGGCACCACGTTCAATTCGGAAAGAATTCTCTCGAAGACAATCAAGTTATCTGCCGTGTTGGCCACAATAACTTTCCCAATGGCGGAATTATAAGTGATGGAAGACCCTTTGGGGAAATTGACGCCCATGTTCGAAAAATACCCCTTGAGGTCGGACGGTACCGCATCCCCGATCCCGGCACCCGCATCCAGGGAAACCTTTTCACGCCCCCCGATGCGACTGACCGTCGGCATCGCGGTCCCTGCCTGCTGAACACGCTCAATAAAGGTCGGCTCAACGGGATACATGCGCATTTCCATGGAGTCGGGCGACCAATCCAGAGGCACAATCATCACGACTTCGCCGTCCATGCGCCATTTCAGTCCGGCCACACTGGTGATGATTTTAAGGGCATTATAAAGCGTGATGTACCGCGCCGAAAATGTCACCTCGGACGCCCCCGAAGAGCCCGTCTTTTCGGCAGGAGCCCCGAAAATATCATCCCCGCCTGCCGCAGCGGCCGGTTTCGGTGCCGCGGCCGCGCCCTGACCAAGATTGAGGATGATATTGACCCCCTTCTTGGACTCATCATCCGTGCTCTTGTCACAGTCCCGGCTCCGCTTGTTCAGGAAATCCACAACATCATGCATATTCGCCTGACGAAACTCGATTTCGTCAATGACGATCTTCTTCATTTTTTCTTCAAGAACATTGTTGGGCGTGGTGGTCACCGTCGGACCCGGGGCTTCCTTGCCCTTGACGACTTTGTATTTTGAATTCCAGGCATCGCGGACTTCCGCCGTCATTTTCCGGGCGGTGGCATCACGTTCCGCCGTCTTGTTCCCGTATTCCCGCTCGCCAAGAACCTTCAGATAACGCATGGCCTCGCGGTTATCGGGGTCGAGCCCCAGCACGGACTCAAAGCGGGCTCTTGATTCCGCATACTCGCGTTTCATCATGAATTCCCGGCCAAGTCTCATATATCTCTCAACATCCGTTTCGCCGGGATTCACTTCGGCAACGGCTTCCGGCGCGCTCGCCTCATCCTTTTTCTTCATCGCGTCAAGCAGGGAGGCAAGCCGGGGATTATTGGGGCGCTGCTTGAGGAACTCACGCCCCTGCAGGGCGGCTTCACCCTCCTTGCCCTCCTTCACCATTTTCCGGATAAGCTGGTATTCACATTCCGGAATCTGCGCGGTAGCGCGATTCCGGAGCGCCAGGCACTGGGGAACCACCGGCAATTTGGCAAGCGCGATCTTATACTGGTCACCCGCTGCGGCGTAATCCCCATTCTTTAACGCCTTGTCGGCACTTTCCATGGCTAGACGTCCATCCAATTCGCGAGCCTTGCGCCGGACGACTTCCTGATCCGCCATCGTGGTCGCAATCTTGACGCGTTCCTCAGTCCCCATGTTTTTTATGGCCGCTTCCAGCGCATTTTTCACGCCCGCATCAGGAGAAACCGCCACCTCAGCCACCGGAGCGGCGACAACGGGCTCCGAAACCGGCTTCGCCGGTACTTCAACAACCGGAGCGACCACAACGGGGGCTGGCGCTGGCGTAAGTTCTTCAACAACCGGAGCGACCGCAACGGGCGCTGGCGCTGGCGCAAGCTCTTCAATGGCCGGAGCGGCCACAACGGGCGCTGGCGCTGGCGCAAGCTCTTCAATGGCCGGAGCGGCCACAACGGGCGCGGGCGCTGGCGTAAGTTCTTCAACAACCGGAGCGGCCACAACGGGCGCTGGCGTAAGTTCTTCAATAACCGGAGCCTCCGGCTTTTTCTCGGCATCACCCGGCACAGCTGCTGCGGCCCCTGCATCGCCCGCAGGCTGATTCATCTCCTGAAGCAAAACTTGAGTGCCCGCATCCTGCCCTTGTGAAAAACCCTGATGCCCCACCATGGAACTTACCAGGACAGCCGTGAAGACGCAGAGTATAGCGTTGAATCTCATAGAGTTATCTCCTTATATCCAATACAAAAAAAGACTGAATCGCCCTGAACTCCTATTGCTTCACGGGTTGCGGGTCAGACATTTTGCGCTCAATCCACACATCAAGATTACGGGAAGGGTCGTGTATTAGTACACGGATCCCTTGTGTGTCAACTTTTTTGACCTTGTAGCTGGAGCCCTTCAAATCAAAATCGACATCCGGGCGGACCGCGAAAACCGCCTCATCAATGAGGGAAATCAGCTTGATCTCATAATCATCACGGGGGACCAGCCGCCCCTTGATCAGCGGAATCTTTTTACCATTGTGCCCCAAGGTGAGCGTGGCGCCCTCCTGCGCATGCTCGTCATAGGAATCGAGCGTGACCCCCTCCGCTTTCTCTCCGAGCTTTTTCCAATAGGTTCGGCCACCCGAGCGGAGGTTGATCTGAAAAATCAAGTTTGTGCCGGCCTTGCTGACGCCCTTGAAGATCATCCGGAACGGAATAGGCTTGATCTCGGCAACCCGGATCTTGGCGAGATAGGGAGGATGGTTTTCAACATCCTTGGGATCCGTCTTCCACTCATATTCCTCACGCGTGGTAAATCCATCGTTGTCGGGATCCGTATTGACGACCTCCCCGTCGAAGGCAAAGACCCCATGCTTTTCCTCCCATTCATCCGGAATACCGTTATGGTTCCGGTCAACGATTTCTGTTTTATCGACCGGCTGTGCCCCTCCACACACAATAAATGTGCAGTTGGTCGCGGCATAGGGGATCGGCCGGTCACAGTTCACGCACTTAACACGAAGCTCCGGGGTCAACAGCGACAGGGGCCAGGACTCATTTTGGAAGGGTGCACCCAGCGCCGTCAGGGCACTACGAAAAATCGTGCGATCGGGCGGCAGCGCCTTTTCAAAGGCGGGCTTCAACGCCTCCAACTCCCTGTCGAAATTTTTCTCAGCCGTTTTCTGCCCCTGGGCCATGACAGCAAGAACAATTAACGAGACCAGAAGGACGAGCAAAACCGCGGCCGCGATGATCCGGTCGTAGTTCTTTTTAAACCAAGCTCCAATGCCGGTCACCATTATTTGACTCCTCCCGGCTGCTTCTCGGACGCTGCGGACTGGGGCTTTGCGAACTGAAGCACGTCCACATCCATTTTAATGGTCAACATGTTTTCACGCCCGCAAACCACCCGGTAGTCCCTCGTTTTCGGGGCTTCCTTTTCAGCCTCGCCGACAGCCGTCTCCTTCACTGCAGCCCCTGCGCCATCCTTGCGCTCAAACACTTTTTCATCACCCTTGATCTCCAGGCGGGTCACCACCGTGAAGATCGAACTATTAGCCAGTCCGTTGAGAATCTTTATCAGGCCGCTTTCACGCACCTTGAACTGAACGGAAAAACGCCATCGGCCGTAAAGCTGCCCCTCGGGCACATGCCCCGCCCCGGCATCTACGCTGTTCTTTAAGTCAATCTCCCCCGCGCGTGCGGCAGGCACGGCCTTGCCCCCGGCGCCCGTCAGGGCATCCACCTCAAACTCCTGTCTCGAAAGGGCATCCAGCGAGGCAATATTTCCGGCATACAGGGCCTGACAGAGCGCCTCGACAATCTTGAGTTGCTGGGTCAGTCGCGGCACATCCTGGGGCGCGGGAAGATCGCCCTTCATATGGCGCCCAAACCCGAAGTCAAACGTCTTGGGAACGGCAATGCCCGCAGCAGATGCCTTGGCTAGCAAATTACGCTGCGTATCAAAGAATTGCGTGATGAAACGAGCCGGACTCTGCACCACAGGCTCAATCTGCCCCGCGCCCATCGCCGCCTGAAGATCCGAAACCTCCTGCTTAATAGTCTGGATATTCTCCCGTTCCACGTGCAGGTTGGCCGCCGACGGAAAGGGATTCTGGCCATACAGGAATTCCAGACGAGCCTTGTCCCCCTTTAATACCGTCTCAGCATCCGTAAAATGAATGAATTTCAAAACTACCAATGCCACGGCTCCAAGGAAGAAAAGACTCAACATCACCGCCAGCGCAATCACAATCATTTTTCGCCGAGATTGCATAGGTTATGCCTCCCCCTTGCCGGGCTTCTCGTTTTGGACGGGGGGAACCAACGGCTCAACCGCCTTGACCGACGGAGGGATCGTCCGTTCACTCGGCTTTGCATTCAGTCCGATTTCAACCGTGAATTCCGTGGCGAAATCCGTCCCTTCCACGGGCTTGATCCGCTTGATCTGAAGGTCATCTGAAAAATATCCGACGGACTTCAGGCTCGCCACATACTCGGTGATAGCCTGATTACTCACCTTGTCACTAAACGCCATACCCCTGACTTCAAGCCGTATCGCCGTCGATTTCACATCCTTGGGGATCATCAGCCTGACACTGGTCAACCACATCCCCGGCGCCAGCCGTTGGTGCAGGTCATTCACCATAACCACCCAGCGGGTGCGCGAAAAAATCAGCCCACTCAAGTCCGCTGCCTTGGCGTACAACTGTTCCTTTTGCTTGGAAAATTCACCCAGTTTGACATTGGGCGACTCAAGAGCGGCCAGCTTTCCCTGAACCATATCCCGCCGTTTTTCAGCCAGGGTGGACATCCGGTGCAGGAACAGCCCAAACACGAGTACCGTCAAGACCAGTCCCGCAGCCGCCAGGCCAAAGAACGGAAGACGACGCTGCAACACCTTTCGGGCCGCCAGCTCGGGCGGCATCAGATTGATTTCCACAGGGCAGGACAGCGTACGCCGCAGCGCCAACCCCACCACTTCGCCGAGCAGATGAAGGTTCGCTGCCACCTTGTCGGACTCAATCAAGGAACTGACCGCCACATTGCGGAACGGGTTCAGGAAATCAACCTCGGTCTTCAGCTTATCCTTCAGGAACGTGTTGACATGCGGGATCACGGAACATCCCCCGGTCAACAACACCATGCCCGGCTGGCTTCCGCCCTGCTGGCTGCGGTAAAAATTGATGGTGCGGATCACCTCGGCATGCAGGCGGGTCATGATATTCCGGACAATCTTGGAAGTGCGATCCGCCACGCCCACCTCATGCCCCTCATACACGCCACCAAACCCCACAAACGCGTGAGCCACCTTGAGCTGTTCGGCCTCTTCGAAGGAAAGTTCAAACTCCTTCATCACATCCTTGGTGATCATCGTTCCCGCCACCGGGATACTGCGACTGAAGATCTTCGTGCCTTCGACAAACACCACATTCGTGGAACGGGCACCCATATCCAGGATCATGGTGCATCCCGGCAGGTCGGAATAGTTGTAACGCACGGCATTGTAAAGAGCCAGGGGCGAAACATCCACGAGGATCGGATCCAGTCCGGCCGCCTCAACGCAATCGGTCAGGTTTTTAACCAGATCGCCCTTGACCACCACAAGCAGAACACTCAGCTCCCCCGTCTCCTGCCCCACCAACTGGTAGTCCCACACCACCTCATCCATCGGGAAAGGCACATTCTGCTGCGCCTCATATTTGACAATCTGCGAGATTTTGTCGGCTGTAACCGGAGGCAACTTGACATATCGCGGAAAAACCAACTGACCCGACATCGAAACGGCCACGACACCCGGCCGGATACCACTGCTCCGCATCGCATCCCGGATCCCCGAAACGATGTACGCAGATGGATCCAGGGTCGTCTCGGGGTCAAACCCCAGGGGAGACACGGAATAATTCACCAGCTCAAGGCTCGTCGCCTCAATGATCCGGAATTCAGCGAGTACAATCTTGCTGTTCCCGATGTCCAACGCCAAAATTCGATCTGATCCAAACATAGCGTCCTATTTCAAAGCCTCATACTCATCAAAGTTGATGAGGGCAAACGGGGTTTTCGACCGGTCCATAACATACCCTTCCCGGGGAACCAACTCTGGTTTTTTCCACCAGTCCACGGGTAGCGGCTTGCCGGGGCCGAGCTTCCCCTCGTAAAGCGAGCCAACGACTTCCCCCTTGATCACGGCCTCCACGGCCACACCCATCACATCACCAAACCGGGCCAAGGCTGCCGGACGGATATAAGCGCCCCCCTTACGACCCCGGCCGCGTGCCACATCGATATAGGTAACGGTCCCTTTAAGCAGGGTGAACTTGGTCGTTTCACGACTCCTCAACAGAGCGAAAAAATTAAATACAACTTCGTCAAGCCACTCCGGTTCGGTATCAAATTGGAGCCCAAGCTCAACCCACTCCCGTATATCTCCCCGTTGATTGCCTGAGGAATCAGGGCTTTTCAGAACGCTTCGGGGGCCGATGCCCGTCAACTGTTTCAACCGAATAACCCCGCCCACGCCCAGGGCGGACTTGCCGGCATTGACAGGCGTTCCCCTGCTGGAAATCGCCTGAGCCAGCGCAGGGTTAGCGCCCATCACCCAAGCCACCCCCAAACAAACCAACGTTTTCCAAGCCATGCAATCGGTTTTCATAAGACACTCCTATGCAAAGTCAGCCGGAACAAACAAACCAACACCAGAATCATGTCAGTATAGAGAGAGACGCTTTAAGGTCAAAGCAAAAAACGCCCGCCCTGCGCCACTCTTTCTCATTAAATCTGGTCTGTCACACGTTCGGGATGTCGGTTATCGATCTTCCGGCCCACGGCAGCATACCGGGTAAGCCGCCCGGCAAGGGACAAGGCTTTCATCGGGTTGCTGGAACTGAAGAGCGACAGGTCGGGATTGACCGTCGCCAGCTTCTCATGGGCAATCAACGCCCAGGTCGATTCGGTCAAGTGCCGGAACGGAGGCGTCATAATGACGGGACAACTGAATGTCTGGCGCGAACTGTTGATATCCACCCCGCTGATTTCCATCAGTTCATTTTTCGCGCAGAGCGCCTGGAGCCGGAGCAATTGAGCCAGAGTGTTCCGGGGCGGCATATAGGTGATGGCCTTGAAACCGATCCGCTTCAATTCAGGCACCAGCACATCCAGATAATCATCCTCAAATTTCTCCGCCTTCTTGTCGCCCGTCGGGGATTCGCCGACATCTCCCAGGTAGGCGTAGGCGGGAATGGCCCCAATATCATTGGCAAATTGAACCGCCTTGCCGATTGGAATGCATTCCCGGCTGCCGGGCTGGACGAACATCCGGGGAACCAGCGAGGCCTTGAACAAGCCCAGGAGATCATAGGCGTAGTGGGTATTGGCAGGGTCCAGAAGGAGGGCCTCCAATTTAGCCGGGACTTCGGTATCCAGTTTCTCCCTGACAAACCGGATCAGGGCCATTCCCTCGCCATGCGCCTCGATCAACTTCAACGACAGCGCGTAGAGAATATGACGTTCCGTAATGGAGCCGCCCGCCGCCGCCTGTGAAAGGGCCGCCACATCCCGATCAAACTCCAATGGCGCCATCCCGACTTCACCGAGGATGTCGTTCAGACGGTCCACCTGCAGGCGATCACGCTCGATGCGCGCCGCGTTCATCGGTCGCAGAAACTCCCTGGCCGCGCCAAACTGTGTGGCGGGAATGCCATGGACGGCCATATAGCTGTTGTTCAGGGTGTCAGGGTTATTGGTCTTCCGCCCCTCAACGGCCGTGCCGGTCATGTCCACCCGCATTTCAAACCCGGCGGTGGAGGCGATGTTGATGGCCTTGCAGGCCTCAAGCATCTCGGAGCAGCCGGAAACCGAGTCATGATCCATGATTCCCACCGCCTGAAGGCCAGCCTGGGCCGCCTTCACCGCTGCCATGACGGGAGTATAGGGACTGAAGGAATAGATGGTGTGGACGTGGTTGTTGACTTCATCCGTGGGCGTCACACCCTGCTTCACCGATTCGCCCAGTTCCCGTACCGCCGCCAACCGCTCCGCCACATTCAGACTGTTCAACTTCACCCCGTTCATCCGTCGGCCTCCTCTTATTTTAATTCCAGGCCCGGCAGGACTGACTTGGCGAGGTCTTCAATACTGGAATGGAATCGAACCGCCTCATTCAGGTACTTGGCCGCCTGGGCATAATGCTTCTCATTTCGTCCGGTCGCCTCATAAATATACAAGGCGACGGCAAAATAGTACTGGCCCTTTTCGCGTTTGGTCAGATCCCCGTTCTCAACATACCGCTGCACAAAACGCATCATCTGCGCGGGGGGCAGCGTGATCCAGGAAACCTGCCCGCCCCGGATGATGATCTTCTCGGCGTCTGCTCCCAGAATATCCTTGGCGCCCAGCCAGCCAAAGGCATACCCACTGCCGGGATTGCTCGCCACATCAGCCTTGACGCTCTCAATGATCAGCGTTTTGAGCTCGGCCAAAAACTGGTACGCCTTGACCGCCTGCTTGCCGGCGGCCTTACCCTCATCCGTCTTCAGGCCCTTCACGCACTGTTCGATCTTGACTTGCGCCTCCCTGAACAGATGCTGCTGGATCAGGGATCCGCTTTCCTTCCGGGTGGCGTCAATCAGGTCGAGCTCAGCCTGGATTCCTGCCTTTTTTTCAGCCTCCGCCTGTTCCTTCGCACGCCGTTCAGCCTCGACCTTATCCGCCTCCGCTTTCTCAAGGGCAGCCCGCTCCGCAGCCGCCTGATTCGCGACCCTATCACGATCAAGCTTCTTTTTCAGGATATCGAACCGGTCCACCGCTTTCCGGGCCCTGTCAGTTCCCTCTGAAATGGATTGAACCAGTTCGGAACATCGTGCCGGAACATTCGTCAACAGCATCAACTTCTCATGCACAGCCACTGAATTCGAAAGGGACAGCATCGTGGTCCGGTTGGACTCCACCAGTGTGGACATCCCTTTCAGTTCTGCGGTTACGGAAGCCAGTGTTCCGGTGGCATACCGCTGCACCAGTTCCAGATCCGCCAGCGCATTGGTTCTGTCCGGATCCGAAGGAATCTCGGTCCCCGCCATTATTAGCGTCACCACCGCCGTGGCGTTGGAAACCCACCCGCCGGCCCGGACGGTGTAGTTCGAGACCTCCCCAGAAACCCCTTGCAGGTCGGCCAGAATCTGGCTGGCTTTTTTCCGATATTGGGCCGCCAGCGCCTTTTCCTTCTCTTCGGCCGTGCGTTTTTTCTGACTGGCCACACAGCCGCCGATCACCCCCGCCAAAATCAGGAGCCCCAGGACCACTCCCACGGCGATTTTCGCCTTGCGGAATGAGCGCGGGGGCCTAACCGCATCCTCCTCAACCGAACTAGTCGAAGGGATCGCCACCTCCACCCCGCCTGACGAAGCCGAGGGGGCACTGACAAGAGCCGCCCCTTTCTTCCTGGTTAAAATAATTTTTCCGCCTTTTTTCGACAACTGCCCGTGTGATTCCGCCGGCGGCGGCTTCAAGGAGGGAAGAATCCTTCTCATATCCGCCACGACGGACGCATAATTCGGATAGCGCCTCAGGGGATCGGCCTCCAGCATACGCCCGACCAGAGCCTCAAGCTCGGGATTGACAAACGGCCGCAATGAACTCAAGCGCGGAGCGGGCCCCTTAAGCCGCGCCTTGACCACATCCATCGGGGTTGCCCCGTCAAACGGAGGCTGCAGGGTCAGGGCATGAAACAAGGTTCCGCCCAAACTGTAAATGTCGGAGCGGGCATCCGACACATGCCCCCTGAGTTTTTCGGGCGCGATATAATAGGGCGTGCCCCAGATTCCCTTCGCGGTTCCGCCCTCACTGCTTTCCTTGAACCGCGCCAAACCAAAATCCACCACCTTGGCAATCCCGTTGTTGTCCAGCAGGATGTTCTCCGGCTTGACATCCCCGTGAATCAGCCCGATGGCCGCTGCGGCATTCAATCCCTCCGCCACATCCAGTGCCATCTTGAGAACCAGGGCTTCGTTCAGAAGTTCGCCCCCGGCAATCATCTGATCCATCCGCCCCCCTTCCAAAAGCTCCATCACCATGTAGGGCTGCCCGTGGGACACACCGAATGAGTAAATCTGGACGATATTGGGATGATTCAACGCGGCCGCGGCCTGGGCTTCCCGCCGGAACGTTTCCACGAATTCGGGATTTCCCCCGAAGGAAGATTGCATGACCTTGACCGCCACCCAGCGATCGAGCCCGGTGTCCCGCCCGCGATAGACGGCACCCATCCCCCCTTTGCCCAACAGGTCAATCAGGAGGAACGCCCCCATTTTCGCCGGAACATGCTGTGTCGTTCCGCACTCGGGACAGGCGATTTCAACAAACGCGGCAAGACTGGAGACATCCATCAGGTGATGGCATTTCAAGCAGGTGGTCTCATGGATTGGATCCATGATAATGTCGCTGTGTCCTGTCTCCATATTTATCCGTAAACCTATTGTTTTCGAGCGGCGATTCTGCCTATTATGAGGCTTCATGTCTATAGAAATTGAGGTCTCTTAGCGTTATGAATCCCGTCTGCTTCCACATCGGATCCCACCCCATTTACTGGTACGGCGTGCTGATGGCGCTCGCCTTTCTGGCGGGAATTTCCCATTGGCAATGGCTGGGGCGACGAACCGGCCGTGATGTTTCCCTGGCCGGCGATCTGGCCTTCTGGCTCATGATCGGAGGCATCATCGGCGCCCGCATTGCCTATGTCCTTTCCAATTTTGATTATTTTCGCGCCGCCCCCGGGGAAATCATCCGGATTGACCAGGGCGGCCTGATTTATTACGGGGGCTTCATCGGGGGCGCGATCATGTTTTTCATCGTGGCCCGGTGGCGGCGGATCAATCCCCTTGATCTCGCCGACTTCACCATCACCGCCCTTCCGCTCGGACATGCCTTTGGCAGGGTCGGCTGTTTTCTCAACGGCTGCTGCGGAGGCGCGCTCGCGCCACACCCGTCGGGACTGACCTGCGGCCTGGCTCATTACCCGGTTCAACTCTATGAGGCTTTTTTCAATCTGGGCCTCTATGTGTTCCTGACCTGGTTCTACCTGAATCGTCGAAATGCCCGAAATGGCACTGTCCTGGCCCTTTATCTGCTGACCTACCCGATCATCCGGTTCCTGCTGGAATTCATCCGGGGCGATGACCGCATGCGCCTGGGCGCCCTCGATGTGGCCCAGGGAATCAGCCTGATCCTGATGACGACGGGACTGATTCTCTGGTGGTTTGTGCGACATCATCCCACCCCGCCGTTAAAAACAAAATCTGCTCCACCCCCCTGAATACCGCACATCAATGGACACAATCCGCCATTATCGTGTTACTCCTGAAGGCGCTGGAAAACGACTGGACGCCTGGCTGAGCACACAAGCACCCGATCTGTCCCGGGCCCGCATCCAGAATCTTATTCAGGAGGGGCATATTCTCCTGAACGGGAAGCCCTCCAAGCCCGGCCATAAACTTGCGACGGGCCAAACCATCACCCTCTCCATTCCCCCGCCCGTGGATATCGAATTGACGCCGGAGGCCATCCCGCTGGATGTGCTTCATGAGGATTCCGACCTGATTGTGATCAACAAGCCCGCCGGCCTGGTCGTCCACCCCGCCGCCGGCCACGCCTCGGGAACCCTCGTCAACGCCCTGCTCTCCCACTGCCCCGATCTTGCCGGCATCGGCGGGGAGAAGCGGCCGGGCATTGTGCATCGCCTTGATCGCGATACCACAGGAGTGATGGTGGTGGCGAAAAACGAAACCGCCATGCGCTCGCTGATGAATCAATTCCGGCACCGGCAGGTGACCAAGGAATATCTGGCGCTCGTATGGGGCCACCTGAACCCGCCCGCCGGTCGCACGGAAACCCTCATCGGAAGAAATCCGAATGACCGGAAGAAAATGTGCACAAAGCCGCATGTCGGTCGCACGGCCATCACGCTTTACGACACACAGGAAAAATTCGCAGCCACCTCCCTGTTGCGTGTCCGCATCGAAACCGGCCGCACCCACCAGATTCGCGTCCATATGGCCTTCCTCGGCCACTCCATTATTGGCGACCCCAGCTATGGACGACCCCGTCGCGATATCCTGCCCGGCCCCTTCCCCATCCGGCAAATGCTGCATGCCGCCCGATTATCCTTCATCCATCCCGTCACGGGAAAGTCCCTATCCTTCGAGGCACCCCTGCCGGCGGATATGCACGATCTGATTGAATCGCTGCGGTGACTTACATTTCTTCATGTAGGGCATTTCAGTGCTCCGCCAGAAAGGCCGCGTACTGGGTCGCCGTCATCAGGGCTCCCAGCGTGCTACCATCAAAGGGTTTCAGTCTGCAGAGCCACCCCTCGCCACAGGCGGCCTGGTTGATCAATTCAGGGGCGGAGGCAAGTTTCCCGTTCACTGCGCTTACCGTGCCCGCAACCGGCGCGTAGACATCGCTGGCCGCCTTGACCGACTCGACCACCAGCAGCGAATCATGGGCGTTCACGACTTTGCCGACTTTCGGCAACTCCACAAAGGTGATATCCCCAAGGGCTTCCTGGGCGTGGTCGGTAATCCCCACCGTCGCCTCATCCCCCTCCACCTTCACCCACTCATGATCCCGCGTGAAATAAACAACATTCAAAGCCATGACTTCGCTCCCTTTTGCTTCAACAGAGGGCGCAATGACAAAGGCACCCTACTTGATGACTTCCGTCATCTTGAAGATGGGCAGGAACATACAGACCACGATTCCGCCAATGACCACCCCGAGGAAGACCATCAGCAGCGGCTCCAGGAGCGACGTAAGTGAGGCGAGCATGGTCTCAACCTCATCATCAAAAGTATCCGCCACACTGGCCAGCATCTCATCCACCTTGCCGGTTTTTTCGCCGGCCGACAGCATTCTCACCACCAGGGTCGGAATGCAGTCCTTGCCATCCAGGCCGGACGAAAGCGTATCGCCATGTTCAACCGCCTTGCGGGCATCCATGATCGCCGCCTCGATCACAAGGTTTCCGGCGGCCTTGGCGACAATCTCCAGGGCGTTCAGGATGGGCACGCCGCTTTGGACCAACTGGCTGAGCGTCCGGGAGAACCGGGCCACCGCGACTTTCTGAACCAGGATCCCGAATACGGGCGCCTTGAGCGCAAACCGATCCAGCGCCCAGGCGCCTGCGGTTGTTTTTTTCCATTTCTTAAAAAGCCAGATGGCCAGAAGAATGGAGGGCACAATGATCAGGGCGTAATGCTTGATCCCATTGCTGAGATCCACGAGAAACTGGGTCGGGCCCGGCAGCTTCCCGCCGAAATCCTTGAACATTCCTGCAAACACCGGAACGATGAAAATAATCATCCCCGAGGCGATAATCAGGGACATGGACAGCACCACGACCGGGTAGGTCATGGCGGACTTCACCTTGCGGCGCAACCGGGCGGTCGCCTCCAGCAATTCCCCGATCCGCTTCATGGTTTCGGCAAACTGACCGCTTTGCTCACCGGCCCGGACCATATTGACATAGAGGACATCAAAGATCTGGGGCAACTGCTGCAGGCTTTCCGAAAACGAGGATCCATTTTCGATGCTTTTCTTCACCATGCAGATGGCAATCTTGAAATTGGGATTGACCGCCTGCTCCTCCAGTGTTTCCAGGGAAGCAACAATCGGCATTCCGGCCGAGAGCATGGCCGCCATCTG
>CAJBSZ010000007.1 GCA_903958395.1 uncultured bacterium | reverse complement strand
ATTCCGCCATGCTTACCATCGGGTCCACGCCTCCCGGGGCTGCCGTGACGATTAATGGGCTTTCCAAGGGGGTTACGCCCTGCAAATTGGACCGGTTGCCGGCTGGCGAGAATGAGGTCATGGTGTCATTGCCGGAATATGGTGTCTATCGTTCCCGCATCAAATTGCAGGCGAATGAGGAGCAGACGCTGGATATTCCCCTCAAGGCGTTGCCCTCGGTCTTGACGGTCATCTCAACCCCGATGGGGGCACGGCTTTTTGTGGATGATACGCTTCGGGGGCAGACCCCATTGACGCTGGATAGCCTGGAGGCGGGGAGCCATGTTTTGCGCGCGGAACTTGACGGACATGAGACCCAAACCCGTGCCGTTGAACTCAATAAAGCGGAGAAAAAAGTCGAGGGTTTTGAATTGGTCCGGAATGTGGGGGTTGTGTCTGTCATGGCTCGACCCAATGGCGTGAATGTCCTGGTAGACGGGGTCGAGAAGGGAACGGTCATGCCGGCTTCCAACGAGGCGGTTGGGAAGCTGGATGTGGAGTTGCCGGTTGGAACCCATGTTGTATCTCTCCGTCTCAAGGGATATGGCTCCGTGGAAAAGCGGGTGACCATCCTCAAGGGGGAGACCGTTACGCTGAAGGAAATCCTGAAACGCGTTTTTGTGGCCGATACCCGCGTAACCCTGACGACAGGGGAAGTGCTGACGGGGGTTCTTGGCGAGAAACTTCCTTCCGGGGATGTTAAGCTGGAAACCCAGCTGGGTATCTACAAGACCCTTGAATCCTTCCGGATTAACAAGGTTGAACCCCTGAAGGCAGTCTCGGCAAAGTAACTCCGGGGAAAAGAAAAACCCGTCCGGCCAATGACCGGAACGGGTTTTCCATCAAGCGGTAATCCGGCTTGATTACTGTGCCGCAGGAGCGACAGGAACGACAGGAGCCGCAGCCTTGTCGCAAGCGGCCTTTTCAGCCTTTTTGGCAGGCGCCGGCCTGGCGGCCTTGAGCTCTGCCGGGGTCAGGAAACCATCCTTGTCGGCATCCGCGGCCGTGAACTTGGCTTCGCCCTTGGCGGGATCCTTGCAGGTGGCTTTGAATTCAACCAGCGACAACTTGCCATCCTTGTCGGCATCGGCCTTGGCGAAGAAACCGCCCGGACCCTTGCCCTTGCCCTTTTCGCCCGCCATTGCGGCCCCGGCCACCATCAACACCACTGTCGCGCACACCAGCATCGATACAATCTTCTTCATAATAACTCCTTATTTTTTGCCCCTTAATTGAGACATGGTTGATAAAACGTACGAAGTATTCGTTTTATTGTGCCCGAGAGCAAAATATTTTTATTATTTTCAGGGTAGCCAGCCGGATTCGACTTCGAGGACGGAGCAGGCTTTCCTGTTGCCCCATATCAGGCGCCAGGGCTTGATGTTACGAATGAGCTTCACCGTCCGGTTCTGGTCATCCAGGAAGATCGCATCGATCGGAAATCGCATAAAGCAGGTGTGAATGGAGCGGCAGCGGGGGATCAGCAGTCCCCTGCCGACTTCAAGACGGGGTTTCCCCATCAGGCCCAGCGCACGTTTCAAGAAAGTGTCGGCACTGTCGACGCGGATCAGCGTCGGGAAGCGTTCTTGAAGCGAGGCCGCCATGGCGTCAGGTTTCATATCCTGAGATGGTGCGGCAGGTGCGGCGGCGGATGTGGGTGAGTCCCCAGCGGACTAGTTGGAAAAACGCGGGCGGTGTGATCGCGATCAGCCGGGCGAAAAACTTGTGGAGTAGGGCGCGAGGAGCCTGGTGAACATGTTTGTGGTAGGCGGCCAGGGAAAAGGCACGGTCGGCCCTGAGATAGCCGTACCAGAGGAGGGTGCCTGTGCCGTGTGCGGCGTCCATGGAATCATTGGAATTTGCGCAGGCCTCCGCGCCATAAATCGGTTCCAGCGCCCGGGTCATTCGTGACCAGCCGGACATGACCTCAAAGGCAGAATGCGTCCAGGTGAAAATCCGTGCGGTCCCGCACCGGTTGAGGACAAGTGGCTTGGCAATCAGATGGATTGTCTGTCCCTTGAGGCTTTCCAAAATCATTCCCACATGGGCGAAGTAGGAGTCAAGATAGGGTTCCCGTTTCGCTGTCGTCCAGAGGCGGCGGTTGATGACGCAGGCCCCGATGAACCCGATGGACCATGCTTCGGTCTGGAAAAAGTCCTCCACCGGCTTCCGGACATCTTGTTTCAGGGGAAGCGATTGTTCATGCAGAACCAGGGTCAGCGTTTCATCCACGGAGGCGTAGTTGACGTAGACGAAGGGCAATTCGACAGAGGCGTTTTCAAGGACATTCACTACGGTCGATACGGCTTCTGGTACCATCCGGTCATCCTCGCCGATCATCCAGGCATACCGGCAGGTGCAAAGATCCACGGATTTGAGGATATTCCGGTCAATCCCCAGATTGACCGGGTTCCGGTCATGGATGATGTGGGGATACCGGGCGCGAAGCCGGGCGACAACGTCCACATTGGTGTCATCGGTGGAGTCGTCCGATAGGATGATCGGAATTTTCCGGTCACCAATGGAGCGGATGATGGATTCCACACAGGCCGAAAGCTGATCCGGCCGCTTGTAGGTCGGGATGCAGATGCCGAGAAGATCAGAAGTATTGGGGTCCATGCGGGTTATCTCTTAGCGTAAGGCGGGCGCCCTTTCCAGCCCAGTTTTCGCAAGCCTCTACCACCCAGCGTAATCGCGGAGCGCCATAGGGCGACCGGCCAGGGAAAGTGACGCCAGAGCAGTCTGAGATAGTCGTGTTCCAGGGCCAGGTCGCGCTGGGTTGAACTGATACCTGAGGCATCGTCGTAAGTGGCGATGGTTTTAGGGAAGTATTGGAACCGGAATGTCGGGTCACTGAAACACTGCATATTTACCTCCCAGTCGGCCTGAGTGTGGTACTTCAGGTTGAAGGGGTGCTTCAGCAGGGCGTGGCGGGGATAGAAGACCGCCTGATGACAGAGATTGGTCAAGGCGAGCTTGAAGGCGGAGAATGGCCCGTCATAGGTGCGGCGCGATTGGCGCCACCAGGCGTTTCCATAGTAAAGGGTCCGCTTGTCCTGAAGGAGCGGGAGAATGGCGGCAAGATCGATAGCCAGGGTGTCGTCGCTTCCCAGAAAAAGGATCCAATCCCCGGCCGCCCGGCGAACGCCTTTGTTCATGGCATCATAGATTCCTTTATCCGGCTCGCTGGACCAGAAGGCGATCCTGTCGTCATACCGGCGAAGCAAATCCACCGTGCCGTCCGTGGAGCCCCCGTCGATGACCCCATACTCCACGCGGGGAGCATTATGGGCGATAACACTCTGGATACAGGCGTCCAGCGTGGCGGCGCCGTTCCGGACAACGGTGATAATGGTGAGAATCGGAGCGTCAGCCCCGGGTGAGCAGGTGTTCATAAAGGGAAAATGTTTTTTGGGTGATAAGGGGAGTGTCAAAGTCACGCTCGATTTTAAGGCGGGCGGCCTGCCCGAACCGGGCCCGGCGAGTGTCGTCGGATAGAAGATTCCCGATTCCCGTCGCAAGGTCGGCGCTGTCGCCCGGCGTGGCGAGATAACCGGTAACGTTGTGCTCCACAAGCTGGGGAATTCCGCTGGTGTTAAAGGCGACAACCGGCGTTCCGCAGGCCATCGACTCCATGATCGAGTTGGGCAGGTTTTCCTGAAGCGACGGAAGCACGGTGACATCGGCGGCCGAGTAGGCCTGGCGCATGGAGCGCTCATCGGGCAATACGCCGAGAAAACGGGTCGGGACTCCGGTATTGACCGGGGAGGGAGGCGCCTGCTGGCCGACCACCATGAGCTCAAGCTTATCCCGCCAGCCCGAAGCGGCCAACTGTTGGAGTGCGGCCGCCAGGAAACGGAAGCCCTTGTTGGGGTCATGGGTTGCGTTCATGGCCGAGATGAGAACCAGTTTCCGATTTTGCGGAAGCGCCATGGCCGTGCGGGCCTCCTGACGGGCCATGCCGCAGTATTCGCTTGCCTGAATGCTGTTGGGAATCACCTCGATCCGCTGTTCCCGTAATAGGGAACTGCTTCGGGCGCAATCCGCCAGCCACTGGCTGGGGGTGATCACCGTGATCCGGGCCTTCTGCCAGGCGCGCTGTTTGCGTTCCCAGATCCAGCGGCTGAGATCGTCTTCCTCGGTAGAGGCCAGTTGAGGGCATTTTCCACACTGCTTCCGGTAGAGTGTGCAGGATCCGGGCACATGACACCCTCCGGTAAAGGTCCAGGAATCATGCAGGGTCCAGACGATCGGGGCGCGTACTCGTGACGCCAGGGCCCCGATGTCGGCAATGGACATGAAGCCCCTGCAGATCCAGTGAAGGTGAATGAGATCCGGGTTGAGTGCGGTGATTTGACGGTTGATCCGGGTTGGCAGCCACTCCGTTGCCCAGTGGGTTGGGGGGCGGCCCCGGTAGGCGAGCAGGGGTAGGATTTCGGCGTAGGGGCGAAGTTTTCCAAGTCCGCGGGCCAGTTCAGAATCCCGCTCCACCACGCTGGAATCCCCGCTGGTTCGGGTTTGGACAAGCATACGGGAGTCGGCGCCGAGCGAGCGCAGTCCCTGATGCAGGCGCCAGGCGGCGCGTGCCGCACCACCCTCGATGTCAAACGTGTTGAGATGAAGAATTTTCATGTCAGTTTCGCCTTGAGCGCCGCCAACCGGATCAGCCACTGGTGCCGGAATCGCCGGGTATCAGTGGAACTCAACGCAGAGTCAGCATAACGTCTGGCGACCTCAAAGCCAAGCCGGGCGCTGTGCAGGCAGGTTCGTGCCCAGAGATCGCCCAACAGGGATTCCAGGGCCTTTGGTGGCAAGAACTGGGACTTGTGGTTGGCCGCCAGCAGCCTGGGTAGCCAGGCTTCGGCCTGGTCCAGAAGGGGCAACGTCATGGTCAGGCGCCCCATGGCCAACTGACGGTGGAATCGCAATTCACCCGGCGTGGGGTCAAGGCCCAGGAGCAAAAGTTGGGCCCGGATAATCCGGACGGCCTGCTCATCCATGGTGGACCAGTCGGAACCGGTCAGGCTCTTTCCGTGAACGCGGTAGTGGAGGAGGACTTCGGGCAGATTGGCCGCCTGAGTGTGGCGCAGGATTCGGGTCCAAAGTTCAAAGTCCTCGGTGGGGAAGTAACTGCCGTCGAAGCGGAGATGGTGGCGCTCTATCAGATCCCGGCGCAGCATGACCGAGGGATGGGCGAAGGGAGTATCGAGCAAGGTAAAGGCCCGGACTTCCTCAGGATTGACTGGACGCTTAAGCAGGGCCGTTGAGGCCCCGAAATACCGGATCCAACTGCCGCAGAGCCCGATGTCGGGATTGTTTTCCAGAAACCGGACCTGGCGTTCGAGCCGCTTCGGGAGACTGATGTCGTCTGCGTCCATCCGGGCAATATACCGGCCTTGTGCCTGGTCGAGGCCGAGGTTAAGGGCGCCCGAAAGCTTCAGGCGGTCGCGGCTTGGAATGAGCCGGATCCGTGGATCCCGATAACCCTGGACGATACTGGCGGAGGAATCGGTGGAAGCGTCGTCCACAATCAGGAATTCGAAGTCCTTCAGGCTTTGACGCAACATGCTATCAATGGCTTCTGACAGGAATTCAGCCCCGTTATGGACAGGCATCAGGATGGTTACGAGCGGGAAAGTCATGAGGTGAGCTGGTGAAAGAGGGTGGAATGGCGGTGTTGCCAGGTTTTGACATCGAGAAGCGTGACGGCACGATGACAGGCGGCGGCGGACATGGCGGCCTGGTTTGATAAGACGGTTTCCAGAGCATCGGCCAGGGCGTCGGGGTGCGGGGAATGCATCTGATCCCAGTCCCGGGGCGCGGGGATGCCGACCCCGGCCTCGGGGCCAACCAGTTCAGGCACGCCGCCGGATGCGGAATAGACCACGGGAAGGCCGCAGGCCATGGCTTCGACGACCAGGCGGGGACAGGCATCGTTATAGGTGGGATGCAAGAGAATATCGGCTTCCCTCATCAGGGCGGGGGCTTCGGCCTGAGTATAGGTGCCGCGCCAGTCAATGGCCGCATTGACTCCGGCCTGAATGGCGGCGTTCTGGATTTCAAGGCGGCAGGCCGCTTCGTCGGATCCCCAGCAATACCGGCCGGCCACGATCAGGCGGGTGCCCGGGTGGCTTTTTCTGAATTTGGCAAAGGCGAGAATGGCGCCTTCAATCCGGAACCGGTACAGATGACTTCCTGAGACCAGAATGACGGGATCGCCAGGTGGTCGTGCGGTGGGGCGCGGCCTAAAGACCTGGGTGTCGACGGGATTAAACAGGATTTCACCAGCCCCCTCGCGTGGGCCCAGGAAACGATCGGCGCTGATCCGGCAGAATTCGCTCTGCCAGAAAACGTAATCGGCGGCGTGATAGGCGGCGGCGAGCGGGCGGTTCGCCTCGGCCCAGCCATGGGGGTGCCAGGCGGGGTAGGCTACGCCATTCTGGTTGAGCACAATGGGGCAACCCGCGCGCTTGGCGGCCCTGAGCAAGATCGGCAGGTGCGGGGGCAGGGCACTGCTGACCAGGTAAAGCAGGTTGGGGGAGGCCGGGCTGTTGGGGAAAAGATCCGCCAGATCCTGGCATTTGATGATGCCCCCGGAGGCGGAGTCCGTCCGGGCGGGTAGCTGGTCCTGTCCGTAGAAGACGCGCGGTGTTCTGCCGCGCGGATGGGGTCGCCAGCGCCGGTATTCAATCAGCGTCATCTTTAGCAGCCAGAGAGTTTTAAGGAGTTGTTTCATGCTTTTTCCACAAACCCATCCAGGAATTTTTTCCACAGCGGAGCTTGCATGCTGTACGCATTCTCATGTGCCGTCAGAAGTCCGGCGGAAGTGATGCGGGTTCTGTCGTCGGAATGTTCCAGGCACCAGTGTACCCAGTGGGTGAGGCCCTCGACATCCTCCACATCGGTCATCCAGCCGTTCTCCCCATGGCGTACCAGATCCATGGCCTGGCCGACGCGCGTGGTGACGAGTGGGATGCCGCTGGCCATGGATTCGAGGACGGCCTTGGGTCCGCCTTCCTGGCGCGAGGTGACCATGTAGAGGTCGAGGGTCTGGAAGAGTTCTCCGATATCGGCATAGCGCGGCAGGTTGAAGTGCAGGAAGGGGATGCCGTGCCGGGCCAGGCCGGCTTTGACGTAGCCGCGAGCCGGGCCGGAGAGTACGACAAGCAGTTCGGGGATGCGGGATTTCAGGGCTGCCATAGCCTGTACAAAGGTGTCCGGTCCCTTGATTAACTTGGGTTCCAGGCCGTCGCCCCAGCCGACTCCATCCTTCTGGAAGGAGCCGATCACGGTGGCGGTTTGCGGGATGTTGTACTGGGTGCGGAATTGGCTTTTCAGGGCAGGGGTCTGGGGGTGGAAGAGTGAAAGATTGATGCCGATGGGAATCAGTTGGAGCTTTTCCGGGGCGATTCCGGTGGTCAGGAGACAATTCCGCATTTCGCTATGACTGACCTGGACGCGGGCGAGGCGGTCATGATGGTGCTTCACCTTGGCAAAAAGATCGTCGAACTCCTGGACTCCGGTGCCCGGCTTGCCGTGGAAATACGCCACGGCGATGCGGTGCGAGGAGCGCAGCCATTCATCGGAGAATAGGTAGAACTGGCTTCCGTAGAAGACGGATTGTCGTTTCGAGCCCGAATTCCAGTGGGGTGGAACCACCCGGATTCCGAGGGCGGCGGCGATGTCGGCAAGGGCCCGCATTTCCTCGTCAATGACCCAGGAGGCGGCATCGTTGACCAGGATCAGCCGGGAAT
>CAJBSZ010000006.1 GCA_903958395.1 uncultured bacterium | reverse complement strand
ATCACCGCTTTCGCGAGCTGGTACGCCCGGCTCTTCTTCGACTTCTCCTCGTTAGTCAGCCGCGGCGTGTAGATGCAGACCGTGTTGTCAAAGGCCCCGCACAGCCCTCGGGTGAAGGGCTTCGCCGTGCCGTCGGTCGCCTCCGGGAATCCCTCGTCGCCGTCAACCCCTTCGCAGGTCATTAGGTTGGGCCAGGTGCGCTCGAAGCCGGTCGGGCGGTATTCGTCGTGGATGTCGACCATCAGCCGGTTCTCGGCACAGAGGCGAACCTGGTCATAGATCCACTTGGCCCAATACTGGGTGCCGACCTGGACGAATCCGTATTTGACCCCCTTGACACCCCATTCGCGGAACAGCGGATAGAGTTGCGGTCCTTGTTTCTCAAGCTCGGCGCGATCGACATAGAGGATCACGCCGATGCCTTTGGTGTTGCCGTAGCGCACGACCTCCAGGATGTCGAGCGGCTTGGGGTTATCCGCACGGGTCCATAAGTGACCGGGGCATTCCGTGTAGGGCTTGCTCGCATCAGACTCGGGCTTGCGCCATGGGCCGTACCAACCGGCGTCAAAGAGGATATATTGGATCCCCCTTTCCGCGGCGAAATCGATGCTTGCCTTGCCGCTCTCGGTCGAAAGATCCATCGACCGGAACACCTTGCCGGGCTTGATCCAAGAGGTGTCCGCAATCGCGCAGGGCGGGTTGAAGTTCAAGATGAGGTGGTTATCCTCAAGCAACTGCCCCGGCGTTTCACCGATCTGCACAACGCGCCAAGGAGTCGAGAAGGGGGCTGTCCCGGTGACGACCTCATTCGGCATGACCCGTACCGCGTTGGGCCGGTCGGAGGGCTGCAGCCGCATCCGGAAATAGTCGAGCATCCCGGCCTCGCCAATCGCGACGCAGGGTCCGCCTTCAATCTCCACCGTCAGCGGCCGCTCGCACTCCTTCTTCACGTCCGAGAGCTTGTGTCCCGCCACATAAGGGTCCTGCGCGGCGTAAACCGGCCAACAGGTGTGATTGCCGGTGAAACGGAATTCGGTGACTTCATCCGTGATTGTGAGCTCCTTCAACCCATCCTGTTTGGGGATCGTGTAGCGGAAGCCCGCGCCCTCTTCATACGCCCGGATTTCGAGCTGGAGCTTGTGCCCCGTTGCGGTCTCGAGCATCACGGTCAGCGAATTGTAGCAATCGCGAATGACGTTGCGCTCACCGACAACCGGCGCCCACGTCTCGTCATGGCTGCCACGATCGACGCCCGTGACCTTGAGGCCATCAAGGAAACTAGCCCCCTCCGCCGTGGCCAGCCCCATCCGCGATTCGAGCAGCACCGGCACGCCGTCAACGGTGACCTCATAGACCGGCGCGCCCGTCTCGATCAGGCAGAAGCTCAAGGCAATGCGGCCACGCGGCGAGATCACGTCGTGAGTGATCTTGGCGATGGGCGACAGCAGGATGGTGAGCCGCTCGACCGGGCAGTCGAGCTCGAGTTTCACAATCGTGTCCACGGGGTCGCGTTGGGCGGCCGGCACGCTGACCTCGATACCGTGTTCGGTTTGCTTCAGAGTGGCCAACCCGCCCGTAAGGACACTATGGCGGATGATGCGCGGCGTGATCGACGGAAGCGTGCCCAAGCCGATCTTGACGCCGCCCGCGCCGTCCATATGGCCGATGCTGTGCGGCTCAATCGGTGGCAGCATGATCACGTCGCTTGGCCAGCGGAGAATGTGCAGGTAGATCGCGTTGCCGCGTCTTGTGCTCCCGCCCCAATAGTCGCAGCCGGCAATCGTGAACTCACCGTAGTAGCCGGGTTGCACGCGCTTCATCTCGTCGGGCGAGCGGAACGGTCCGCCGCGTGTCCCATAGATGCTTTCTCCATACTTTTCGAGCCAGGTGCCAAGTTCGCGGAAGCGCATCGCCTGCTGCGGCTCGATCCGCCCGTCGGGCATCGGGCCGAGGTTGAGGAGGAAGTTGCCGTCTCCGCACGCGCAGACGACGAGCATTCGCAGGCACTCTTCAAACGATCGGACCGTGTCGTCCGGTTTCCAGCTCCATTGGTGCTGCAGCGTGGCGTTCGTCTCCCATGCGCGCTCGGCCTGGAAATGGCCGACGATGTTCTCCGGGGTGTCGAAATCCCCGGAAGCGCCGAGGCGGTTATTGACGAGGATGTCGCTTTGGAGCGTCCGCAGGAAGCGGATGACACGCTCGCCGCGAGCCCGGTCAAAACACTGTGGCACGTCGAACCAAAGCCCGGTGAGCGGGCCGTATTTCGTGATCAACTCCTTGCACTGCGCCTCGAGGTACTCGGTGTAGCGGTCGAGGTTCGAGGTGCTCCGGCGAATCCAGCGCGAGGGGTACCTCATGCTGCGCCCGGGGCTTGTGACCGGGAAATCGGGGTGTCGCCAATCGCAGGTCGAATAGTACGGGAAGAACCCGATCTGCTCCTCGCGGCACGCCTCGGCAAGCTCGTCGGTCACGTCGCGCCCGAACGGGCCTTTCATGATGTTGTGATCCGTTTCCTGGGTGTCCCAAAGACAGAACCCGTCATGGTGTTTGACAATCAGAACGATATATTTGGCGCCCGCCCGCTTCGCGAGCCCGGCCCACTCGCGGGCATTGAACCCCGTCGGATTCCAGCGGCGGAAGAGCGAGTCATATTCAGGGGTCGGCGTCGGATTGGCTCTGGACCAGCCGATCTCCTGGCCCGTAAGCGAGACCGGCCCCCAGGTGATGAACATGCCAAAACGCATGTCCTTCCATTTCTCTATCGCGCAACAACGGGATGTTTTGTGTGAGCTCATGACCCGACTACCTTCTTTGGGATTGAATGTTTGTGTCAATGCAAGGAAGGTATCGTTGGTCGCGGGCTGCGGCAACCTCGATCTGACTTCGATAGATAAATATTGCTTTACGACCTGACGTCGGCGCAAATAACGGATCGATCTGGCATTCGACACCTACTTCGACCACGCGATTGAAGGCGTGTAATGGGGGCACACGGAATGAGCCATGCCGTTCTGCGTGAGGCATTCGCGAAATACGGTGAAGTTCCCCGTCCCCGTTCATGTGGAGCGCGGGCGCGATTCGCGCGGGGTGCAACCAAACCGCTTGCGGAACCGGGTGGCGAAATACTGGCTGGAATTGAAGCCACATGCAAAGGCAATGGCGGTGATGGACTTGGCCGGCTCCTGGCGTAACCGATAGGCTGCCATGGTAAGGCGGCAGCGGATCAGGTATTCCCAGGGGCTCATGTTGACGATCGCATGGCTGCGGCGCGAGAAGGTGGTCGTGCCCAGGCCGCATTGTCCGGCCATTTTCGCCAGGGTCCAGGTCTTGGCGCTGACGGTGGGATCGTCCCTTAATCCGGCGAGGAACGTCTCGACGGATCGAGGGTGGCTTGCCCGGGTGGGGGCTGGCCCGTGGCATTGCGCGCGCAGCATGTCCAGCAGATTGACCAGAAGCTGGTTGACGAGCAGTGTCAGGGTTGTTGCCGATGTTTTCGGATCGAAGGACCCGATGCAGGCGGCCAGGTGCCGAAAGGTGAGCTGGAGGGCCGGGGTGCCGCTCCACATCGGACGTTCATCCTGGCTCAACCGGCGGGCGAGTTCCCTTTTTTCGGCCGCCGAAAGCATTACCCAGGAGGGCCATTTCCAGCGCTGGCGGGGGTGGCGAATCCCGACATCGAGCAGCGCCCAGTGCAGACGGCCGGGCCCGAGATTGGGCTCGCCGAGACAATGGATCTGCCAGAGGCGCGTGAGGGTTACGCCGCCGGCCTTGAGCGGGAACCGTCGTGCCTCAACCCTGGAGCCCATGGCGCCGGTTTCAAGGAAGACGATCTCGATACCTTCGTTGTGATGCGGCTCCAGTCCCCAGTCCTGCTCGCCACGCGCATCGAGGAATCCGAGTGACGCCATGCCTGGCAGGAGGTTGGCTGGCAAACGGGTGCCGGGTTTGCCCATGAAGCGCCGGACCGCGTGCCATGCTGGTGCGGCGCGTCGCCCGGGTTCATGGCCAAGGCCCGCGCCGAACTGGGCGTGGCTGACGATGAAGCCGTCCTGGCGCGGTTCGGGGATGACTTCCGGCGCGTCTCCTCGCGATATAGCGGCCCCAAGGCGGCTCTTTCTTCGGGGGCGACGCTACGGACCCTGTTCGGGGTCGAACACCAGGGTGTCGGTTAGGAATGGCCCACGGTCTTGCTGAAGAGCCGCGAAAAAACGAGGAGTGCTACCACCCTCGCTATGGTTTCCTATCTCAGACCAGAGAACCTTGAGGCCGTACGGCGAGAGACGGCCAACTTCAAGCGGTTCCGGAAACTCATGGATCGCTGGGTGGATCTCGCCTTGAAACTCTCTCAACTCAAGACTTTACAGGGTAAGCATTCAGAGCCATCATGACGGCCAGAACTCGGTACTCTCAAGAATTCATTGTTACCCTATATTTGTGTCGCATTCAAAAAAGCCGCTGACTTATGATAATCTCTATCTTCGAGCTTGTTCCATACGGCGTAACTCTCGGTTTTTCTGTCGGAATCCTTACCGGTTATTTCGGGGCTGGTGGTGGATTCATCCTCACGCCCGTCCTTAACATTCTCCTGGGAATACCCATGAATATCGCCGTCGGCACAAGCGCCTGCCAAGTGCTGGGAGCCTCCAGCTTCAGCCTCTGGCACCAACAGGCCAAGCGCTGGCTGGGCATACGGGTCGCCGCATGGATGGGAGCCGGTATTCCGGCCGGGGTCTGGCTTGGCAGCAACCTGGTGCAATGCCTCAAGGCCCGGGGAAGCATGGCGCTGGCCGGCAGATCCGTTCCCATCGTGGACGTCAGCTTGCTGGCTGTTTTTGCAATATTCCTCAGTTTGATCACACTCTGGCTTTTTCTGGATAACTTCATTCTGCGCCGGGGGAGGGATGACGAAAGCGAGCGGATGAAGGGCTATCTTGCCGTATTATCTTTCCCTCCCATGGTTCACTTCCGCACGGTTCCGCATGGCCCGTTCAGTGGACCGGTGTTGATGCTGCTGGGGCTCGCGACAGGGTGTCTCAGTGGCCTCATGGGTATCGGAGGGGGTGTTATTCTGATGCCCATACTGTTCTATCTGGTCGGTCAGGAGATTAAAGCGGCGGCGCGGACGAGCACCATGCTTGTATTCATGGCCGGACTTTGCGCAACCCTTGTCCACGCTTACGACGGCAACATCAACTGGGTGTTGGCGGCATGCCTGATCGGGGGAGCTTTCTTCGGAACCCGTCTGGGTATCCGGCTACAGCATAACACCCCGGGTAAACTCATCCGCCAATATTTCACTTTTGTCGTGCTGGCCGCCACCCTGATCGTCATTGGCAAATTAATCGCATTGGGGCTACCCCATGAAACTTGATGATCATAACCGGACGAAACCGGACCCAGTCCCTCCACTCCTGGCCAACACCGGGCAGCACCAGTTCAGCGCCATGATCAAGCCGGTTGGTCCCTCGTGCAATCTGGACTGTGCCTACTGTTACTACCTGTGCAAGGAAAAACTCCTGGGGCTTGGCGGCGCAACCGTGATCCCCGACAACATCCTGGAGAAACATATCCGCGACAGCTTCCGGGACAATGACTCAGCAGAGGTGATATTTGACTGGCAGGGAGGCGAACCCACCCTCCTCGGGCTAGAGTTCTTCCGGAAGGTCGTCCGGCTCCAGGAACAATACTGCCCCACACACAAAAGTTTCCTCAATAATCTCCAGACCAACGGCATTCTGCTGGATGCGGAGTGGTGCCACTTCCTGCGCGACAAGCGTTTCCTGGTCGGACTCAGCATCGACGGCCCCAAAACGCTCCACGACACCTACCGCCGCGACAAGGGAGGCGCCCCCACCTTCGACCGCGTGATGGCGACGGTGAAACTCCTGAAGAAGACAGGAGTGGAATTCAATACCCTGACGGTCATCAACCGCCTGAATGCCAAATATCCACTCGACGTCTATCGCTTCCTGACGCGCGAGGTGGGGCCACGGATGATCCAGTTGATCCCCCTGGTTGAGCCGAAGGGTTTTGAACAGACCGCACCGCAACACTGGGATCCCGCCACGCTCCCGGTTGTCGGCTCTCCCGCCGCACGGCCAGGTTCTCCAGAGTCGATTGTGCATGACTGGTCCGTTGATCCCGACGATCTGGGGGCCTTCCTTTGCCGGGTGTTTGACGAGTGGTATCAGCGTGACATCGGCAAGCACTTTGTGAACCTGTTCGAGTCCAGTGTGGCCGTCTGGGCGGGCTTGCCTGCCCAAATATGTGTCTTCTCCAAATTCTGTGGAAGGGCGGTCCTGCTGGAACGGGATGGAAACCTCTACAGTTGCGACCACTATGTTTACCCCGAATATAAACTTGGCAACATTCTGGAAAGCCCCCTGGGTAAGATGGTCTTCAGTGAGCGCCAGGCAAAGTTTGGCCTGAATAAGTTTGAATCCCTTCCAGTCCAGTGCCGGCAATGCAAGGTCCTATTCGCATGCTGGGGGGAATGCCCCCGAAACCGGTTTATTAAAACACAGGACGGCGAGCCAGGCTTGAATTACTTCTGCCCCGCCTATCTGCGTTTCTTCAGCCACATCGACGAACGCCTGAAGGCGCTTGTCAAGTCATTACGACTTTAAAGCCACTCCCTGACTTGGGAGGAGCCGACAAAGGACAGCCAATCAGAAGCGCTGAACGTATTGCGCAACCGACTATATATTGGCATTTGTGAACACATTGGTTTCGATCAGGGAGGGGTGTCTGCGACGCGGTTGTTGGATCGGGTGATACCGGCCTGGGACGGCCGGCTTCAGGTCCACTTCCTGGATTTTTGGCCGGCGGTACCAGTGGTTATTCCGGCTGGTAGCGTTTCGGCGGCACATTGGTGGCACATTTTGTACGCCGAAACGAGGGAAACGAGGATTCTGATAAGCGTCACAAGCCCTTGCGGATAATGTAATTGTTCCAATATCAACGAGTTGCGAAAAACGGCCTGATCTGCCTCACATGCAAGAGGTCACAGGTTCAAGTCCTGT
>CAJBSZ010000005.1 GCA_903958395.1 uncultured bacterium | reverse complement strand
GTCTTCCGAATCGCCTCGGCTACGCCGCCGAGCAGACGCACCAGCGCGCGCCCCATCCCCTCGCCCACCAGCAGGTAGGTCTCGGGATTGCGGTTGTAGTGGTAGTCCTGTCCTCGCGGCGACTCTTCAACCTCGCGCCAGAAATCACGGGTGTCGACAGATGCCACGGTACCTGCAAACTCGGGATGCTGCTTGGGGTCGCCGACCGCCATCTGCGCCTCCCATATGCCCTTCCATGGCCCCTCCACAATTCGGTAGCCATTGAAGCCGACCGTGGCCACCACTGCCGGCATCTTGGGCGCCTTGAACTCTTTGCGCAGGTCGTTGATCAGGTTTGCGAGATGCTTCTCGTACTCCTCCTTGGGCGCGCCACTGTCCTTGTGTCCCTGGAACCAGCAGAAACCGGCCATCTCGTAGCCCTGGCCTTGGTAACCTGGCACAACCTTGTCAATCTGGTTGAGTGTCTTGCGCACCCCTTCGACCATGGCGCGATATTCAAAGCCCTCATATTGGGAAGGCGGGTTGGTCGTAACACCGCTCGACGGCGGACGGAAGTCGAAGCCCAAGGAGCGATTGCCCTGAGCTGTCTTGATCAGCAGCACCTGCTCGTCATGGAAGGCGCCCATCACATACCCGAAGCCGACCTCGGGTCCGATGGAGTTGCACTTGGGCAGACAACGTTTATTGGCCTCTGCGCTCAAGGGCGCACCTTTCCCCTCGGGTGTCAGGCGCGCCTCTTGAAAGTAGACGTCATTGCATACGCTCCATTTGCCGGCGTCGTCCAAGAGATATGGGAACTTCTTCTCCTTCTTCGTCAAGAGTTCAAGGTCGCCGTGGCCTTCGATGTCCACCTGCTGGAGCCAGAATGCCGCAGAGCCGCTCTTGAAGTAGCGGATGGCCAGCAGATAGCGCTTGCCGGTTTCAAGGACGACCTTCGTAAACACCGGCTTGCCGCCGATCTCCTTGCGGTATACCTCTTTGCCCTCCAGAGTGACAACCGCATGGGTGCTCTCCTCAAATCCTGCGTGGACGGTATAGAGCCCTGTTGCAGGCACATCCATCAGCGCGGTGACACCGACACTCTGCGTCCCCTCCGTGGCCGGCAGCTTTTCCGTGACCGTCCCCAAGGCCACAGGGATCGTCTTGAGCGGCGGCTTGGCCGGATCCTCATAGAGGGAGGCCTTGGCCTCGAAGAGTCCATGGTGGGCCACTGGCACAAAGTCCACGGCCTTCCCGTTATCGATGGTGCCGACCGGTATGACGCCCGGAATCAGCGCCGGATCAGCCGAGAGGTAGACGGTCGGATAGCGGGCTTTCGCACCGCTGATATCGCCCATGCCCACCATGTTGGACTGGCCGGCCAGGATGTAGACCTTGACCGGCTTCTTCGGATTGCCCGGCTGGCCGTCAGGCCTGGGCAGGTTCAGCGGGATTGTGGCCGCGTGCAGGGTTGCGCCTGAACACGTCAGCCCCAGCGCGAGGATCAGTAATCGCTTCATGGTGTTTGATTTCATGGGCTATCTATAACCTTATTCCTCTCCAAAGTTACTCCATCGTTTATTCCAGCTCAGCTGGCGGAGGGCTTGTCTGTCATTTCGCCGGTATCAGGGTGAAGTCCTTGATGGTCACTCCGCGGCTTCCGTCTTTGAGCGTGACATGGAGAACATTCTTCCCGTTGACCAGGGCGATCGCGACGGGTTGGGTCTGCTGCCACTTGCCAATGGTATAGGGCACCGCGATTTCAACCGTCTCCTTTGCATCGTTTGCCTGGACCAGGAACTTCTGTCCCTCTTGCACGGTCGCCACCCTCACGGACAGCTCATATTTGCCGGCGCGTGGCG
>CAJBSZ010000004.1 GCA_903958395.1 uncultured bacterium | reverse complement strand
CTTTGTCCGGCCTTGATTCTGTAAACAACCCGGCACGGCCTGTGAATGATCTCCCTGATTGTAACATCCTTGAATTCCGGGACGACACGACCTGATTCCGGGAACATCGGAAGACGTTCAACAGCCATGAATAGACTTCGAATGAATTTCTTTCCCGCAACAGGATCGTCTTCGGCGATGTAGGCAAAAATCTCTTTCAAGTCCAAGCGGGCGGCAGGTGACCAGGTTAATTCGTGAGCCATTCGGCAAACTCCTCCCTAACCCGGTAGTGGGGGATCCCTTTGCCTTCATCCAACTCCCGAAGCCCCTTGCGAATTCCGGCGACAAAATTAATGCGCTCCTGAATGTCCGCCCAAGAGGCTTCATCTGGAAGGTCTTCTATTGTATGAATCGCAATTTCTTTGACTGTCATGGCTTCAGTCTAGCACTCGCGGATTTGTCCGCAAATAATTCTTTGATTGCCTTCCTCTTGCCTTCCTCTTCCTGAACCTGCTCGGGCGCTTTGACGGCGGCGATCCCAAGGCCGGCGATCCCACCGAGGACGGGGGGCGGGTCGATTGGTTCATTGTTCCCACCGGTGGCCACAGCGCCTTCCATTATGGCGCCGCCCAAGGGCCGGGCGGCAAATGGCCCGAGGCCATGCTACCGCTGGTCCCGGCGGGAGTGGCCCTGGAGCCGTCCGCTTGCCCCGACGTAGCCTTCGGCGTAGGCGGGTCCCCCGGCCGGTAGCGGGAAGAGAGCCCGAAGGCTACCGGCGGAGGACCGCCGGCTCCAGAACACGGAAGGGCTTATTGCCGGCGCGGGGGAGGAAATTGGCGAGTAGCGATATATACATAAAAACAAGGGTTTTCGACATGGGCAAGAAGACCGGCCATTTGATATATTACTCGCGTAATCGGTGAAATGCTGGCTTCATGAAGGGAGGATTACGATGCATACGGACGGAGTATGGCACAAGAGAATCATGCGGGTCGTTGTCTCGGCTCTGGCGATTGCAGCCTCGATGCCCGAGGCACAGGCGGCAACCTATCTCTCCAAGCAGGATGGCGACTGGATGGACGCGGCGACATGGACGAACAACGCCTCTCCAGGCGCGGGCGACACGGTCAGCGTCTCGAGTAACAAAACGGTCTGGCTGGCCAATGCCGCTGGACCCGTCACGCTGAATGTGGGCTACAAGTCCACCGCTGGTTTGGATGGCACGCTGGTGTTATCCAACAACGCCGTGTTGACCTGCTCCAGTGATACCTATGTCGGTTGGAATGGTGTGACCGGATCGAAGGGGAATTTATTGATCTACAACGGGGCCGTGCTCTCCAATATGAATACCGCAACTGCTTATGTTTACATCGGCGGAGGGGCGGGGACCACACCGGGGACCGGGTCCAGGATTACGGTGGACGGCGGTTCACTCGTGGTCACAAACGGGTATGCTGCCCGATTCCCCGGCAATGGTGGATTGCTGACGGTCACCAACGGTGGGCGAGTATACGCTCAAAAAGGTTTTTATTTTACCTCCTCCAGTACTACCAACAACCTCATCTATATCGGCGGCGGGACGCAGCCAGCGTATGTTGATGCCGATTCGGCGTCGGGAGGTGGCCTTATTGAGTTGCGTGGTTACACCAACGGGGTGGTGGTGGATAAGGGCGGATCGCTTTCGAATATGGGTTTGAATATAGGCAATGGCGCCGGGGCGGGGTGCTATCTGATCATCACCAATGGCGGTTCGGTGCTGCTGCCGCAGAGCGGAGGCACCTATGGTAAATCCTACATCGGCTTAGCTGCTGGCGGCAGCAACAACACTGTCAGCGTGATCGGTGCGGGTTCCTCCTTGAATCTGAACGCTCAGATTCTTTATTTGGGCAAAGTGGCCGGTACACCGGGCAACCGCCTGCTGGTGAGCCACGGAGGCGTGGTCAGCAATCTAAGTACGACCGCAGGAACTGGTGGTTTGCAGTTGGGCTCCGTCGACAGCAACAATCTCGTCAGCGTGACCGCTGGCGGTCTGATCGAGTTGCAAGTGCTGGCGGTCGGCGCGGCGGGCAACGTCGGCAACGTCTTTTCCAACGCCACCGGCGGCATCCTGCAGTTCACCACGGCCACGCCGTCGATCACGGTCGCCAACAACAACCTGACCAACGGCTTTCCGGGCGATCTGACGAAGGGCAACGGGTTTGTCGTCACCAACGCCACGATTTCCTATCGCGGCATCACCTCCGGCGCGCTGCCGAACCTGACGGACAGTCTGGCGGCTTCGGGCGGCATCAGCACGAACAACATCACCTACCAGGGCAACAACATCTATCGCCTGGACAGCGCGTATGCCACGAATACCCTCGCGGGCGGCTACACGTTCACCAATGGGTGCCCGGCCGGCTGGTTCGCCGGATTGGAGCTGGTCAACGGCTCGTCGGCGGTCCGCGGCCAGGCCGTGACGATCGGGAGCGGCGGCTCGCTGCTGGTCTCCAATATCACCAACGGCGCGGCGATGTTCGAGGGGGCGCTGACGAACAACTCGGCAAAGGTGATCCTGGCTTCGGTGAACAGCCTGGTCGCCAGCAACGGCATCGTGTGGCTGAACAATTCCGCGGCGACGACGACGGCGAGGACGGTTACCTTCGACGCCTACACGACCAATCAACTGGCGGGTACGGTGACTTGGCACCAGGCGGCCACTGCCACCCAGATCGTCAGCGGCGTGGTGAACGGGTCCGGCCCCCTGCAGAAGACCGGCCCCGGTGTCCTGGTCCTGGCGGCGAGCAACAGCTACTCGGGGGCGACCATAGTGAGCAACGGCGCATTGATGGTCCAGGGATCCGTGAATTCTGCCGTGACGGTGGCGGCGGGCGGCGCACTGGGAGGCACGGGTACGGTTTACGGCGCCGTGGCCAATGTGGGCACCAACCTCGTGACGGTGGGCGATGTTGGCGCTTATGTGAAGGTCTCGGGCGCGTTGAACATCTCCGGTGCCACGCTGACCGTCGCCAACCCGGGAACGCTTGCCTCGGTCGCAGGCCCCTTCACGCTGCTGACGTTCACCCCGAACCAATTGACGGGGACGTATGCGGGCAACAACCTGCCAGCCGGTTGGATGATCAAGTACAACAACGCGCTCGGGACGATCACCTTGGTCAAGGGGTATCCGGGTACGCTGATCAAACTTCAATAGGCACTCCGGGTTGTTTCATTCACTTGCGGAGGGATCATGAAAAAGAGTTTGGCAGGCGAAAATGGAGACGCAGGCGCAGACGATGCGCTTGACGTCGCCGGGCCCGTCAAGGGCGCGCCGGGAGTGCGGGGCCTTGCCTGCGCCGCCATCCTGACTCTGGTGTTCGCGGAAGCCGGACGGGCCGCCACCGTTCCGCCCTGGTCGGAGAGTTTCGAGACCAACCCGGTCAATTCCGTCATCGGTTCGTTCGCCGGCTGGTTCGCCTCCGATACCGACGTGGTGGTCCAGACCAACGTGGTGTGGAGTTCGACGCTGGGAACCAATGCCGTGATCGTGCCGCCGGGCCGGGTCGTGTCGAACCTCGTCACGTCCGCGACCTCGACGAACGTGTGGTTCGAATTCTTCCTGACCAACTCCGGGGCCATGGCGGCGGATTCCCTCGGGGCGGACGCGGTGGATTCGAACATGACGGTGGAACTCTTCGTCGAAACCAACGGCTATCCCGTGGTCTGGCATCCGGCGAGCAATGCCTGGCTGGTGTGCAGCAACGACTACTGGAAGACCCGCGTGACCGATTTCAACACCAATGCCTGGATGCAGTTCACCGTCTGCTCGGATTACGGCAACAGGCGGTCGGCGGTTTTCCTCAACCAGCATCTCCTCCTGCAGCAGGTGCGGTTCATCGACACGAACCGCGACCAGAGCGGCCGGTTCGAGCTGGATACGGGTTCGTCGCTGACCCAGTACTTCGACCAGGTGTCGGCGTTGTACACGCCGAGCAACATGACGGTTGACCTGGACAACGACGGCATGGCCGATGCAACTGAAATCCAGCTGTATGGCTCGGTTGGGGTCCGGCATCGTCCGGTCATCACGGTGGTGCAGCCGGCGCACGGCTCGATCACGCCGTCCAACTCGTTCGAAGTCATGCCCGGAGGTTCGACCTCGTTCACGTTCCACGCGGATGCCGCCTATGTCGTGGCACAGGTCTATACCAATGGACAGTCCGTGGTCGCCTTCACGGGACAGAACACCCGCGATGCTTCATGGGAATGGAATACCATCATCACCAACGGGTTATCGGACGGTACGGTGTCGGCGCTGGTTTCCTATGTGGCCACACGTTACGTGCCCCGGGATCATGCCACCATCCAGGATGCCATGCAGGCGGCCGCGCCGGGGGAGACGGTCGTGGTCAGCAACGGGACGTATGTGGGCAACGTGGCGCTGAGCAACGGGGTTGCCCTGGTGGGGACCAATGTGGTGGTGTCGGGCAACCTGTCTGTGG
>CAJBSZ010000003.1 GCA_903958395.1 uncultured bacterium | reverse complement strand
TGCCGCAACATTTTCTTCTCTTCGTTTCCCTCTCTCTCAGCCCTCTGTCGACTCCGTGGTAAATCTTAAACTTCTTCCTGTTCCTGTTGGGCTCCTTCTGGCATCATGCTTCGCATGCGGCTTTCGATAGTTGTTCCCGCCCATAATGAAGAGCACCGGATAGGGCCCATGCTGGAGGCCTACCTTCCCTATTTCACCTCGCGATACGGTGCCGATGTTGAATTTTTGATCGTGATCAACGGCTCAACGGATAAGACCGAGGCGGTTGTGGCGGATTTTTCGGCCAGGTATTCCTGCGATCCAAAAGGGCGGCCAGCGAGGCCGCTGGCCCTCCCGAATTCAATGGGAACGGTTCTTGAGGGAGGGCCGCCGGCCTCGGCGGCCGCAGGTGCTTTTCAAGGAGTTGTCCGGACTATCGTCGAACCCGAGCCCATCGGCAAGGGGGGGGCCCTGATGGTCGGGTTCCGTCAGGCGAAGGGGGATCTGATTGGCTTTGTGGATGCCGATGGCTCCACGCCGCCGGAAGCCTTCCATGATTTGGTCGAGACTATCGGGCAGGCTGGGGGCATTATTGCCTCCCGCTGGGCCAAAGGGTCTCAGGTTAGTCCCCGTCAATCCTTTGATCGCCGACTGGCCTCTCGTATTTTCAACTTGATGACCCGTACCCTGTTCGGGTTACGGCTGACTGACACCCAATGCGGGGCCAAGCTGATGCGCCGCGAGGCGATCCAGGCCATTCTTCCGCATCTGGGTATTACCCGGTGGGCATTTGATGTGGATCTGCTATTCCAGCTCAGGCGGGCAGGGTATGCCATCAAGGAAATCCCCACCACCTGGCATGATGTTGAAGGCTCCAAGATTCAGGTCGGAAAGGCTTCGACGGAGATGATGATGGCGCTTGCGCGGTTACGGCTCATTTATTCCCCGTTCAGTTGGGTGGTAAAGCTTTATGGAGTCATCGGCCCCTGGATTCATCCGGTGGGGGAAGCGCGGGATCATCTTATTACCCACAGTCTGGTTCTTTTTATAGGCGCCCAGTTCGGCAATATCTGCAATATGCTGTTCCAGATTATCATGGCGCGAATGCTCGGTAATGCGGAATACGGGATACTGTTTGCGACCTTAAGCGCCCTGATGATGCTGAGCATGCCGCTGAGCGCGCTCAGCGGGGCGGTAACCCATTTTACAGCGCTTTTTACAGCGAAAGAAAAGCAGGACAAAATTATTGCCATGATGGTGGCGCTGTTCAGGGATTTGCTGCTGCCAGCGGTGCTGATTGTGCTGATGGTCGTGTTGTGGCGTCACGACCTGATGAGGGCGTTCAAGTTGGATTCGCCGGGGCCGGTCTATCTGGCGGCGGGAACCATTGTGTTGATGTTGCTGGGGTCGGTGGCTTCAGGGGTATTGTCGGGCATGCAGGCCTTTGAGTGGGTTGCGTTGATTGGGAATGGATGGACCCTGTTGCGGCTGGTTCTGGGCATTGTTCTGGCGTTGTTGGGATTGGGCGCGATAGGCGGTCTGACGGCCAATATGGTTGGTATGTTGATCTCGGTCGTGTTGTCGCTGGCCGTCTGCCTCTCGCTACTGGGTCGGCATTGGAAGGCTCTGGAGCGTCCGGCCGGCTTGTATTCCTATATGGGGGGCTACATGATGACGGTTACGGCATTTGGCGTTCTGGCCAGTGCCGATGTCCTGCTGGTGAAATACTACTTCACGCCAGAGGAGGCGGGTGCTTTTTCGAAGGCAACGATGTGGGCGCGAATGGCCTTCTTTCTGCCCGGCCCCGTCTGTTCCGCCATGTTTCCCAAGGTGACGTCGGTGGGCGAATCCTCACGAGCCAATCATCGGACCTTGATGAAGGCCATGATTTTGACCGCACTGCTTGGAGGGGGCATCGGGCTGGTTTGCCTGGCATTTCCGGAATTTCTGCTGGGTATTTTGTCCAAGGAACTCCATCCCGGCCAGGCGAACATTTTAAGGTGCATGGCGCTGGCCCTGGCGCCCTTAACGCTATTGACGGTACTGATGAATTATGAACTCGCCCAACGCCGGTTCCGGATCATGATTCCAGTGTATCTCTGTGCAGGCGGTTATGTGCTGGGCGTGATGCGCTGGCACGAGACACTTTTTCAGGTGGTCGGCGTGCTCGGCGCGATGTCAGTGGCCGCGTTGTTGGGTAGTCTGCTGTATGTGCGGGGACGCAGAAAATAAATTATTGTGTAGTGCTCTTTTCCCTCTCCCCTTGGGGGAGAGGGCTAGGGTGAGGGGTATTATCCGGGATCTGAACACCCTCACCCCAACCCTCTCCCCTAAAGGGCTGGGGATTACCCACAAATAAAGCTGGACACAATAAAGCCGATCCACTAGATTATCGTGCATGGTCACGGTAGGCGGGCGGATATTTTCAGACGAAATTCTGTTACG
>CAJBSZ010000002.1 GCA_903958395.1 uncultured bacterium | reverse complement strand
GCCTTGGCCGTCACCGGCCCACAGGAGAGGCTGTTGACGGCATGGGGGCCACTCTGAAACAGGACTTCCGTGCCCGTATGCGTCACCGCACGACATCCGACCACCCCGTCGACACCGTTGGCGGGCGCCATCTCACGCAGATCGTCGTCGAACTGCTTGGTTAAATCCGAAGCCGGCGGTCGTGTGCAAATTACCGTCACCAGCGACTGGTTGCCCTTTCCGCTCCAGCGTACCGAGACCGGATACTGACCGTACGACTCCATGACCTGATGATAGTTTATCCCGGGTTGTTGCAGTGCCTTCTGCAACCGCTGCAGTGGCGGCTCCAGCGTCATGTGCACACGTTGCCCGTTGAGCACGTTGGCAAAGGCCAAGGCGCCGTCACCGCAGAAATACAACGAGATGTTTTCAAAGCCGGGATTCGCGGTGCGAATCCGGCGGGCGGCGGCGTTCACATCGATCGGATTACAACCCGCCGCCTGGAACAGCCGCACCCGGTCAGAAAGCCCGGCTTCCTCGATCCGGACCGGCAGGGTGAGGAACTGCGTGTATTCATGATTCTTGTCCGGCGTGCTCTGGATACGATCACTCACCAGATAGAGGTTCTCTCCACGAATAGCAAAGACTTGCCGTACCATAGTGACATCGGTGATGGCCGCCGGATCGTCCTTGTCATTCCCCGTAGTCTGATACAGCCCGTAAACGTTTTTCCACGGCTGGATCCGGAGAGTTGCATAAGGCGCATCCTGGCGCGCTTCCGCCAGATCGAACCGGGCGGAGGTATGAAACCGGGTATCCACCACGTGGCGACCCGCCTGCCCGCAGAAACTGGTTTTTCCCCCGGTGCGCAGTTTGCCGTAGTACCGGTTGTCCGGTTTGCCATCCACCGCCAGGGAATGGATGTTCGCCAGAACACGGCGCCCCTTGGAGACGCTGTACATGGTTCGGGCACAATCGTCCAGACCTTGCGAACGGTCGATGAAATTCTGCATCAGCAGGTAGTCGGCATCGGGTTGCCAACTGTCGCGCAGATAATACATGGCGGCATAGGGCGCGATGTCGGAGGTTCGGTCGGGAAGCGGCGTATCGGCGGGTTTGCCGGCACTCATGATGGTGTCGATGCGGCTTCTGGCGCCGGGCTCGCCCTTGATGAGATCCAGGTGGTCCGGCGGATTCGTCAACGGATGAGTGACCGGCGGGTGTAGATACACATCGGCCAACGTGTTATGGCCGGGTTGCACCTTGGTGGCCCACTGCGGCCAGTAATCGCCGCACGGCGAGATATGCGTCAGCAGGTTCCGCTCCATATTCTTGACGTGGTCCCAGAATTCCGTCATTGCGAAACGATCCGCATCGGCCGGCAGCGCCGCATAGGGAATGGTGTATAATGACCATTCCACGTCGATCGGGTTATGCCCCTGATCCCAAGCCTCGAAATTCTCGCCATCGAGCGTGCGGTGTTGGATGAAGGCGCAGCTCCACATCCGCCAGCATTCACGGTTGAAATAGGTGCAGGCCTGGAACTCGTGCAGGAACCGGCTGACATGCATCATTTCACCGATGCCGAACTCGGCCCAGTTCGCCATTTCCGCGCGGTGGGCGCGAATGGTATAGGGCGCATAGTCTTCGGTCATCTTCATCAGCAGGCGTACCAACGTCGCGGAATCAAAATCACGCGCCAGGGTGGGCTGTTCGTCGAGGATGATGCGCCACAAGGTCAGCGTGCATCGGATCTGCTGTGTTTCCAACTCCGTCGCCTGCCGGACATCGATGGCACTGGCATCCTGATCGCGCCTGGCGTTCATGGTCCAGTCATCTATGTAGTCGCACCAGCGTTGCAAATGCAGCTTGTTTCCATGGACCGCGTAGGAGAACAACAAGGCATTGAAGAGCCCGCCTGTCTTAAATTCCGAACTATTGGAGGGTAGGCGATGCAGGGTCCGGTAGAACTCGATTTTCTTCCGCGCCACTTTCCCGGCCGGCGTTTGCCAGAACGGAACATGATTACCGCCGTTGACGGTATCGGCATCCGGCGGCAGTGTCAGGTCGGTGGGCGCCCATAACACGGCACCCGGAGCACCGACGTTCGCCACCACCACTTCGCCACCAATTTGACTGACCGCCACATCGTGGAGGTTCTTTTCCAACGCCAGGGCACTGGGGTACTTCAGCAAGTCACCTTTGCCGTTCGCCATAGTCAGGGCGAAAGCGATATTGTCCGTGGTGGAACCGTCACTTTCCGGGTTCTTTAGCTTGGCAAAAAAATAGGCGCGATAGGCATCCAATGCGGCGCGATACTTACCCGCCTTGCACAGGCGCTCAAATTCCTCCAGGCCGCGCGTCCCGGAAACCAATACGCGCTGAAAATCGCGGCACAGACCAGCCAGTGCTTCCGGATCATTACGGTGTGCAAAGCGCTCTCGGCGCGACGCCGCATCGGACGGTACCCCAACTGACAACTCCACCTGCGGCAGCGTGGAATCGATCTCCTGCCGGGGCAAATCCGAGAATTGACCCGTAGGGAAAAGTGTGCCGCGGGTGGCGGCTGGCGTGGATGCCGCCGCCGCACCGTTTTTGCGGTCATAGTAAACCAGAGCGTATGGGCGCGTAGCACCGGCCAGCAGTGTGTCGACCGCATCAAAATAACTTTGCACGGTCTTCATCTCCTCCGGTTTGACTCTGGTGGCGAAATCGGGGAGCGCCTTGAGCCGGGCAATTTTCAGGTCCTTGAGTTCTTGTCGCAGCCTTGCCTCCTTCGCTTCCAAAAGAGGGAATTGTGCCGCCAAACGGTCGTGCGTCAGGAACTGCGTGTAATCTGAAAACTGTGAAAAGTCCTTCCGCCGCTTTTCCACACTTGCAGGCTCCAGTTCTCGCGCCGCCGACTCTTGGCGGGCCGCCAGCGCCTGGACGGCAGGGTCTTGGTTGATGCCCAGCCGGGTGAGAATATCAATGGCGGAACGTTCGAGCTGACGCGTCGGGTCCAGGGGGATCAGGCGGATATCCACCAGATGGATCAAGAAGAGGGAATGGACCCAGGCGGTAGGGCGATATTCAACGATTTGCTCGCCGGCCTCCAGGTTCACTTCGCCCATTTCAAAGGGCGCAACGATATTCCACCATCCGGTACTGTCAATACTCCGTGCCACGCTTTGAACGTTCTGTCCCCAGAATGAGATAACGGCCGAACTCTCACGTCCGGTGGCGGTGGCACGGTTGATGACCACCCGATATCGGCCTGCCTGCGGCAGATCCAGTTTCCAGTATGGCCGCTCGCTGTCGCCGTTCCAGAGCGCGATGGCATGGTCTTTGGGGTTCAGGCGAAGTTGCCCGCCACCACTATTTACCAGGGCCACATGCTTATCCTGCCACTTGAGGATGGCCGCCGCCTCCGCGTTGAGGCATACGACCCCATCCGGCTGGGGATGGAGCACCGGTGCATCCTTCAACAGTGCTCTTGCCGACGGGTCGAGCTCCGTCGCACCGCTACCGGATACCGCCGCACCGAATACCATAAATGCCACTGCACATCTTTGAAGTCTGTTCATCGCTGTTTTTCCGATTTAGAAATTGCTTCGCGGACCAAATCCACCAAGCCTGCGCTGGCCTCCATGGCAGGCAACTTAGTGCCTGGCTTTTGGTACCCCACGAAGACACCGTACAGTTCATACTTGTGATCGATCCAAGGGTAGAATCCGGCATAGCTCGG
>CAJBSZ010000001.1 GCA_903958395.1 uncultured bacterium | reverse complement strand
CTTCCGAATTCTGGAGGGCCACGCTTCGTCGTGGCCGCCTTTTCGTTGTCCCGGACGCGACAAAGCGCGTCCCTCCAAAGAATACCTCCCCCCTCGTCGGTGACCCATCACCTTTTAAGATCCAGTCGCTTTACCCGGAGAAAAACGGGTGGCCTGACCAGTAGAAATTTCATGCCGGGTTGTATAAAGAAAGGGCAGGGCTCGGGCAAGGAATTTCGGGGGCTATCCCCATTCCGCACCTCGTCGCTACTGGAACCCGATGCGTTTCCGGGGTGGGGCAGGCGGCTCCATAAGGTCGCGAATGGCATCAAAGACGGCGCTGAAACTGGCATCGTATTTGTTTTCAAGGGCTGCGACCTTGCGGGCGAGGCTCTCGACAGAGAGGGCCATACGGCGCAGTTTGACGAAGGCGGTGACCACGGTCACACTCATTTGGATTGCCTGCTGGCTGTTAAGCACAGTGGCGGCCATGATGGCGCCATGTTCAGTGAAGCCCAGAGGCAGATACTTGCGATGTTGCCCGCGCTTTAAGGTCGCATTTTGCGACCTTAAAGAATCCCATTCTGTCGGGGTTACGCGGAACGCGAAGGACTCGGGGAACCGGTCTGGATTGCGGCGAACCTGTTCATTAAGCCTCTTGACCGTCACGCCGTAAAGGGCGGCAAGGTCAGAATCAAGGATGACGGCCTGACCGCGGAGGCGGATGATGGCTTCCCGGGGTTCTGGCTGGACTGTACGCTGGATAGAATGCATGAGACAACGATACCTTGCTGATATAGGAAATCAATAGTTAAATATAATTTACAATTGTATCATTGTAGAAGTGTGTCCCCGGACCTCTCCATTATCCCTGCAGGCGACAAAGGGTCTGATCCCTTGCGCTCGATGAGGAGTCCTTGCCTTACAACTTGTTTTAAGAGGTAAAACACGGCGGTTAAAGTTGAATTTTAACGCCGTATTTCGCGTAATTCATTATAGTTTAATGAGTTAATGTGGCGAAGCCACGCTCTCCATTCATACGATCCGTGCGCAACGGGTGATCTTGGATGCTGATCTGGCAAGAATTTATGGTATTTCAACCAAGATATTGAATAAGGCGGGTTCAAGGAATATCGGTCGCTTCCCTGCGGATTTCGCATTTCAACTTACAAGCGAAGAGTTCCTTGACTTGAGGTTCCAAAATGGAACCTCAAGATTACATAAAAATGTCTCATCTCATGGGGGACGAAGATATAGGCCGCGAGCGTTTACGGAGCATGGTTGTCTTATGGCGGCGAATATTCTCCGAAGTCTCCAGGCTGTTGAGATGAGCGTTTTTGTCGTGCGCGCATTTGTCCGCATGCGCCAGATGCTGAGCGCGCCACATGATCTGTCCCGGAAACTGGCGGAACTGGAGGCAAAACTTACCGCGCGGCTGGATGGGCACGAAACCGCTATCACAGAGGTGTTGCAACAAATCATGTTGTTGCTGAATCCACAGCCAACCCCGGATCAGCCGCATGACCCGCCTGCAAAACAAATTGGCTTTCACGTTAGGGAACGTTCTCCGAAATATGAGTCAGGGCGCAGGGTCCGCAAGGCAATCTGAACAGAAAGTCATTTAAAAGACGATGGTGACACCAGGCAATTTCTTATCGTAGAGCGCCGCTAGATCACGATCCAGTATGACCTTCCGACCGCGGATCAGTAAGATTGCCAGTTCAATTCGCGCCAATGGGGCGATGGTTTCTTGAGGTGGGATGGCGAGACCTCTCTGTCGGTCGAACTTGAGGTCACAAACTGTGACCTCAAGTCTACGGCCTCTTGCGTTGTAAGGACAAAAGCAAAGTCGGCGGGGAATCTGGCCTGATTACGTTTCACGGCCTGATTCAGCACTTTTGTCGTCACTCCGTATAGCAGTGCCAAGTCTGAATCCAAAATCACCCTGCAATGACGAACTTCGACGATTCTGGAATCCAGCGGAACGTTCCCTGGATAAGGTTAAACTTTGGCGTCGTATTCCGCGTACTTCATTGAATTTTAAAGACTTAATGTGGCGAAACCACGCTATCCCGGCTCTCAAGAAGCCACGCTCTCCCGGTCAATGACGTCACAGATTGTGATAAGCCTCAGAGGGAAAGTGCCTTGCCCACCGGTCCCCACGGTCGGCAATGCTCCTTTACCGGCCAATAATGCGACCTGCCTTATTCTCGTTATATCTATCTCGTTATAGTCTCGTTTCAACCGGGATCATAAATCCCGTCTATCTCGTTCCCCTGATGGACCTACATCGGAGTTGTGATCAGCGTAGACGATTCATACCCTGCGCCGATGCAGGTGTTTTTCACGACCGAAAAGGAGATCGGTTTGTTCCTGTCCAGGCTGGCCGGGTTATGTTGCCCTGTTTGCGGGGCGGCTGGGACTCTGGTGCGGCACGGTTATATTCGCTGGAAGAAGGGACGGAAGGAAAACAGCGTCCGGGCTTGGCGCGTCCATTGCAAGGGCAACACACGCCGCCAGGGCTGCGGCCATGCTCCCAGTGTCCGGCTTGGGAACACGTTGCCACGCCGGTATTTCAGTGCCGATGAGCTCTGGGCCTTCATTCGGGAACTGCTCGACGCCCGGTCCATCAAGAACGCCTGGGAGGCGATCACCTTCCGTAAGGGCTTTCCCTCCTCATTGAGCAACACCTACAAGCTCGTGCGGCGACTGGCCTTGTGCCAGACGGTCCTGCGCACCCAACTCAACAACAGAGGACCGCCTTCAAAAATGAAGGCCGGGGTGCCCCTCCTTCATGTGTTGGCGCACGTAAAGGAGGTTTTGGGCGGTTCATCACCCGTCGCTACCTACCAGTTGTCCTTTCAACGGGATTTTCTGGCAGTCACCTGAAGCACACCCGGCATTGCTAAAATACCACAGTGCCATCCGGCCCGCCAAGCCTGCCGGAAGCCCGGCAACACGCAATTCCACTGCGTCTCCTCCCGAAGGGACTTGTACTGTCCCGTCCATCAACTCAAGGAGGTCCGATGATGCGAATAAACGTGTATCTGAAGCTACGTGTTCTGGGCGCCATTGATTCGAGGGCAGACAACAGCATCAAAAGCCTCATCCGGGAGGTCAGCAAGATGACCTTTCATGATGAGGACAGAACGCCTCATGTCTTCACCTGGCGAACGATCCAAACTAACGAGGGCAAGCCGGAGGCAGGCGATGCAACAGTATAAGACTGATTACACGATCACCAAGCAGCCAGTGGATCCACAGCTCGTGCGCACGATGCCGACGCAGTTCGGCGCCGTGGATCGCCGGCTGGTTTACCAGAAACATATCCGTCGAATGAGCGCAGAGCAGATCGCGCTATATGTCTTCCTGCAATGCGTCAGCGATGCCCAGGGACTCTCGTTCTACTCGGATGAACGCGTCTGCGAGGAGTTGAACCTCTCTCACAGTGCGCTGCAGGAGGCCCGCGAAGCGCTGGTGCAGGATGCGTTTCTGCTGTACCGCCGGCCGATCTATCAACTGCTGAACCTGCCCGCGCCGATGGAGTAACCGATGGACCGCGCCACACACAACGCCTTCGCCGTGCGCCTAGGTCAACGGCACGCTCAGCCGGTGTGGGAACTGCGACAGGCGGACGGACAGCCTGTTGCGGAGGCGGAACGCTTTCTCCACACTCTGATCTTGCGGGGGCTCTCGCCCCGGACCCGGCGCACCTATGCCTATGATCTGCTGGCGGCCTACCGTTGGATGGACGAAGCTCAACGCCAGCCCCGGCAACTCGTCGGCGAAGACCTGGTGGCGTTCATTGACTATCTGCAACAACCGCCGCCCGTCTCGCCGTCCACCATCAACCGGCGCCTGCGCCTGCTGCAACGATTTGTTCAGTTCCTCACCGGCACGGCACCCGTCGTCGAAGCTTGGTGCCAGCATAATCACGCACTGCATTTTCACTCCCGCTCCCGACGCGGATCGGTGCGCATCAAGGAACCCTATCGCGTCGTGCAACCGCTGAAGGACGCTCAGGTGATGGAGTTCTACCGCGACCTCAAAACCTGGCGTGATCGGGCCATGGTGCTGCTGATGTGGGCGGAGGGGATGCGGGCGGCCGAGGTGCTCAACCTCACCATCAACGACATCGATCCCAGCGGACAGAGCCTGCGCATTCTGGGTAAAGGCCGCAAGCAGCGCGTCATGCCCTTGGCCGACGCCGTGGCCTCTACGCTGCGCCTCTACGCCCAGGTGGAACGGCCCGCCACAGACTCCCTGTCGGTCTTTATCGTGCTCAAAGGCCCGCGGCGAGGCGCGCCCCTCAGCATGGATGGCCTACGCCGCATCTTCCGCTACCACCGCGGCAAGAGCGGCGTCACCCAGGCCAATCCCCATCGCTTCCGACACAGCTTCGGCGCCAACATGACCCGCTGCCGGGTGCCTCTTCTGGTGCTGGCCCGGATGATGGGCCACAGCTCGCCGCAGACCACCATGCGCTATGTCGAGATCGAGGATGTGGAACTGCGCGCCCACTATCGTCAGGCTCTCGACGTGCTTAAAACCCAAGGGCTCCTTCATGAACATCCCTTTCCAGCAGACCATTGACCTCTACCTACGGCGCTGGAATCCGACGTTACGGCCCAGCACGATCCTGGGCAAGCGCGGCATCCTCAAGCTGTTCACCGCTTATCTGCGTGACCACTATCCCGATGTCCAGTCCTTCAGCCAGTTGCAGCGCACACCCCATATCGACGGCTGGCTGGAACACATCCTCTACACGAAGCCCATCTCCCGAAACTGCTCCATCCGCACGTTGCGCCTGTTCTTCGAGGACCTGATCCACTGGCAATGGGCCGACGCGCCGCCCACGGGACTGCTCGACGATCAAGACTTGGCGCCGGAGGAAGTCTACCTGCCCAGGCCCCTGCCCACCGATCTCGATCAGTCTGTGCAGCAAGCCCTGATCGAAGCCAATACCTTTGCCGCCATGGGTGTGCTTCTCTTGCGTTATACGGGCATGCGTATTGGGGAGATGATCGACCTGAGTCTCCATGCCATGGAAGGCGCCGGCCCTGACACCTACACGCTCCGTGTGCCTCTCGGCAAGACCCGTTCCGAGCGCCTCATCCCCCTCGACGCCCGTACCGTCGCGTTGATCCAGCGTCTTGTTGAGCAACGCGGCTGCCGTTGCAAAGGCGGCGTTCCCGCCTGCCTTGCTCACTACCTGATGATCTCGCCCTTCGGACATCACATGCGCCAGCAAGGCTACAGCGCCAACCTCCAACAACTCACCGCTCATCTCCACAGCACCGAACACATCTACTGCCACCGTCTCCGCCACACCTTCGCCACGGAAATGGCACGGGCTGGCATGCCGGTCCCGGCGCTGATGAAACTCCTGGGTCACAGAACACCCAAGATGACCATGCGCTACGTCGAGGTTGCCCAAGTCGATGTGCGTAAGGCCTACGACGAGGCCGTCGTCCAGTTACGACTGATGCACACCGTTCAGCCCCAGGCGCTGCCGCCTCACTCAGCCCTGCCGTCGCAACCCGCCCCGGATCAACTGCTCAGCCTGATGGCCGCCACGATCGCCCGCCTCGAAAACCTGCGCCGCGACACGCACGATCCCGCTGAGGCCAAGCGACTCCTCCGCCTTGTCAAACGCCTGAGAAAAACCGCTTTTGACTTCAAGGGCTTTCTCTGAAGAAGCGCCCCGCCACTGGTTAGGAAAAACGGTAGCCGATTGGCCAGTAAATGCTCCATATAACACGTGGGGAGGGGTCGGAACAGGGCCAGGGTCAAAAATGATGCGCCTCCTTATCCCTATTCAGGCAACGAAAAGGACAGGAGAAAGTCCCGGCGGGCTCCGGTAGCAAGCCGTTGGCGTGCGCCGTCGCCTTTTTCAGCACGGCGAATGACAGCTGCGGAGCAGTCAGTATGGAGTCAACAAAACGCCCGTAGAACCATTGCGATTATCGGTTTTTTTGATTTGCAGAAAGTGGAGACGTGACCCCGCTTTCTTTGACCCGATAGAAGGCGTTGGTTGAATCATGATGCGCCGCCTTGTCCCTGAAAGGCGACTAAAAAGATCGTACCGGTCCCCGCGGAGATAGCGTAGCGGTCGGGTTTACGGCGTTAGACAACCTCACAAGTCACATTCTGGCGAGTATAGTAGGCTTCCAGACGACAGATGATCTCTTTTTGCTTTTCCGGTGAAATAGTTTCCTGATCATAGGGAGCACGCCATTTCCTTACGGTGCTCGCATAGATGACCCGATCCGGCTTTCCTGACTGAAGTTCGGCCTGTGCCAGAAGTTCATGATCTCCTTCGACGTATTTAAGCCCGTCACGCCCTACAGACACAACCTGATAACCTTGCTGGTCATGTTTCGATGCCGCAGTACGGAAGCAACTAAATAATGATTTCATGGTCCCTCACCGAGGCAAGATGGTTGTTGCTGAAGATCCAAACCAAGAATGAACACGGTTTACAACATTCAAGACTGGTTCCTCAACTGTCTTGAAGATGCTTGAGGCTCTAGGGTTCCGAAGAAAAACTTGAACCTCCCCTTTAGCGTTTGCAGCAAAAATGCCAGATGCTGTCTTCCAAACACCCTTTGGCAAAGATTGCCCGGCCACTTGCTCAACTGCAGTAAGCGCCCGCCCGCCCATGGTTTCCTCTAAAATAACACCAGCCCCTTTTCCAAACCTCGCCGCTTCAAGTGCGCCTTCCCCAGAGTAAAACACAGTATGCGCCCCTGCATTAAACAAACTTGCTCCCCCCATCGCAAGGCCGTGAATGAACCCTGCAACTTTCCCGCCTGAGTATGAACCTGAACACTTATCCACCTGAGAGCCATAGCCCATGCCACTGCGGGCAGCACTAGTCAGGCCGAATGTCAGCGTGTCGGCAAAACCAGCCGAGAAATTTGACATGTTATCAAACCAGTCCAACCCTAGGGGATCCCTGAAGTTAACCGGATTATTCCCACAAAAGACATACTGGTTCAGACCCCCACTTATGCCGATGGGGTCGTTAGAGAGCCATCTCCCCGTAATGGGGTCGTACCATCTTGCCCTGAAGTAATAGAGACTCGAAGTCCAGGAATACTCCCGTCCCTGCCAGCAATATCGGTTTCCAATTGCAGAGGATTTCAGAGCCGCCCCATTAGCCGCATAGACCGTAGTCCTGCCCCACGCATCATAACGGTAGCTTTCGACAATGTTTCCGCTTGAATCAGTCAGAGTCAAAACCGAACCCAAATGATCCTTGATGGCGTAATAGGTGTTGGTAGCCGTTCCGTAAACGGTCATTGAGATGAGATTGTCGATGCCAGGAGCCCAAACGTATGACCGAACCAATGCGCCAGATGAATCCAAGTCAGCGACTACATGGACTCCATCGTAGACCATCCAGTTTGTTGCCCCGTTTTCAATTGCCCATGACCGTCTTCCCAGTGCGTCATATTTGAAACTGCCAGCCAACCCTCCATTGGTCGTTACTGTTGTCACCTGATACTGGCTGTTCCAGTTTAATCCCACAGTCTTGGTGTAGCCAGGGCCAGTTCCCGTGATATTGGTAACGCATCCGGCAGAGTTATACTGAACCGAACTATTCGTGATTACTGATAGAATCGGGGAATTGGTTGCCAGAGTAACGTTACCAGCCACATCCCGAATGGCGGCAACCAGCTTTTGCGTCCCTAATCCAACCGTAAGTCCATAATACCAATAATTAGTGCCTTGTACTTCGGGCTTAACGACCATCCCGCCGGGAACCGCATTGCTAATCCACAGCACTCCAAAACGGTCATTAGTGCCGATTGTCTCACTGGCATATCCGCCAACATCAGTTCTAACAGCAAGATTCGTTTCCACCACCGTTTTTGATGCAAGTCGGTTTGTTATTCCAAGGTTGTATCCCACCGTGATAAACGTATCACCGAAACTGTCGAGAATGGTTTTCTTAGTTCGATTTCCAGCCAAATCAAATTCGTATTTAACCTCGGAGGTAATCTGACCATAGACATCCACGCATTTTTCACGGGTCAATCGATCCAATGAATCATAGGAGTAATCAACATATCCCCCATCTTCTGTATTCATCCTACTAATCATACCCGCAGCGGTATAGCTGTAGCTCCGACTCCTTACGACCTTATTCGAGACGTTCCGCCATGTCATTCCCGTCAACCTATCCATGATGTCGTAGCCAAAAACGCAGGTAATCCCATTGGAATAAGAGACTTGAGCAAGTTGACCGTTGACAGGATCATAAGCATAGCCAATTGAATCCTGCCGACCATTGGGAGTCATGGTGGTCAGGTTGGAAATCCGCTCATTCGCATCAAGGGCATAGTTATTGGTTCCAGCAAGACTAACAGCATTCGACACCTGACCAGCGGGATAGTAACTATAATTTATCATCGCCGGTTGAGGAAGAAGGCCGGAAGACGTACTCGACACTAACCGATTTGCTCCATCAAAGGCATTGGAGACAATTCCGAATGAGTTGGACGCACTGGCTAACAGTCCATTTTTCAGATAACTGAAGGCAATATTTACATCCCCATAATTAACTGAATTCAACCTAGCCCCTGCATCGTACCCATTAACCACCATTGAGCCGTCAAACCGAATTAGATTTTTGACCATGTTTCCAAGACCATACTTGATAGTCATCACCTGCGACTCAATATTGGTCACAATGACTGGACGGTCTTGGAGATCCAACTGGTAACTTTCAACCGATCTACCAAGCTCATCCTTGATGTTAAGTACGTTCATTTGCTGATCATAAGTCACCCCAATGGTGACCGCCTGATTACTTCCCCCGGTTGTCAAATATCGGGTTGTAGACGCAAGTTTCTTCGTTGGCAGCCAGGACAGAATGTTCGTTCGTCCAGCAACATCAATATGGTTGGTTAGATTACCGAGCGCATCAAAGGAATAGGTTTCGACAGTTGAATCTGGATAAGTGATCCGCCTCACCCATCCTAGTTCGTGAGGATCAAACGTAATGACTCGTGGAACCATTTCAGATGGCTCGTTTGTAGTATACTCGTTGCTTGGCAATCGGATTTCTTTAAGATTCCCAAGAACATCCCAAGTCATCCAGTTCGTTGTCCCGCCTTGAGAAACTGTTTGGGTCGGATATCCATAGGCGTCTGATTGATAACTGACCCAGTGACCATTGGCATTGGTCACGGCACTTACAACCCCTTTTGAATTGTAGGAAATGTGCGTTTCAATTGCGTGGTTCGTTGCAGGAAACGCCCTCGCCACGCTTACCGCCCCATTCTCATAATCCCATTCAATCCGGTGTCCTTCAGGATCTGTCGCTGAGGCAGGGACATACCAGTTGGTATTCCATGTAAAAGACCAAGGTGGCGAAGAGTTTGTGCCATAGCCGAAACATGTGTTAGTTAGGTGACCGTCAGAATCGTATTGATTCTTGGAAGTGATATATTCGACATGATCACCATACCAAGATGTCGTTGCCGTGCCATTTGTCACAGGCAGAGATACGGCAGGAATCCACGGAAGAACCAATATTCTGCTATTCATCGTGTCAGCAATGTAAAGCAGACCGTTACTATCCCATGCAACATCTTGGGGCTCATCTAACGAGATGCCTCCTGCAACCTGATACCATGAATAATCCGACAAAGACATGCAAGACACCTTGTTTGAAACAACATCCCCCACAAATAAAGTCCCACCTCCAATAGCCATCCCTGCCGGGCTTTTTAATGATCCATCGATACTTTGGGTGCTTCCCACTACCTGAATGAATTGCCCAGCAGAGGTGTATTTCCTAATTTGCCCCCCGTTCATGCCGCCCGAAAGATAAATATTATCGTCTCGATCCAGCACAACGTCAGTAGCTGACCAGTCAATATTTGAAATGCAAATAGACCAAACACCATTGGTTGTCATTTTTTGCACTCTGGAATTATAAACATCAACCGCATAGATATTATCTTTTGCGTCCACGGCCAGTCCCATAGGCGTAGTAAACTGTCCAATGTTATTCCCACTGGTTTCAGAACTTACGGCTGACCATTGAGCGTTAGTGGCATTTCTTTTCTGAATGCGATGGTTATTTGAATCAGAAACATAGACGTTCCCTTTCGAATCAACGACGATGCCGAGCGGTTGGTTAAACTTTCCGGCTGTCGCCCCAGACTGACCCCATACCGTCCAAACATGAGAAGTAGAGTCATACATCTGAATTCGGTTGTTCCAAGTGTCAGAAACATACAGGCGATGTTGGGAATCGACGAATACGCCATATGGCCAGTAGAACTGTCCCGCATTTGTGCCTATGGTCCCACCCATTATTGCGGCCTCATAATTATCCCTGCTCACCCATTCCTCATTTGTCACCAAGGATGAAGCCGCATCATGATCCAATGTATGCACCACACCTGTTCCATCCGGGCCGACTATGCTTGTGACATATCTTCTCGTGGTATCGGGATCAATAAAGTAACTCAGGCTCGCGTTGGTGCTAGTCCTCGAATATGTAACCGCTGTGGATGCACCACCGCCATCATATGCCACAGAGTGTTCATAATAATTGGTTGCAGCATCCACTTTGATACATTTCGGAGTGACTTGACCCATAGCGTTGGTTGCATAGGTATAACTAAACACCTCCCCCAGAGCGTTTTGGTGTCGCAACATAGCATGGACATTGTTGGTATCGTAAGAGTAGGAAGTTAGAAATTCCCCCGCCGATGAACGTGTCACCGCTCCGGTCATTTCCCCACCGGCATTGTAATAATAGAGGTAATACAGGTTTGTTGAGGGTGTATCAACCCTGCTTAAACGATTGCCGCTATACGAAAATGCCAGTGATCGTCCATCAGAGTGAGTGACCTTTTGGAGTAAAATAGCACCCGAACTATTTGTGTAAGCAAATCCAAGTGATTGCCCCCATGAGTTGGAGATGGATTTGATAAAGGTATTTGTTCCAAAGAGACAGTTATAGCCAGATGGCAGAGGAAGGAAATATTCGCCATTTGTGACAAGGGTGACAATAAAAGGTGTAGACTGTCCACTTCTCCATACGTTATTTGTGTCATCTTTCAATAAGGTTCGAGCTTCTCCACCGCCCATTGTGAGATTAAGTGCAGATACGGTATTAGTGAAACTCCCATTGATGTAGACGTTTGTCGTCGGAGTCAGTTTCATGTCATAGTTATGGCTCCAGCAAAACCCCAGCCCGTTTGTGGAGTTTAGCGCACTATTGTAAGTTCGTATCCATCCCAGATTGAATCCTGCACCGGCAAGACCGAAATCGGCTTCATCAAAGAACATGGCACCATTGACAACATCTACCGGTTCCTTCGTCGCACCTACACTTCCACCTGGTGTCGCAGAAACAATGGGCTCCTGATTGTTGTATCCTTCAGGAAACAGACCAGTGCCCAAACACTGAATATACTGATAATCGCCGTAGCCCGGATAATAGTAGACCCACCAGGCTGAATTGGAGGCTGGTCCTTGCATCCAAGTGAGAAAATTACCAGAGGAGCCAGAATACAACCCCCTGAACGGAGTATAGACATAATCAAAATGCTCACCAGAGATATCAAAACTATAGCTCGACCAATCCGGCTCAGCTTGCGTAAGCGTAGGAAACAACACACAGATCATTAGAACTGTAACCGAAACGTGTTGTGAAAATAATCTTTTGATCAGTTTCATGGCTCCCACACCTCCACAGTCCCTTCGGCGGGATATGAAATCCAGACAGTCGGTTTATTGGTATCGTTATTGTTCGGATCGGTGTGAAGGGTCATTATTTCATAGTAATCTGTCAGCCAATCTCCATCCGTATCATTGGTCACAGTTGAGGTATGATACATAAACTTCTCTCTGGCATCAGGAATCCCATCCCCGTCTGAATCCAAGTCTGCGTCTCCAGCATTATAGAACCTCACCGTCTGTGAAAAGGCGTTCACGTCTACCCATTGAATGCAGTTTGTTGAAATATTGACATTGGTTGCATTTAGAGCCAAGTCCCACCATGAGGCAACCAGATCGGCACAGGTAAATATATCCAGCCGGTTCGTAAAGCCATCAGGATAGGCCAAGGTCAACTTCATGCCGTTGGTAGCTCTCTCGATTGCAACCATCTCAAGATTGGTCATCCCCGAACTTTGATACCTCATCATGGGAGGGATGATTTTTGCACTCTTCGCCAAGGATGCTTGCTTCACCTTCTCTTCCGCAGCCGCAAGGGCATACTTATCCAAATAATCGACAGGTAACAGGGTTACTGTAATTTGAATCCTGCTAGGGTCATATGTGCCCTCTATCTCCTTGATCTCATCGCCGCCATACCCCATTGAATAAAGATCAGGATATTTCGAATCAAGGAGCCAAAATGGGTTGTACCCCTCCTCTGGCTTCACCCTGGAAATTTCGCCCCCATCTGCATTTGAAAAAATGGTTTCGCGGGTGCCAGGGTCTTCACTGATGTTCAAAGAGTAAACGGGGCAGTCATTCTTCATCTCTCCGACCAACTTCTTGTTGAAGTCATCCGGGAAGGCCTTCGGATCAAAGACTACTATTCCGCAATCTTGCCGCAGTATAAAGTCTGAACTAGGTGGGGCAAAAATCAGCCATCGGATCTGTTCTTGCCTATACAGTCCGGCCAAGTCACTAAGGGTGCCCGTATTCTCTTGAGCCATCGAGTCGGCTATTCCACTCGCCATGACCTCAATATCACCGGCACTAGTGGTATCTCTGCTGATTACCGAAGATGATTCCGAAATCGCAGTTGTTTCAGATGAAGAAAGGGTTCCTGCCATCATGAAAGCGGGGATAACAAATAGTCCGAACAGTCCCCAAACCATCTGAAATCGTGGATAAGGCAAACGAATCATGTCACCCTCCTCAATGTGAATAATCAACGAAAGGGAGCATTGCACAACATTCGACACGAACACAATCAGGGATTCCCTGATTCAGCATCGGGGTCTTCTGATGCTCACTAAGGGAAGTTTGCCTCGTTGGGTCCATTACTAAGTACCCTGGTTCATAAATTCACTAACGTATAATTTTTGATCAAGCGGCGACTTTTTTGGCGTTGTCGG